>PUMJ01000010.1 GCA_003551305.1 Candidatus Brocadiaceae bacterium
CGGGCGCGACCCCACTGAACCCACACGATCAGAACCTCCCGGTGGGTGGGTACCATGTCCTGGCAAAGTAACCGTTGCGACTTGACGACATGCAGCAGCGCGGTATAATCACTTCTGCGGTCGGGGCGTGGCCCAGTCTGGCTTAGGGCGCTACACTGGGGGTGTAGAGGTCCCCGGTTCGAATCCGGGCGCCCCGACCATCATTTTCGCCGGCCGGCGAAAATGATGGTAGAGCAAGAGAGGGGGATAGCTGAAAGCCGAGGCCAGCGGCAGCGGGCCTCACCTATCAGCAGGCCTCTGTCGCACACACATTGCCGCTCTCTCCTGCGGTCCAGTTTCGACTCTCTGTGGAAGCACCCGTGGCTTTCACCTTCGAGAAGCTCGACGTCTACCGGAAAGCCGTCGACTTCGCCGACCGCGCTACAGCTCTCACCGGATCCTTGCCTGGCGTTTACGGCATCATGGCCGGTCAGTTCAGCCGAACTTCCTTCTCCATCCCCGCATCCTTCGCTCAGTGGCTGACCCTCACCTCGGGTAAGGCTTCTTTAAAAGCCTCCACAGCCGCGTCGGTGACTTGCGTGCCGGAGATGTAAAGCTCCCGCAGCTTGCACAGCCCCCGCAGGTGCTGAAGGCCCGCGTCAGCGGCGCCCCGCATCCGGAGTCCCGGGATGTCCCGGCGGGCCATTTCCCGCGCCACGACCTCCCATCCCGGCTCGCCGCCAGACTCGACCCACCAATAGGTGCACTCGGGAACATGAAGCGGCTCATCGGCCGGCGTACGACCGATGTGGGACCGCACCCCCTCCATCTCCTCCCAGTCAATGGTCAGGGCCCAGACCTCAAGGGGCAGCTCGGAGTTAAACGTCAGCGGACCAACCAACTCCTTCTCTTCGGCTGGTTTTTCGGCCGCCGTGTCCTGTGCAGTCAACTCATCGCAACGTGCTTGCTCGCCGCCCGCGCCTGCCATACCCACGAGGTGAAGCGCCGCCGCCACCAGGGCCAAGCCCGCCAACCGCGTCATGGTCCGCTTGCGTTTCACAGTATCCGGCTCCCTTCTGCAGAAGGCATGCCGCCCGCGGCGAGGCCCCCGGGCGCTAAGACCTCGGGAGACCCCCTCGAGTGCTAACGGTGATCTCGTGGCGTCCCGGGCCGACGGTCAGTTCCCGGCGCCCGGCCGACGTTTCCACTTCGGCCGGCGCTCCGTCCAACTCCACCCGCCCGCCGCCCGGGCGCACGGCGGGCATGGCCACCAGGGCCTTGCAGCCATCCGGGACGGTCAATTCCAGCCGGAAGGCCTTCGGGCTGCGCTGCCAGCCGACGGATATCGGCCCGGCCGGCGAGGGGACCACGCCCTGGGCCCACCGCAGATCGCCGGGCTGTGGGCGCACAAGGAATCGGGCGAAGCCGGGCTCCAGCGGCCGCACCCCGAGCACGTGGGCCGGCAGCGAGTAGGTGGGACCGGCGGCCCAACCGTGGCAGCGGCTGGTGTTGCGGGCGGCGACGACGTCGTCCGGCCAGGCCAAGCTGAAGTTGTCCCAGAACGTGCCCCCCCCGCGCCCCAACATCTCGCCCCAGTAGCGACGGACGAAATCGAGCGCCGCCACGTCCGCCCCGTAGCTGAAAAGCCCCTCAATGAGGAACAGGGCCCCGAACGGCGCGCCCACGGGGGCGACATGGGGTCCGAAGACCTCTCCGGCGGCAAGGCGCCCGGCGCCCTCCCCCAGCAGTCCCGCCCACATGACCACGCCCGAGTTGTACTGCCCCGGGCGGTCCGGCGAGCTGCGGCTCACGCACAGGCCGGTTCGCCCGTCCACGAAACGCCGCTGTATGCCTTCCGCCATGCGGCAGGCGCCCTCCTCGTAACGCGCGGCCTCCTCGGTGCGGCCCGTGTTACGCGCCACACGCGCAGCGTCGGCCAGCAGTTTCTGGAACGGCACGTTGTCCCAGGCGGCGTATCTGTCTCTCGGGGCCTGCATCCAGGCGCGGAACGCCTCCCCGTGGCCCTTGCGCCCGCGGGCGCCGGAGCCCGGTCCGGGCCTCCCTATCAGTTTCGCCTCGTTATTCATCTCGGCGAGGGCCCATTTGAGCAGAGCGCGCAGGTTCGGCCAGAGTTCGTCGAGCAGTTCTCGATCATCCACGAGATCATGGTGGTCCAGCAGAGTCAGCCCCCAGAAGGCCGACCATGAGGGATAGAAGTTTGCGCATCCGCGGTAGGGGCCCCAGGGGGGCAGCGGCCCCTCCTCGTACTGGATGTGGGCCATCTGGCGCAGGCACTTGGCGTTCATGCGCGGGTCGCCGAAGGCGTAGTGGGCGATGAGATTCTCCGCCCACATATCGCCGCCGTAGAGCGTGCGCTCGCGCCAGGGGCAGTCCACGAAGTGGTCCAGCATGCTCAGGCGCATGGTGTAGCGTCCGACCTCCCAGATGCGGTTCAGCAGGTCGTCGGAACAGCGGAACTCGCCCCGCCGCTCCACCGGGTAGGTGTCCATTTTCAGCGACACATCTTCGATGGCCACCGGTTCGGGCGTCTCGCGGAACAGAAGCTTGCAGTAGCGGAAGGTGCGGCGGTTGTAAGGGCGCAGCGTCTGACGGCCGCCCTTCAGGATGAAGGTATCCACGCGCGTCAGCCACAGGTCCTCCCCGTAGAGCACGTCCACGGTGCCGCCCGCGCTTTCGGCGACCACGATGTCCAGGTAACCGGTCACGTCGCGTCCGAAGTCAAGGATGAGGGAGGGGTCGAAGTCGTCGTGGGTCTTCTGCATGCGCACGGGCAGTTCGTGCCGGTCAGGGCGTTTGGCGGAGTGCGGCCGGCCCTCGGCCAGGTTCCACTCCGCGTTCCAATCCGCCAGCTCCCAGTCCTCGCGGTGGGGGTAGGTCACACTGGCGCTTTCCCAGTAGACGTTCACGGCGCGCGCCCGCTCTCCGTCCAGGAAGGGTATCTCGCGGGATATCAGCCGGGTCCAGGGTTTCACGGGCGGCCGGCCCAGGACTTCGGGCTCCACCCACGCGCTGTCGTCGTAGCCGACCTCCAGCCAGCCTTCCGGTTCCCGGCGGCTGTCGTAGACCTCCTTATAGTCGCCGAAGAGCAGGCAGTTCTGTGGCACGTCCTGCTTCCAGGCGGGGGATTGGAGCACGCGCCAGGAGGCGTCTGTCTTGAGCAGCATTTTGCCATCAGGGCCGGGGGCGCGCACCTGAAGCAGCAGGCCGCCGCGGCCCCAGTTCTGCCGCAGGATGTTCTTCGGTTCCGGCGCGTAGTTGTAGGCGAGGACGGCGACGATGTTCGCGCCCTGCCGCAGGTGCTCGGTGACGTCGTAGCCGTCATAGTAGTAGCGGGAGGGGTCAGCCGGATTCGGGCCGCGGCCGATGAGGGTGCCGTTGACGAAAAGCTGGTAGAGGTTGCTCGCGGTGACGAACAGGCGGACGTCACGCGGCGGCGCGGCAAGGTCGAACTCCCGGCGCGCGTGGAGGTAGAAGTTTTCCATCTGCGCCTGCGGGGGGTGCCATATCCATTCGGCTTGCCAGTTCATGTGCCGGCCTCCCTGGTTGGTTGCGGAGACAGAGAATCTGGCCGGCAGCGTATCGGTCTGCCGTCCGGCTTTCAAGAGCCGGAGTGAATCCGCAGAAGCTCCACCAGGATTCCGGCACGCCAGTATATTCGTCATGAATGACCTACGCCGCAGGTGTGAATCTTGACAAGTCGCTTCGGGAGGTCTATATTCCTAAAGTAGAGGGTTGACAAGCCATCCGGGGGTCTGCGCTGCGTCCCGCGGAGGGGTGGAGTCTCGCCATCTCAAAGCGAAGGAGCAGGGTGATGCGCGACGGCACGATGGAATGCGTCGAATGCGGGGCCGTGCTGGTTATCCGCGAGGAGCAGATCGGCAAACTGGGGGAATGCCCGCGTTGCGGCGCAGCCCGCGAGATAACAGCGACCATGTTCGAGGAAGGGGCGCCCGAGGAGCCCGCCGCCAAGGCGGTCACCACGCCCGTGGTGCCGGCCGTTGACTGGTTGTTGAAGCGGCTGCGCTTTCTGTCCGGCTTCACCGAGCGTTTCGAGATATACCAGAGTGTGCTCGCCCAACTGGGGCTTATCTGCATCCTGCTGGCGGCCGCCGTGGTGCTGACCCGCTTCACCGTGGAGGCGATACAGCAGGACAGCATGCGGCTCTTCGTGAAGGGGCTGGGCTGGGCGATAGCCGCGCTGGCGCTCCACTACGCGGCCGCCCGCTTCATCGTCGCAGGCCGGGCGACGCTGCAGAACAACCCCCAGCGGGTCTCCCTCATACCATTTCTTGACTGCATGGGCCTGGTTGCCCTGCTGGCGGCTGTGGCGGCGCTGGCGCTGGGCATCGAATGGGCCTTGGCACTGGGGAGCGTCGTTGTGCTTATCGCACCCGTGCTCGCCGCCATCGTCTGGGTGCACGTGATGATAGCCTTCCTGAACCCGGCCGAGACGATGTATGTGCAGCGGGGGCTGCGCGGGGCCGCAGCCGGCGAGGTCGCCATGTCCATACTGGCCGTCCTGTTCCGCTGCGTACTCGTCCTGGCGCCTGTGCTTCTGTTGCTGGGCGCCCTTATCGGCACGGCCTGGATGGTGCTGGCCATGGTGGTTGAATGGACCGGCGCGGCGACCGTTGATATCGGCTTCGGGCTGGGCGCTATGCTGGTCGGTGCGGCCGGTCTGACACCGCTGGCCCTCTACCTGGCCTTCGTGGCATTCATGCTGGTGGCCGACTTCTACAGCGCGGTATTCCGCATCGCGCGCAAGTAGTTCGCGCGAAAATAGTTCCCGCGCAGATAGCTTGTGCCTACGCAGCAGCCGGCGCGCCCGGCGTCGGAACTTCCGTCCGCATATCAAAGAGGAAATGGGTTCGTTTCGCAGAAAGCCCCGCGGTGCGGCCAAATCGGCCGCCTCTTATGTCCCAAGCGTCCCGCATCAGTTGAGCCGTCCCCGGCGCGAAGTTCGGCCGGTCCCTCCCGGCGGAAACCTCAATGCACCGGACTCATGACCCGCGCCCGCCTGTTATACTATTCGGTTATGGGGTTACAGTCAAGGATTTCTCCGGTGACACCCCGAAAAGGGATGTCTCGACCGCCGGTGGGCTTATCCTTCCCCACGCAACCGGTCCTTCGGAAGAAACAACGCGTGTTTGGCGCTGCCGGCCAGCCGACAGACGCCCCGGGTCACGTCTGAATCGCCTGCTACGCCTGCTCCGCCCGCGGCGGGGCGGGTCGGCCCGAGCGTCCACGGGCCGGAAACTGATGGCCCCATCGCGCCCCCCTTCCTCGTCGTGCTCGTCGCGTCTTCGTGGCTATCGAGCCCGGTAGAGCCAACTATGTCATTCTAAGTTCGCCGGACGGCCCAACGAAGAATCTCGCCGTTCAGGGGCGCAATGGACTCCGGCGTAGGGATTCTTCGTCAGGGCTCCGTCGCTCCTCAGAATGACAGCGTTCTTTCTGGCTGAACATTGCTTTTGCAGGTCTCCATAGTCTGGTCTTTGCTCCCGCAAGGCGCCTGCACCGGGCGGCGTTGCGATGGCGGCCCGGTTCTACTCTGCTATAATGATTCTTTTGTGAACACCCCTGAGACGCAAGCCCTATCCTCCGACTGCCTATGACTGACGAGAACGCCATCCGCGCCCGCGGGGTGCGGGTGCACAACCTGCAGAACATCGACGTGGACATCCCGCGGGGCAAGTACGTCGCCGTAACGGGCGTCAGCGGCAGCGGCAAGTCCAGCCTGGCGCTGGACACGCTGTACGCCGAGGGGCAGCGCCGCTACGTCGAGTCCTTCAGCGCTTACGCCCGCCAGTTCCTGGAGCGAATGGACAAGCCGGACGTGGACCGCCTGGACAACATCCCTCCCGCCATCGCCATCGAGCAGAAGAACCCCGTCAAGAACCGCCGCTCCACCGTCGGCACCGCCACCGAACTGAACGACTACATGCGCCTGCTGTGGGCGCGAGTGGGCCGCGTCTTCTGCCCGCAGTGCGACCGCGAGATCGAATCGCACACCCCGAGCCACATCGCCGACCGGGTGCTGAGCCTGCCCGAGGGCACTCGCTTCCTGGTCGTCTTTCCCCTGACGCTCAGCGAGAAGCTGACCGTCAAGGAGCAGGCCGAGCGCATACGCGAGATGGGTTTCGTGCGCCTGATGGTGGACGATGAGGTGGTGGACATCACCGAGCAGGACGAGATACCTGTCGAAGGCGGCGGTGAGGTCGAGGTGGTGGCCGACCGGCTCATCGCCGGGCCGGAGGCTCGCCAGCGCCTCATCGAAGCCGTCGAGACTTGCTACCGGCTGGGCAAGGGGCAGTGCAACGTCCACGTGGTCGGCGGCGAGACGCTCCGCTTCAGCAACCGGCTGCTGTGCGACGGATGCGGACGGGAGATGCCGGCGCCGAGCCCGCAGCTTTTCTCCTTCAACAGCCCCCTGGGCGCTTGCGAGTCGTGCTCCGGCTACGGCGCCACCATTACCATCAGCCGCCAAGCCGTCGTGCCCGACCCCCGCAAGACCCTGCGCGGCGGGGCCGTGGCGCCCTGGACGACCGGCTCGACCGAAGAGTGCATGGAGCAGCTCCTGGAAGGCGCCCCGAAGGCCGGCATCCCCGTGGACGTGCCGTGGGAGGAACTTGAACCCTGGCAGCGGGAAGCCGTCTTCGAGGGCACCGAGCACTTCCATGGCGTCTGGGACTTTTTCGAGTGGCTCGAAGGCAAGAAGTACAAACTCCACGTGCGCGTGCTGCTGAGCCGCTATCGCGCCTATGAGACGTGCCAGGCATGCGGGGGGAGCCGCCTGCGCGAGGAGGCGCGCGCCGTGCGCCTCTGCGGGCGCACCATCGCTGACGTCAACGCCATGAACATCGCCGAGGCCAACCGCTTCTTCCAGGAGGGAGTCGAGCTGAGCGACTACGAGCGCCAGGTCAGTGAACTGTTGCTCAAGGAGATGCGCGACCGGCTGGACTGCCTGGACAAGATCGGGCTCGGCTACCTGACCCTGGACCGCCACACCCGCAGCCTCAGCGGCGGCGAGATGCAGCGGGTAAACCTGGCCACCAGCATCGGCTCCGCCCTGGTCAACACGCTCTACATACTGGACGAACCGAGCATCGGGCTGCATGCCCGAGACGCCGACCGGCTGATCGGCATCCTGAGCAACCTGCGCGACTGCGGCAACACGGTGCTGGTGGTGGAGCACGACCGCCAGATCATCGAGGCCGCCGAGCACGTCATCGACATGGGCCCCCGTGCCGGCGAGCAAGGGGGACGCGTCGTTTACGAGGGCCCCCTCGAGGGCCTGAAAGAATCCGACAAATCCGTCACCGGCGCCTACATGCGCGGTGAGCTGCGCATCCCCGTGCCCCAGGAGCGGCGCCGGCCGGGACGCCGACAAATCGTCCTGCGGGGGGCGCGCCAACACAACCTGAAGAACATAGATGTGGAGTTCCCCCTGGGCCTGCTCATCTGCGTGACGGGCGTGAGCGGAAGCGGTAAGAGCACACTGGTGCAGGACACTCTCTACGGCGCCCTGAAGCGGAGAAAGCCCGGCGGCTACCCCGACCCGGTGGGGGAGCACGACGAGTTGACAGGCGATGAACTGATAGACGACGTCGTACTGGTGGACCAGGCGCCCATCGGCACCACGCCCCGCTCCAACCCGATCACCTACGTGAAAGCCTACAAATATGTCCGCGATCTGTTCGCCGAGACGCGGGAAGCGCGCATTCGCAACCTGGACGCCGGGACGTTCTCCTTCAACACCCCGGGCGGACGGTGCGAGGAGTGCAGCGGGGCCGGCAGCATCAAGGTGGACATGCAGTTCCTGGCCGACATCTACGTCCGGTGCGACCGCTGCCGCGGGCGCCGCTTCCGCCAGGACGTGCTGGACATCAAGTACAAGGGGCAGTCCATCTACGACGTGCTGCAGATGACGGCCGATCACGCGATGCGTTTCTTTCGCGGCCACGACAGGATCACCCGGCGGCTCAGCTACCTGGTCCGCACCGGGCTGGGCTACATCCGCATCGGCCAGCCGGCCACCACGCTGTCCGGCGGGGAGGCGCAGCGCCTCAAACTCGCATCCCATATGGCGCAGAACAGCAAGGACAGCCTGCTGTTCCTGTTCGACGAGCCGACCGTGGGGCTTCACTTCGACGACATACGCAAGCTGCTGTCCTGCTTCCAGACGCTGGTGGACGAGGGCCACACAGTCCTGGTGGTGGAGCACAACCTGGATGTCGTAAAATACGCCGACTACGTGATAGACCTCGGCCCGGAGCCGGGACCGGAAGGCGGCGAACTGGTGGTGGCCGGCACCCCCGAAGAGGTGGCCGCCTGTGAGCGGAGCTGGACAGGCAGGTTCCTGCGTCGGGCTCTGAAGTCAGCTTCCTCTGAAATCGCGCCCGTGTAAATGTTGAGCGATATGTTCCAGAAGGCCCGACACTGGTTTGAGTACATGGTTGTGCGAAACGTGGTCAGTGCGGCGACCGCCCTGCCGTGGCGAACGGGGCGCCAGTTGGGCAGAGCGATCGGCTCATTCTACTACCGCGTCGACAGGCGCCGGCGCCGCGTCAATGCGCTCAGCAACCTGGCGCAGGCGTTTCCCCACAAGAGCGAGGACGAGTTGAAAACCCTCGTCAAGGGCGTCTACCGACACCTGGGAGCGGCGCTTCTGGACAGCCTCTATTTCGGCCGCTTCGTGAGCAACTGGCCCGCCGAGCGTCTCTACGAAACGAGGGGCCTGGAGAAGCTGGCGGATCTGCCGGCCTCGACCGGGGCCATCTTCGTCACAGGTCACTTCGGCCACTGGGAGATCCTGGGGGCCGTTGCATCCCTGCTGGGCTATCCGGTCTGGAGTGTGCGCCGCCCCTTCGACAACGCCTACCTGGAGGAATACCTGCGGAGCATGCGGGGGGTGACCGGCCAGCGCATGCTGTCAAAGGAGGGGTTCCTGCGTCAGATGATTCGACTGCTGGAAGGCGGACAGAATGTCGCCGTCCTCATTGACCAGGATGCCCGCCGACACGGAGACTTCGTGGATTTCTTCGGCCGCCCGGCCAGCACCACTACGGCCCCCGCCCGGATGGCCGTCCGCACCGGCGCCCCCGTGGTCTTCGCTTATGCCCGCCGCATAGGCGAGCAGAACCGATTTCGCATTGTGCTGAGCGACGTTGTGCGGCCGCGGGCCGACGCTGACAGACAGAGCGAGATACAGCGCATCACCCAGCGCTTGACCTCCGACCTGGAATGCGTCGTGCGCCGGCATCCCGAGGAATGGCTCTGGCTGCACCGTCGGTGGAAGACCTATCCCGGCAAGTACTCGAGGCGAGAAGACTGAGGCCGCTCGCTCAGGTCTCCTCGCTTTCGGCAGGCTTGACACGCCCCCCCTGTCGGTTAGAATATGGGCATGTCGCTAAGCTCTACCTGCGGCGACCGTTATGCATCCTGGTGGCATCAATCGGATATTCGTTAAAGTGGCGGACACAGCGATGCCGACACAGGATAACTGTTCTCCCCCGGCAGTACCCCCCCCTCCGGCGCGAGCGGCAGGGGCGCGCTTCGCGCGCAGGCCCCTGCTCACCGTCCTGGCGGCCGTCCAGCTTTTCCTGCTCAGCCTCGCCGCGCCCGCCCCGGCTGATGCCTGCCCCGACTGCGCCATGCCCGAAGAGCAAGGTGTCTCCCTTGTCACCGTCAGGTTGGCCTCTGCGCGACAACTCGCGCAGAACATCGGAGAGACACTGGGGGGCCCCGGCGTCGACGCCGACCCGGCCCTGGTGCCGGAACTCCTGGGCCTGCGTGTTCCCCGGGACGTGGCTGAAGCGGCGTTCGGGGCCTGCCGCGTGGAGTTTTTCTACGCCCGGACCGGCACACGCGAAGGCTGGGTCTGGCGATTCCAGGTCGAGGATGAACAGGCACGCCGGCGCCTGTACAGAGCCCTGCGTCATCGCTACCCCGGCCGCCACTTCCGGACGGACCGAAACAGCATCATCAGCGCGCCCCACCCGGATCTGATGGCCGGGCTCCCCGTTGAGCCGGACGCGGAACCGACTGCCGGCGTGACCGTGGAAATATCGCCGGCGGCCCTGCTGGCCGCCTTCGAGGAACCCGTCTCCGCTCACGTCGAGTTGATGAAAGAACGGATGGCGGCGGCGCTGACCGAACTGGCCGGGGACATCCAACATCTGGAAAAGCAGAAGCTTATTGCCGAGTTGGACCTGCTGCTCTGGGCCCTGCGACAGTTTGACCGAGCCGAGATCAGCGCCGATGTGAAAGCCGACCGCGTGGAGGCGTCGGTGCAGCTCCGCGCCCAGCCCGGCTCGCCGCTCGCCGCTCTGCTTGCCTCCTTGCCGCCGGGCCGCACGGACCTGCTGGAACGTTGCCCGGCGGACGCCGGCGCCGTCTTCTACACCGGTCTTGTGCGGCCCACGGTGCAGGAACTCATGCTGCGCCCCCTGGGCCTTTCTTCCCTGGCGGACTCTCCTGCCGCCGGCCACTTCCTGCTGGCACTGCTGCCGGCAAGGAACGCCTCGGCACAGGTTGAAGGGCTGCTGCTGGCGTCGGACGGGGCGGCACTGCAGAGCAGGTGGGACGCGCTTTCCCGAGACGGCTCCGCCGGGATGGCGATCTCGCTGCGCCCGCTGGATGCCGACGACGAAACCGATGTCCGCCTGGCGGTGGTGAGCATGGCGGATGCCGACGGCGGAGGGCACGGGGCGAGATTCGCCCGGTGGCTGTT
This sequence comes from Candidatus Brocadiaceae bacterium, assembly GCA_003551305.1. Lineage (GTDB taxonomy): Bacteria > Planctomycetota > Brocadiia > SM23-32 > SM23-32 > B1Sed10-231. The sequence goes on from PUMJ01000010.1 coordinate 10,733, forward strand.
CGGCGAGCCCCTTGTGGCCGGCCTGGCGCTGGAGGAGCGGTTCGCCGCGATGGCGCTGGGGCCGCAGCCGGCTAAGACCCTGGCAAGCCTGGGCCGGCGCCGGCATGCGCCGCTGGTCTCCGAAGCCGCCTTCCGCGAGACGACTGACGGCTTCCCGGCCGCCCCGCAGGTCTTCCTTTATGTATCCCCGGACGCCGTCAGCGCGTGGATGGCCCTCGGCGGGAACCCCCAGGAGCCCCCCGAAACGGGGCTTGCTGCGGCTGTGGCCCTCGAAGGCGCAGAACGCGTCCATCTGGTGCTCAGAGCACCCACGACGCCGCTGCGACCCCCGGAAGCCGGGCAGACCGCCCCGACGGACAGCGCCCCACCGACCGCCGGCGCGGCCGCACAGTAGGCTTTCTCTCTCCCCGAGAAAGGGACGAACACACCTGATGTTCCGGAAGCAAACGGCGGGTATCGAGATACGGGAGGACGGGGTGCGGGCGGTGCTCTACCGGGCCTACAGCCCGGGGGCCGCGCCCGACCACACCTGGGACCTCCCCCTAGCGCCGGCCGAGGAGCAGGAGTGGGACAGCGCCCTGTGCCGCGCTCTGGAAGAACTGGCCGGCCAGATGGTCCCCCGGCCCGTGCGCGTAGCCGTGGCGGTTCCGTCGCACTGGTGTCTTTTCCGAACGCTGCGTTTCCCCTACGGCTCGCCCGCCAGGGTGGAAGCCACCTACCGCTACACCATGGAGGAGCGGCTGCCCGGGCCAGTGGAGCATTACGCGACGGCGCCGATGAGCGAGGTCCGACCCGTGGGGGAGGAAGGCTCGAGGCTGACCGTGGTGGCGTGCCCGAAAGAGAAGATCAACACGGTGGTTGAGGCCCTGCGCGAAGCCGGCCTGCGGTTCGTGACACTGCAACCGGCCCTCACCGCCACCGCAGGGGCTGCCCCCGGGCAGGACGACCTGCCGCGCTGGCTGCTGAGACGGGACGGGACCGCCTGGGAAGTTGTGCTGCAGGACGAGGACGGCATACGCGGGTGCTGCCTGGTGCCCGGCGGGCCGGCGCCGGACGGGGGCGACAGTGAGGGACTGTGCCGACGGATCAGCACGGCCCTCAGGGCCGAGGAGCTCGAGGTCGGCGGCGTCGAAGAGGCCCGATTGCGCCTGGTGGCCTGCCCGGCCCTGGCATCGGAGCACAAACGGCTGGCGGAGTACACGGGAATGCCCGTTGCGCTGAACGGACCGGAGGGCGAGAACGAGCGCTGGTTGGTGGCCCGGCACATGGCCGCCCTGGCCGCGGGCTGCGAAGCGCCCGTGGCGGACCTGTCCGAGGAGCAGTTCCAGGCGCGCGCCGCCCCCGGCAGTCCGGAGCGGCGGCTGACCGTGGCGCTGGCGCTGCTTGTGGCAGCCCTGGTCGTGACGATAGCCTATACGGGGCGGCTGATGCTGCGTGAGCGCGACCTGCTGCAGCAGGCCCGCCAGCGTCGGCGCTCCCTGGTTGAGCAGGTGGCCGGAGCCGGAGCTACGCTCTACGAACTGGAAGCGCAGGTCGCCCAGATGCGCCGGGCCCACGCGGCGGCCGAGCGGACACGCCAGCTCTCCTGCCTGGAGCGGTGGACCGCGCTGATGGCCCTGGTACCCGAGGATGTGGAGGCGACGTTCGAACTGCTGGACTTCAACCAGTCGCGCGCCAGGGTCCGGGCGCTGGTGCCCTTGCCCGAGCAGGCGACACGCCTGCGGACGGCCCTGCAGCAAGGCCCGCGGTTTGTGCCTGCTTCGACCAGCAGCATGTCCAGGACCCAGGACGGTATGACACGGCTGGAGATGGAGCTGAGCTACCGGTGAACACAATCCGAAAATGGATGGCGCGGCACCCGGCCGCGGGCGCTCTGGCGCTGGGGGTGCTGGTGTGCGCGGTGGCCCTGGGGCTCCTGCTGGGCCGGCTGCGAAGCCTGCGCGCCGAGGCGGAGAGCGCGGCGGAAACGCTGCAGCATGCCGCTTCGCTGGCGGCGGAGCACAGGCAGTTGCAGCAGGAGATCCGGCGCGCCGACCTGCGGCTGCAGGACCCCGAGGGCTTCGACATCGCCGCGCTGGAAGCGCTGGCGGCAGAGGAGCTGCTCGCCCGCGTGGGCAGGACCCAGTCCCGCTCCAGCAGCGAGGGCGAGGCGCTGAGCCGCCGTATCGTAGAGTTTTCGTTCGAACAGGTGCGACGCAAACACTTGGTCGAGTTTCTGTGGCAGGTGGAACGGCTTGACCCCGCCATCCGGACGCAGACGCTCAGACTGAGGCCGAACAGAACTGACCCGGACCTGGTTGACGTCGAGGTGCAGTTCAGTGCATACGCAGAGGCTGCCGGACCCCGCCAGTAGGGATGGCATGGTGCTGGTGCTGACGGTCATGGTGCTGGCCGTGCTGATTGTGCTGGGCTACGCTTACGCGTTCAATGCGGGTGTGAGCAGGCGGGCCACCCTGAATGCCCGGGAGGCCTTCCTGAGGGCAGCGGACCGGGAATCGGTGCTTGCCTACGCCGTGGCGCTGCTCGAGGCCGACGGCCGAAACGGCGAGACGGACACCCTGGAAGACCCGTGGGCGCAGGAACTGCTGGTGCGGTCTCCCGACGGGCGGAGCTACACGGTCCGGATTCGCGACGAAGAAAGCAAACTCAACATCAACGCCCACGTGCTGAGAGGCCGACCCGAGCAGAACCTGCTGGCGCTGGAGAGGGCCGTCCTGGCCGCCGGGGGGACGCCGGAAGATGTCGAGCACATCCTGGGACTGGCCACGGACCAGCACCCCATCCCCTGCATGGACGGCCTGCGGCGGAGCGGGCTGCTGCCCGGGGCTCTGTTCGAGGGTCGGGATGGAAAACCACCTCTGGACGAACTGCTGGCCACACACCCGGCCTGGGTGAACGTGAACACCGCGTCCGAGGAAGTGCTGGAGGCGCTGTGGCAGGACGCCGCCCGCGCCCGGGCCGTGCTCGAACACAGGCAGACGGCTCCGTTCACGAGCCGCGCCGAAGTGCAGGGCTTGCTCCAGGCGGAGGGCGAAGCGGAGCAGGAGCGCTGGTTGCTCGCCCTTCTTGACATAGAGAGCCGCTATTTTCGAATCCGGATTCAGGACGCCGAGGCCGTGCGGGTGCCGGGGGCGCTGGAGGCCCTCGTCGAGCGCTCGGGCGACCGTGTTAGAATATTGAGGGTCAGGGAAGGCGGAAAGGGAGTTGAACCATGAAACTGGCAACGTCATTGCTGCTGGCAATGTTGGTGTTTGCGCAGCCGGGGGCGGCACGGGCTGACGGCCCCCCCGCCGATGAGTTCGCCGACGGCCCGGCCGAGGAGCTTCATATATCCCTGGCCGGCGTGACGCTCGGCTCAGTGGTGGAGTTCCTGAGCATCCACACCGGCAAGCCTGTGCTGCTGCCGGACCGCTTTCCCGGCGACAGCAAGGTGGATGTCGTCTCCGGCAGGACCTCCACCGTGACGCCCGAGAGTGCCGAGGACATTTTCACCTCCATGCTGCGGCAAGCCGGCTTCACGATACTGGAGCGGCCCGGTCACCTGGAGGTCGTGCCGGCCGGGCGGACGGCTGGCCTGCCCGTCCACCACGTGCACGACGGCGGAAGCCTGCGGGCCCACGCCATCCACACGAAGGTCGTGCGGTTGGAGCATGCCCGCGTGGGCGACGTCGCCTCCGTCCTGGAGAAACTCAAGTCCGAAACCGGCCGGATAGAGACCTATCCGGAGCGCAATATGCTGGTTCTGACCGATTACGGCGTGAACCTGACCTCTATGCTGACGTTGATGGAGGCGCTTGACAGCGGAGAGGCCGAACCGCTGCTGGAAACGTACGCCGCCCAACACGTGCCCCCCGACGAGCTGCGCACGGTGGCCCGAACCTACGTGCAGAACCTCAAACAGCAGTCCTCGCCGGCCATCCGCCAGCGACTGGAGACCCTGGCCATTGAGGTGAACCCGGCCACCAACGAACTCATTTTCACCGGCCGGCCCGAACACATCGAGAAAGTCCGGGACTACGTCGCCCGCCACGATGTCGAGTCGCCCGAAACGGACCTCCGCTTTCACGTCTACAACGTGTTGAACCGTGAGGCGCGGGAGTTGAAGTCTTTGCTGGAGAGCACGCTCGAGGCGGAACCCGAGCGGGGGGGACGGCAGGAGAACCGGCCGCGAATCCTCGCCGATGAGATCAACAACGACCTGCTGATCGTGGCCGACCAGCGCGGATACGAACGGATGCGAGACCTGCTGAGGAACCTGGACCGCCCCCGCGCCCAGGTCGAGATCGTCGCCGCCGTCGTCGAGATGAGCACCGAGCGGCTCTTCGACCTCGGCGTCGAGCTCAGCACCATAGACCCGCCCGGAGACCGCGCGCGGGGTTTCGCCGGCACCGCTTTCGGCCTGAGCGAGTTCACCCTGGAAGGCCGTGTGCCGCTGGTGCCGCCGGACGGCGGAGTGGTGGCCGGTGTGTTCAAAGACAGCATCTTTCACATCCCGCTGCTGATCCGCGCCTCGCAGATGCACGAGGACATCTCCTTCATAGCCGCCCCCCGCATCACCACGGCGGACGGCAAACCGGCAACCGTCAAGCTGGGAGAGCGCCGCGAGTTCCTTGAGACCGTCCTGTCCCCGGACGGGACCACCACGGCCATCACGAGCGGCGGCTTCTACGAGGCGGCCACGCAACTGCAGATAACGCCCCACATCAACGAGGAGGGCGGCGTGCGGCTGCAGATCATGACCACCGTGGACCAGTTCCTTCCCTCCCAGATGACGCCCACGGGTCAGTCACTGACCAGGATTACGGAACGGGAAGCCGACACGGAGGTGACGGTCGAGGACTCGCGCACCGTGGTGATCGGGGGGCTCACGCGCCAGACCCTCGACACCCGGGTGCAGCGGGTGCCGATCCTGGGTAGCATCCCCGTGCTGGGCGTCCTTTTCCGTCGCACCGTCGAGGAAGAGCGCGACCGACACCTCTACATCTTCATCACTCCGACCGTCCACCGGACGGCGGAGAGCATGTCCGCCGAAGCCGAGCGCAGCCGCCGAGCATTCGAGTCCCTGCGGCCCGGTCAGCCACTGAGACTGCCCGGCA
>PUMJ01000228.1 GCA_003551305.1 Candidatus Brocadiaceae bacterium
GACATGGCCCGGGGTGAAGCGCGCCCCCGGCGCGCAAACCCCGGGAGGACAGGATCCGACAGAAGCAGAAGAGCCCCCGCGAGGGGGCGACTCAATCCGACGGCCCTTGAATCGACCCAGCCGAATGCCCCAGAATCGCCCCTACGGGGCTCCAGACCGGGGGAGCGGACCTTTTCCCCCGGCTCCCGCTGGTCGCCCGGGGCTACGTCTGAGGCGCCCGCCGTACGGCGGGCTGCGGTTCGGGGCGTCCAGGGCCGTTGCGGGCAGAAAACTATGCCGCCCCAACGGGGTGCCCCGTAAAAGCCCCGCGCGATCAGCCTTCAAGCTCTCCTTCCTCGTCCTCTTGCAGGGGCTCCCGGTCGGGGAAGGGGATGAGCCAGTATTGCTTGTTCTCCTCCCACCAGGCCAGGCACGCGGCGGCGCGCTCGTCGGGGGTTTCGCCCTCCACGTCCGCCCGGCCCAGGGTGCGGCGCTCGACGACGTCCAGCATCCTGTAGTCGCCCGCTTCGAGTTTCTCCATCACGCGCGGCAGCGCGGCCGCCCCGAGCCAGCGGATGGCCTCCAGGTCGTCCTCGGCGTAGGCTTCGGCGAAGCGCTCGTCGGTCAGCGCCTGGCCGCCCTCCCACCACTGCTCCAGAGTAGTCATGTACCACGGGTTGGCATCAGGCACCGAGACGAAGCCCGAGGTGTCCTGCCATGCGAGCGTGAGCATGGCCCTGACGTTTGCCTCATGCTCCCGACGGAACTGCCGCACTATGAAGGGAACCGCGCGCGGGCCGAGTCCGATGATGCCGTGGTAGCCCTCGCAATCCCTGCCAACAATGAGCGGCACGCTGGAATAAGCGAGCTGCGGGCCGCGGAGGCGCGCGCTCCAGATGGGCCAGTTCTCCTCCCACACCCGCTCGGGATCCTCGGCGTCCACGTTGCTGTAGTACGCGTCTCGCAACGCCCGGCCGGCCTCGTTGATCCACCCGACCCCGTGGTCGTCCGCCCCGCGAGCATCCGCCACCGGCAGCGTCGTCATGGCGGCCAGTACGGCGAGGGCCAGAATCACATACGTGCTCACTTTCATGCCCGTCTCTCCCGTTCTTGAATCGTCGCTCCGTCAACCGGTGCCGCACAAGAGCGCTCCCTGTCCCGGCGTCCGCCCCGGGCGGTCAGCCCTCAGGCTCTTCTTCCTCGTCCTCTTGCAGGGGCTCCCGGTCGGGGAAGGGGATGAGCCAGTATTGCTTGTTCTCCTCCCACCAGGCCAGGCACGCGGCGGCGCGCTCCTCGGGGGTCTCCCCCTCCAGGTCCGCCCGCCCGCGCGTGCGGCGTGCAATGAGGTCCAGGAGTTCGTGGTCACCGCCCTCCAGTTTCTCCATCAGCCTCGGCAAGGCCGCAAATCCCAGGTACAGGATCGCATCGAGATCCCGGGCGGCGTAGGCTTCGGCGAAGCGCTCGTCGCTGAGCGCCTGGCCCCCCTCCCACCACTCCTCAAGACCTGTCTTGTACCACGGGTTGGCGGCGGGAATAGACCCCCAGCCTGACGTATCCATCCACACTTGCGACAACATGGCTCTCATGTGAATCTCACGCTCCCGGCGGTACTCCCGCACGACGAACGGCACAACACGCGGACCAAGCCCGATGATGCGCCGATAGCTTTCACAGTCCCTTTGCGCAATCAGGCAACAAGAGAAGCGGAATCTGTGGAGATGGGCACGCCAGATGGGCCAGTTCTCCTCGAACACCTCCTCCGGATTCGCCGCGTCCATACTGCTATCATACGCCTCAGTCAACCTCTGAACCGCCTCTGTGTGTTTCTGCAAAGCATCATCCGTTGACCCGAACGCGGCGGGGGCCACCCACGCAAACGCAAGCACGGTAATCGCGAAAAGCGCGACTTCCTGACCTTGGTTCATCCCCTGGCTCCTTATGCTTGGTTTCGATGTGCTTAAGGGCACTCATCATTTGTAGAACCGGACACGCTCGCCGTACGTGGAATCCAGTTGATCATGCACATGCTCGACAACCGGACCGTCACCAAGCTTGCTGGCAAACATGATCCAGCGGCCAGAGCCGCACGTGCAGCTACTCGGCATTCGTTTCGCCGCTTCATATATCGCCCCTTTCGAGCAAGGGCCACTGCGTCTGCCGCGCCCGCGGCGATACCTGGCCGTCAACGCCTGCCCCCTGCCCGCCGGCGGCGGACAGGCTGCCCGGGCGCCTCCTTCCCCTCCCACCTCTCGGCCGACCGGGAAGGAGCGACTGCCTCCCAACATCCGACCGGCATTATGCGGGAACGCCCACCCCCTGTCAAGATTTAAAACGAGCGGCAAAGGGGGCACAACAACAAGTTAGATGCGACCGGCAACGGTATTCACCGCAGAGGGCGCCGAGGACGCAGAGAAAGCCGGAGAACGGCGGGGAGAGGGGGGCATCGGTTTGCGCTGGCAATGGGCGCCGGCCATGCAGCAGGCCGGGCGCGTTTTCCTGAAGGCGGCCGCTACGGGATGTCGCGGAGACAGTCGAAGGCGGGCTCCACGTCGCGGTCCTGCCGTAGCTGCCCGACCACGGTATGGGGGTCGAGTTCGCGGGGCGTGGTGCGCTCGCTCAGGCTGAAGGCGGCGGCGGTGCCGGCGGCCTGGCCCGTTGCCATGCACGTCTGCTGGATGCGCAGCGACCCCTGCGCCAGGTATCCGGCGGAGACGCAGCGGCCGCCCACCAGCAGGTTGTCCACGCCGTGCGTGATGAGGCAGCCGCAGGGGATGTCGAACCAGTCGCCCTCGGCGAGCCGCTCTGCGAAGCGGGCGTAGCCGGGGCTGCGGCTGCGGTGCCAGCGTTCGGGAATCGGTTCGGTCTCATCCGGCGGGTGGATGTCCAGCTCCCAGGAGGAGCGCGCGATGCCGTCGTCGGCCTTGCGGCTCTGCCACGCGTCCTCGTCGGTGACGCGCTTCAGGCCCCGCACGATGCGCGAAGTGCGCACGCCGGGGTCGGCGGCCGTGTCCAGCAGGTAGCGTCCGGCGGGCAGTTGCCGGGTCTGCCGCCAGATATCGCCACGCATATCACGCAGGGCGGCCGACAGGGCGAAGGGGTCCAGCGGGTCAACCCGCATCCTGTTGACCCGGCCCAGGTGTTCGGGGCGCAAGGCGGCGGTGCCGGCGCTGCCGGGCGCCGGACCATCCGGGCTGCCGGGGGCGGGGTGGCCGCCCAGGCGGCGAAACATGGAAACCTGCTGGGGCCAGGGCTTGTCCCGCACGCCGCGGTCCCACGGCACACCGGCCGCGTGGCAGACGACGGCATCGCCCGTGGCGTCCACCACGCGGGCGGCCCGCACCAGGCGCAGTCCGGCGCGCGTGTGCACCAGCACGCCGCTGACGGCCCCCTCCTGCAGCCGCGCCCCGCACAGATGCGCCAGCAGCAGGACCCGGACGCCGGCCTCGTGCAGCAGCTCGTCCCAGACGAGCTTCACGCCCTCAGGGTCAAGCGAGCTGCGGAACCAGGAGTGCTGCGGGTAGAGGCGGGACGGGGTGCGGATGAGCGGGGCCATGGCGCCGTGATGGCGCAGCCGCGCCGCCCATTCGTGCCAGACCCCCTGGAAGTCCACGCCGTTGGTGCTCAGCACCACGGCCACCAGTTGCGCGACGGCGGCGCCGCCGAGATAGCCGTTTTTCTCCACCAGGATGGTCCGGGCC
>PUMJ01000062.1 GCA_003551305.1 Candidatus Brocadiaceae bacterium
AGCAAACATTCCACCCGGGGGATCTGGACTATCCCAACAGCGCCGCCATGGTCAGCGATGTGCTGCAAAACCGAAACCTGAACGTGTTCCGAGGGGGCGACCCGCATGATTTTTTGAACCGCGTAGACCCGCGGACAGGGCTCAACGAGAACGAAATGTTTCGGGGAGTCCATGACTACTTCGGGCACTCCATCCGCGGCAACCAGTTCGGCCCTCGGGGCGAGGAAATCGCCTTCGGATCGCATTCTCAGATGTACAGCCCCCTTGCGCGGGCCGCGATGGCCTCGGAAACCCGCGGACAAAACAGCAACGTGAACTACACCCCAAGGAACGTGGGGCTGCAGGAGGAAATGCTTCGGCTTCGCAACGCCAAGGCGGACGCCCGCACTCCCGAAGCTGAAGCGGACATTGACCGCCAGCTCCGAGAGCTGGGGGCGCAGTGGGAGTACGCGGACCAGTCCGCGGTTCTCCTGCCGCCGGAAATGATCGACACCGGTTTCGAAGGCGGGATGCCGCAGTACCTGCGGGGGCTTATCACCCCGGAGGCCGGCTCGACCGTGGACAACGTCCCCGCCACGCATTTCAGCCGGGCGCCGGGGCTGCTGTCTGAGGTAGACCCTGCTTATTTTGGGGCCGGGCATCGAGGGGCTGAGTTTTCCCGGGTAAACTCGCCCGGGGGCATCCCGCGGAGCTACTTCTACGAAGGATCTCGGGCAGACGTTCGCCCTGAACCCATGGTGTCCTTGGGCGCCACGCCTTACGGGGCTGAGCTTTCCCGGCTGTACGACGCAACGAAAGACCCGGCCGGGCTTGTTCGACTGGCGCGGGTTCACGCGTCTACACCTAGAACGGCCAAGGTAAACCCCGGCACCTTTAACGCCACACAGTTCAGGAACGACTTAGACCGGCTGGTGCAAGAATACGGTTACAGCGGGCTGCTGGGCGACTGGGGGCACAGCGGTTACGCTTCGCGCCCCATCGCTGTTTTCGAGCCTACCCCTGTCCGAAGTTTGCTTGACGACTGACCTCGCAATTCTCGGATATGCACGGCCCATAGCACATGCACTGCTTGCACCACTCTTGGCAGTATTCGAAGTTCATGTCGTTGAGCAGGTTGATGGCCTCCGCGTACTGCGTGTTCCGTATCAGATCCACGGCCTGCTGTTCCTTGTCGAGCTGCTCTTTGCCTTTCATTTTCCTCTCTCCTTGAATCGCGACAGCGCCCGGCGCAGGACGTCCTGCGTCGTGGCGTTGCCGGCCCAGCGTTCCAGTACCAGCTCATCCACGGTACCAGTGGCGACGATTATGTCAACATAAACTGGACGCGGGGTGCCCGCCTGCAACTGGCGCACCGGCCCCACGCGCTCGATGACCTGCTGGTACAGCTCAAGGCTCCACGTCAGGCCGAAGAAGACGATTCGCCTCCCGCCTGCCTGCAAGTTGAGTCCGTGCCCGGCGCTTTTCGGGTGCACCACCAGCATCGGGATCTTCCCCGCGTTCCAGTCGCGTTCGGTCTGGGGGTCGTTGTCCATCAGACGCGCCTGCGGGAAGGCCGACAGGATCCGCTCGCGGTCGTGGCGGAACTGGATCGCCACCAGCATCGGCTCGCCCTGTGCGTTGTCCACGACCTCCTGCAGCGCCTCCAGCTTCAGGTCATGGACGTGGTGCCAGCGGCGGCGCATGTCCTCGTCCTCGTACCAGATCGCGCCCTGCGCGAACTGCATACACTTGCCGGTCGCGGCGGCGGCGTTGGGGCTGTCGATGACCCCGTCCTCCAGTTGCAGGAACATCTCCCGCTCAAGGCGGGCGTACTCCCGGCGCAGCTTGTCGGGAAGCTCAACGCGCACCTCGTTACGGATCAGCGGCGGAAGGTCGAGGTAGTCCTCGGCGCGGAGGCTGTAGCAAAGGTCCGACACCAGCTCGGTGATCTCCTCCAGAGCCCCGGGTTTCGGCTCCCATTTACGCCCGTCGCGGTCCATCTGATTGAACCAGCGGCGCTGGAACATGCCCTTCGTGCGCCCAAGGCGGCGCCCCTCATCGAGGAGCAGCACCTGCCCGTAGAGGTCCATCAGCCCCTGCGGGGCGGGGGTGCCGGTCAGCTGATCCATCTGCTTGATGTAGGGCCGAACGTGCCACAGGGCGCGTGAGCGCCCGCTGCCGGGGTCTTGGTACATCCGCGCCTCGTCGAGGATGACGTGGTCCCACGGCCACCGCCCGCCGCAGGCGGGGATGATGGTCTGCACCAACCATTTGAGCAGGTCGACGTTGATGACGTGGACCGCGGCGGGGCGCAGTGCCTGCTGCAAACGCTCCTCCGGCGTGCCGCGGATCATCTGCACCGTGAGGTGCTTGAGGTGGTCCCATTTGGCCGCCTCCTGCGCCCAGACCATGGTCGCCACGCGTAGCGGCGCTACGACCAGAGTGCGGTGCGTATCTAGGCGGTCGATGCGGTTGGCCACGGCGGTCAGGGCGCAAACCGTTTTCCCTAAACCCATATCCATATGGAGGGCCCCGTAGGGCACCCCGTCCAGATGGGCAATGGCCGGAGGCTGGTACGATCTTGGGGCGAACTTCACGACGCCACCGTGGCGCTGTCCTCGACGTGGCGCCACGTCTGGAAAACGATTGCGTCGTAGGCGGTCTGGCGGGGCACGCCCACGACTTTCGCTGCGCAGCGCTTGCACAGGCCGAGGTCGTAGTGCAGCCGGCGCAGCTCCACCACCTGCTCCACGGTCAGCTTGGCGTTCCAATGCCGTCTCATTCCAGCAGCTCCTCTGTTTGCATCACCTCATCCACAGCCTCAAAGGTGTCCGCGACGTAGACGCGAAAGCCCCGCTCTCGGCGCTCGGCGTGGTCCTGCAACTGCTTGCGCGTGGGCTTCTTCCCGGGCGCCTTCAGCTCGCAGAAGAAACAGTCCCCGTGGTGCTTGGCGATGAACCGGTCAGGGACCGATCGGCGCCCCGGGGAGGTGAACTTCTCCGCCCTCCACGTTCGCTTTTTGCACTGCGCCACGAAATACTTCTCGATGTCCGCCTCCAGTGGCGCGTCCCATGCCATCAGCGCACCCGATAGAATTGAAGGACGGCCACCTGCTCGTGCCTGTCGTTCAGGCGCAGCTCCTGCCCCAGCCACGCGAGGGCGGAGGCCGGCTCGGCCCTCCACGAGGTCTGCGTGATGACCCCGTGGAGGCGCTCGCCGTCCACCTCGGCGCTGTAAAAGTAGTGCCTGTTCGGCTTGATCCACTCCAGTAGATTCATGGCTCAGTCCTTGCGGTAGCGATAAGTCTCATAAGCCCCGACCGACAGCGGCAGGTCCGGGCACCATCCGGGGGCATGCCCCATGTCTTTCTCCAGCTTGCCCGGGGCCCACACCTCGGTGTCCGGGGCCTCGGTGATCAGCTCATCGTGGACGGTGCCCACAACGGCCCAGCCCGCGCCCTCGGCAATGGGCATGTTGTGCGCCATCACGTCCCGGGCGGCGGCCTGCGTGCAGTTTTCGGCCAATTTTCCACCGTACGTCTCCAGCGTCACCCAGCGCCGCGTTTTCTGGTCGATGCCCTCGTACTCGATGCCGCCCAGCGCCCCGAGCTTGGCGCGATAGTAAGGGATGAAACGCCCGCTCGGCAGCCGGCAGAGCAGCCAGTCGCCCTTTACCCGGTACGCCA
>PUMJ01000218.1 GCA_003551305.1 Candidatus Brocadiaceae bacterium
CCACTGAATCTACACGATCAGCACTCCCCGGTGGGTGGGTACCATGTCCTGGCAAAGTAACCGCTTTTGTTTGACATGGGGGCGCTTTCCGATATAAAGGCGGGCATGTGAGACCGGACACAGGGAGAGGCCCCCAACAGGAGAGAGTTGCCATGAGCGACGAAGGGCTGGAGACGTTCGAAGTATCCGAACCGTCCGAACCCGAGCCGCAGAGGCCGTCAACCCGAGAGAGGAGAACCCGAGCCGTGGCCGAGCGAAGATATCTCTGCATTACGATCGTTGATCACAACCCCGTCATCGAGGGCACGGGCGAGGAGTCCTACGTCAACCTCCGCGTGCCGGTCGCGCTGGCCGAAGCCGCCCTGCGCCTGGTCCCGGAAGGCAAACTGGGCCGCATCGAACCCGAGTTGATCGTCGAGATGATCGAAGAAGGGGCCAGCGGCGAGCTGATCAACATCAAGGAAGAAAAGAAGGCCATCAGCGTCCGGATCGAGTGATGGCAGGGCCTGTCTTCGCAGTGGAGCAGGTATTGCCCCGTCTGGAGACGGCGGAGGGCGTGTCATGCCGGCGCGCCCTCCGCTTCGGTGTACGGCCGCCGCACCTCGGCGGGATCCCTACCACTGCGGGGCGGCGCCGGGGGCCGAGAACCGCACGGAGTCCTTGCTCACGTAGTCGTCCAGGGAGCGGTGGTCTACGCGCCACTCCCCGCCCAGCAGGACGCCATCAATCTCACCGCGCTTGATGAGCCGTCTGACCCGCTTGCTGCTGCAGCGGAACTGCCGCGCCACGGTGCTCACCCGCAGCCATCGCACTCCGGGACATCCGCAGACCTCGCACCTCATACCGCACCTCTCATCGCAGAATCAGTGGACAGTTCAAAGCCCCTGCGCGAACGCCCGGCGCAGGTGTCGCGGCAGGCGCAGCCGCACCCGCCGCACGGCCCTCCCCGAGCCCGCGCCGGCGGGAAGGCCCGGCTCGGCCGGCCCCGGCCCGCCCCCTTCCTCCAGGGCCGCCAGGCGCGCCCGCACCCAGGCGGCGACGCGGCAGGGCACCTGCCGGAAGCCTCAGCAGACGGGGCAAAACTCGAAGCTCCGCCTCTCAAGCCAGCCGTCCCCCTCGCAGCCGGGGCATGTCACGTCCGCCACCCCCAGAGTCTCGCACTCGGCCTCCAGCATCGCCCTGGCCCGCAGGGCCCTCATTTCTGCCGGCATCCCGGCCGCCGCACGCCTCACAGCCTGCCTGTCACCGCGCATATCACCCCTCCCGGTTCATGCCAGAATAATCGCCGCCGATAAAGCAGCAGAAAAGCTCCCCCCCGCCGGGACTCCAGCCCGGCGGCCTTTTCTTTGCTCTCGCGACACGTCTTCGGTCCCACGCCTGCCCCTTTCCTGCTGAACGCCCACTGCCATGGGAAGCCAATAGCACTATGCATCTAACGGGTCTATGATATTCGTTTCGACTCGCCCTGTCAAGGTTTTCTGATAAAAAGTGGGGCAAATATTCGTTGCATTCGGCCGGTAGGGTGCTTTATCATATGTAAACAGTTCCCTGCAGCGGGACTGCGACGGCCCCTGCGGCGGCCGCCCCGCCGGGGAGATTCAGCGTGGGTCCACAAAAGGGGGGGGAACAGCGGCCATGAACGACACCGAGACGCCCGGACGAGAAGCGACCGTCGGCGCCCGTCTCCGGGCGGTGCGCCACCGGCTTGGCCTGAGCCAGGCCGAGCTGGCCGAAGCCGTCGGCGTAAGCCAGGGGACCGTGGCCAGCTACGAGGCCGACCGGCGCGCCCCACCCACGCCGGTGCTGCTGGCCCTGGAGCACACTCTCAACATCAACCACCGGTGGCTCCTGGAGGGGGCCGGGGAACCGCTGGCCGGCCCTCGGCCCACCAGGCCGGCCATCGTCGCAGACCCCGCCCAGCTTGGTCGCCTGGAGCAGCTCGAGGGGCAGGACCAGTACTACGTGGTGCCCTACCTGCGTGATCCGGCCGCGGCCGGGGAGGGGCTGGTCATGGAGGAGCAGGTCGAGGGCTACTGTGTCATCCACCGCCGCGTCGCACCCCGCCCGGAGGTCATCCGCTGCGTGCGCATCTCCGGCGACAGCATGGCTCCGACCCTGACCGACGGCAGCATCGTGGCCGTGGATATTTCCCCCCTGCCGATGCGCGCCCTGGAAGGGCGCATCGTCTGCTGCCGCACCGGCGAGGGGGCTGTCGTCATCAAGAGGCTGCGGCTGCGCAGCCGCTACGCCCTGCTCTTCTCCGACAACGAAGACCAGCGCCGCTACCCCCCCATCGTGGTCGACCTGCAGGAGATTGAGGAACCCGTCATCGGCCAGGTCATCTGGGCCTGGGTGGACCTGCGCTGACGCCGCCACTTCGCCGGGCCGGCGGCGATAGCCTTCGCTTGCACCCCGGCGAGATGGGCACGAACAACAAGAGGCTTTTCCGTCGGGCTTCACGTCCGGCCGACGGCGGGCCGCACCCACAGACTCTCCAACCGGGGCAGGAGAACGCGCGATAGGAGGAAAGAGGGCCAGTGGCGCTTCAACGCGGAGACCGTGCCAGACAGCCCACTGGCGGGCAAGGGGCCGTCTCTGGTACACTCCGCCTGCTGCGGGTGTGTGGCCGGCCCGCCCATCCGTCCTTGAAGGCCCGCCCGACGGGATATGCTGCGCGAGACGCTGAGAAAATACTGGGGCTTCGAAAGCTTCCTGCCGCTGCAGCGGGAGGCGATCGAGAGTGTGCTGGCGGGGCGCGACTCGCTGGTGGTGCTGCCCACCGGCGGGGGGAAGTCTCTGTGTTACCAGGCGCCGGCCGTCGTCATGCCCGGCACCGCCGTCGTGGTGAGCCCGCTCATCTCGCTGATGAAGGACCAGGTGGACGCTCTGCGCGAGTGCGGGGTGGCGGCTGCGCGCTCCGATAGCAGCCTCTCCCCCCGGCACCAGGACGAGGTGGTGGGCCAGCTCCGCCGGGGCGAGTTGAAGCTGCTCTACGTCTCCCCGGAGCGTCTCCTGTCCGAGCGGTTCGCGCCGGTGCTGCGCCGGGCCGAAGTCTCCTTCATCGCTGTGGATGAGGTGCACTGCGTGAGCACCTGGGGACACGACTTCCGGCCGGAGTACCGCCGGCTCGGCGCGCTGAAAGACCTCTTCCCCGATGTCGCCCTGCACGCCTACACCGCCACCGCGACGCGCGAGGTGCAGGACGACATCATGGAGACGCTCCGGCTGGAATCGCCCGAACTGCTGGTCGGGTCCTTCGACAGGCCCAACCTCATCTACCGGGCGCGGCGGCGCGAGAACGAGGTGGAGCAGGCCATCAGCGTTATCAAGCGCCATCCCGGCCGGTCCGGCATCATCTATCGCATTCGCCGCAAAGACGTGGACGAGATGGCGGTCGCGCTGCAGGCGCTGGGCTTCTCCGCCCGGCCCTACCACGCCGGCATGGACCCCGACGAGCGCAAACGCAACCAGGACGACTTCTCTCGAGGTGAGGTGGACATCATCGTGGCCACCGTGGCCTTCGGCATGGGCATTGACAAGCCAGACGTGCGCTATGTGCTGCACGCCGGCATGCCGAAAACCCTGGAGCACTACCAGCAGCAGAGCGGCCGCGCCGGACGGGACGGGCTGGAAGCCGAGTGCTGGATCTTCTACGCCGGCGAGGACTACGAGACCTGGAAGTTCCTCCTCTCCAGCGATGACCCGGAGGTCGAGCGCATCCAGTCGCGGAAGCTGGGCGACATGTACGGCTTCTGCTGCGACGCCGCCTGCCGGCACCGGGCGCTGGTCGAGTACTTCGACCAGGAATATGAGAAGAACGACTGCGGAGCGTGCGACTTCTGCCTGGGGGAAGTGCACTGCCTGGAGGACGCCCTGGAGACGGCCCAGAAGATACTCTCCTGCGTCGCCCGCCTGGACCAGCGCTATGGCGCCAGCTACACCGCGAACGTGCTGACCGGCTCCGGCGCCGAACGCATCGTGCAGAACCGCCACGACGAGCTGAGCACCTGGGGTCTGCTGAGCGAACACCCCCTCCCGCAGGTGCGCACGTGGATCGAGCAGCTTGTCGCCCAGCGCTGCCTGAGACGCACGAAGAAGCACAGGGTCCTGAAGCTGACCCGCCGGGGCGCCGACGTCCTGCGTGGCAGGCGACGGCCGCGCCTGTCCCGGCCGAGTGGCGACGGCGTGACCGTGTCCCGCGTCGAGGAAGAGGACTGGACAGGCGTCGATGCGGAACTGTTCGAACACCTGCGCGCCCTGCGCAAAGAGCTTGCCGAGCGCCGCGGCGTGCCCGCTTTCGCCATCTTCGGCGATGCGACACTGCGGGCTATCTGCAGGCACCGCCCCCGCACGCCCGAGGAGTTCCGGTGGGTTCATGGGGTGGGGGTAAAGAAATGCCACCGCTACGCTGGCCCCTTCATCAACGCCATCCACGCCTTCGAGAAAGGCCTCGAATAGCCCACCTGCAGGGGGCGCGCATGGCGTCGCGGTGGCCGGGATGACAGGCGAACGGCATCGGCGGTCTACCGCCTGACGGACACGCGCCCGGGCGATCTTCCGCGTCGTCGTGGTCGCTGTGCTGTGGTGCTTACCGGGGTTTTTGCGCTCGCTGTCCCGGCCGTGCCGGCGGCGGGCTCGGCTCATGCGCGCAAGCAATCGCCGCTGCCGAATTGGACAGCCCCACCGAAGTGCCCTATAGTTGCGGTCGGACAGCCTGCCCTTGCGGTGAGGGCAGGCGCACGGTGAACTGAGTTCTGCATTGCAGAGAAGGTCAGGGCTATGCCTGTGAAGCAAGACGACATCGGCACTATCTTGATCACGCGGGTCATGCTGGCGGTCGTGTGGATGCCCGCCGCAGCGATGGGCGGAACGGGCGAGGGCCATGCGCAGGATGCGGCCACCTGGCAGGAAAGGGCGGTCGACTACGCGCGGATCATGTCCCAAGTGCAGTGGACGCCGGTGGCTGAAGGGATTCCCGCGCACCCGCGCGACGGGGCCAGGCATTTCGAGCCCGGCACGACCTACACGGGCGTTCCTTACTCGAACAGTGGACACGACGGTCGCTACATAGGCTTCGAAATCTACCTGAAGACCTTTCTGGCCGCCGTGGAAAACCCCGAGAGCGTGCTGTACACGGAAGACCTGCGCGGCCAGCGGCGCAACTCGGCCGGGTACTACGGCATGGTCTGCTCCAGCTTTACGAGCTACGCCCTGCAGTCCGCCATAATGGTCCCAAGCCGCGGCCACGTGCCCCCCCACCGCGAGGGCATCGAGGCGGTGGAACCGCAATCAGCGCAGGGCGCCCGGGTCGGTGACGTGATTTTCATGCCCGGCCACGTGGAGATCGTAACGGGAGTCACGAGAAACGCGGACGGTGAGGTGACCGATATCCGGTGGGAGGACAGCTCCCCCTCGACCACCCGCACCCGTCAGGGTGCCCCGGCGCGCTTCGATGACTACCTTGCCAACCGAAACGCGAGCCTGTATCGCATCACCGACCACGACGCCTGGCGCGGCCGCGGCAAGGCCGAAGCTCACCGCTTTCCGGACTATGAGGCCGATTCCGCAACGCCGAAGATCAACCGGGTTCTGCTGCTTGACCGCGGCGACTGGGTGCCCTATCGCAGGGGCGAACCCGTCAGGTTCAACGTGATGGACAGAGACGGCGAAGGGGTTGAAAGCCTGGTCGTCAAGCGAGAGGGCGAGGTGATCGAGACCATCGAACTGGACGGCCCGGGCATCGTCGAGCGGGACTTCAAAGCCAGCGGCGACTACACCGCCCATTGCGTCATGAAGGATGGCACCGAGAGCCAGGCGTGCGAGTTCTCCGTCTGCGCGCTTGAGTCCGGGCCCGCCTCAGAAACGGTTGTCCTCGGCGAGCCATGGACAGTTGAATTCGACGCCGAGAACATGGATGTCGTCCTGGTGCGTATCGGCAGCCAGGGCGACGTTCGGAGCGGCGAAGCCTACACCGCGCCCCGCGACATCTGGCTCTCGGACGAAGACCGCCGGAGAGGCCGGCTCGCCATTCCCGCCGACGTGCTTTCAGCCACCGGCCAGGTCGCCGTCTTCGTGTGGGGCGAGAACCACTACGGCAGGCTCAGAAACCGCCACTCGATCACGGTCGTCGAATAGCGGGGCGGCTCCGCTACCACGGACCACTCCGGGCGGCACCGGTTGTGGCCGCTGGCCGTTCGCCCTTCAACCTCTCCCTCCCGTGTTGTGGCCCCCTTCCAGGGCGGGGTCCAGCCCGTATATGCCCGCCAGCACCCAGGTAAGCACGTAGTCCCGTTCCAGTGGCTCCCATCCGCTCGTGCACGACGCTCTTCCAGTAGGCGCCGCTACGCGGTCGCATCCTGCGGACTCGCCCTGGCGCGGGTCGAGGTGTGCCTCACCGCGACGCGCTGGGACTACCGGGCCGCGCACTCCCGACTCCGCCGCGCGACCGGCACGTTACTCGCCAGGTGAGCGAAGTCCGGAACGCTCGTGACGAAGGACGTCATCGCCGCCGGGCCGTGGCCCGCCCCTCAGGCGTTCCAGATGCGTCGGGGCATTTTGCCGCTGACCTCCATGTTGGCCCTGACCAGGCGGTGCATCAGGCGCCGGCGCACCTGGCGGGCCCCGGGCTCGTCGAACAGGTTGACGTACTGGTCCGGGTCCTCTTCGAGGTCGTAAAGCTCCCCGTAGTCGGCGTGGGCGTAGACGACCAGTTTTTGGCCGTCGTGGATGAACGACTGCTGGTGGAGCGTCGGCGTGGCGCGGAAGTCCACCAGCGCCCAGTCGCGCACCACGTCCCGCTCCCCCGTGATGACGGGAAGCTGGCTGACTCCCTGGACGAACGGCGGGGTCTCGACGCCGGCTGCGTCAAGGAAGGTCGGCATGACGTCCACCAGGTTGAACATGGCGGGGCTGCGCCCGACGGCCCCGCGCTGGCCGGCGGGCCAGCGGGCGGCGACCGGCACGCGCTGGCAGTCGTCATAGGCCGCGATGCCCTTGCCCCACAGGCCGTGCCGCCCCAGCATGTCGCCGTGGTCGGTGGTGAAGATGATCAGCGTATTCTCCAGCTCGCCCATCGCCTGCAGCCCGTCCAGCAGGCGTCCCACGTAGTCGTCCAGCATGTTGACCATGCCGATGTAGGCCCGGATGGCCGTCATGGGGTCCTCTATCGCCTCGTAGGGCCTGTGGGCAGGAATGTTCCGGGAGGGGCAGTCGGGATCGAGGAACTCCCCTCTGTCCGTGTCGCTCCAATAGTAGCCTTCGAAGAAGCGGCGGATCAGGGGCGGCTTGTCGTCCATTTCGCCCTCTCTCAGCCCGCCCGGATCCACCCCCTCCACGTCCACCCCTGAGAAGTAAGGGTCCGGGCAGACGTAAGGGGGATGTGGATCCTGGTAGCTGGCCCAGCAGAACCACGGCCCGCCGTCATCTCTGCGCCGCTCGATCCACTGGAGCGACTCCTCGGTGATCCACGCGCTCTGGGTGTGCTCGGGGTCCTTCTGCCAGAGGCCGTCGGTGATGGTCCTTTTGCGCTTGCTGCCGTCGAACGGTCTGTGCAAGGGATTGTGCAGGTGGTCCAGGTCCAGCCCCTTCTTCTGCAGCCAGGCGCGGTAGTGGGCGTTAGGGGGGCGGTCGCAGGTGTGGCTCTGGCAGTGGCGCACGAACTGGAAGCCCACGTAGGAGCCGTCGTGGTGATGCCAGAACTCCTCCGGCGGGTCGGGCACGTCCGGGTCGGGGGCAGGGTCGCCCGCCACGTGCTTGGCCTCCAGGTGACGGGCCACGAAGTGCGTCTTGCCGATGAGGGCCGTGCTGTAGCCGGCGGCCGTCAGCTCGGAGGCGATGGTCGGGCCCCCCAGCGCAGGCACCGGCTCCATGCCTATCTCGTAGGCGCCGTGGCGGGTGGGATACTGCCCGGTCAGCATGGAGACCCGGGCCGGCGTGCATACCGGGGAAGGACAGTAGCTGCGGTCAAACAGCACCCCCTCGCTGGCCAGGCGGTCCAGGTTCGGCGTGTGATAGCCGGGCTCGCCGTAGAGGCTCAGAGCGTCCCAGCGCTGCTGGTCGGAGGTGATGAGGAGGAGGTTCGGGCGTCGGTCGGGCATGGCGAGACTCCGGTCTTCCGGTGGCTTGCGTCGTCAAAGGGCGTCATTATGCGGCTTCCTCGCCCGGTTTGCGAGGCCGAGATGACGACCGCGCCGGGCAGGAGGTCTCAGCGGTCTCGTGGGCGGGTGCCGGACCCCGGAGGCCCGGCATGGGTCACCTTCCCCGAGCGCGGCGTCATGGCCCGGCAAAGTGGCCCTTTCGCCTTGACAGGACCGGGTGCCGTGGCTACATTGATGTTTCGTCGGGGCGTGGCCCAGTCTGGCTCAGGGCGCCGCGTTCGGGACGCGGAGGTCCCCGGTTCAAATCCGGGCGCCCCGACCATCCTCTTTCGCCCTCCGCCGCCTTCGGCGTCGGAGCGCTACGGAGGACAGGTCCCTCCCCGTGGGCTCAAGGCTCGCGCGTTCGCAAGTGGGCGAAGGTGGACGGTCGCCCTTCGTATCCCTGCGAAGCCTCGCGCGGAGCAGGACCAGAGCTTGAGATGGCGCAAGCAGGTCATGAAATACGTTTATCTGCTTGAGAGCATTTCCCACCCAAGGCACCATCCCCCTCAGCTTCCGTCAGGCCCCTGCCGCTGGCGGAGGGCTTCGTAGAGGAGGATGCCGGCGGCTACCGTCACGTTGAACGAATCCGCCCCCCCGCGCATGGGGATGGTGACCAGCACGTCGCAGACCTCCCGCGCGGCGTCGGAGATGCCGGCGCTCTCGTTGCCCAGCACGATGGCGCAGGGGCCGGCCAGGTCGGCCTGCCAGCAGGGCTCGGCGGCGTGGGCGGACGTTCCGACAACCCGCACGCCCTCCCCTTGCAGCACCGCGAGGTATTCGTCCAGGTTGGCCGCCAGGGTGAGCGGCACGCGGAAGATAGAGCCGGTGCTGGAACGCACCGCCGCGCGGCACCACGGGTCGGCCGAGTCCTGAGTGAAGACGGCGCAGGGGACGCCGCAGGCGTCAGCGGTGCGCACCATGACGCCGACGTTGCGGGGGTCCTGTATCCCCTCGCCGACCAGGAAGCTGGCGCCGGGCGCCACGAACCGTTTCGCCTCGGCCGAGGGGGGACGGCGCACCACGGCCAGCACCCGCACGGACGTCTCGTACCCGAGCGCCAGCACCTTGAAGAAGACACCGCGCGTGAGGCGCATCGGCCGGATGCCCTTCTCCAGCGCGCGCTGCCAGAGGCGCCGGTGCCTCTCGTCCTCGACCGGGTCCAGGAAGAACAGCTTCTCGATGGGGGCGTCGGCCTCGAGGGCGCGCCAGACGAGCCGGTAGCCGTCCGCCAGGAACGCCGTGGCGTCCTCGGAGCGGAACTCCCCGACCTGCTGGCGCGCCTCGGCCACGGCGGGGTGCTTGATGCTGTCTATGAGTTCGCCCTCGGGCATGGCGTCCGCTCCAGGTTGAGTCTCACGTGGGGTCCCGTCCATAGACCTGCGGGGGGCCCAGGTACCGGGGAAAGCGGTCCAGCAGCGCACGGCGCAACGAGTAACAGAAGTGGCACGCGCTGACGTAAGCGTCTTCGTGTTCGATGCCGTACGTCTCGGCCAGGAGGGCCGGCCCGCCCTCCAGCAGAGGCCCGCACACAGGGTGGGCCTCGGGGTTGTATGCCGCGACGAGCCTGGAGAGCGGCGTCTGCCACATGTCGCCCATGCTGAGCCCCTGGCAGAGGTGGACGTAGCCGGCGGCGTCCACGTGGACGCGCCCGGGCTCACGCAGGTCCTCGTGCGGGCATTCGGTGAACTCGGCGCAGGGGCTGCG
The DNA here is from genome assembly GCA_003551305.1 of Candidatus Brocadiaceae bacterium. Lineage (GTDB taxonomy): Bacteria > Planctomycetota > Brocadiia > SM23-32 > SM23-32 > B1Sed10-231. The sequence goes on from PUMJ01000218.1 coordinate 9,843, forward strand.
CGGCAGCCCTTCGATCAGGGTATGGGCCGCACGGCCACGGAACATGACGCCGCCGCTCACCGTCGGTGCCTCGCCCGGAGCGGCGGCGGGCTCGACACGGGGGTGTTCGGTGGTGATGGTCGAGCAGGAGACGCCGAGCCTCTCCGCTGCGGCGCGCGCGTGGCCGGGGCGTGCGTCGCCGGCCTCTCCGCCGTGAAGGGCGTCTTCGCTGAGGACGAGGCTTGTGAGGCCTGCTTGCTGGAGCGGAGTGAGCCAGGCCAGGGCGTCCTCGACGACAGTGGCCCAGTAGGCGTTGGTGACGGTTCCGACGACGAGACCGAGGGCGGCCGCCCGCCGCATGCCTTCACGCATGACGGGATAGAAGAGGAATGGCTCCCCGCCCTCGAAGAAGACGGTCTCGATGGTGCCTATGCGCGGCAGTTCCTCCAGGACGGCGTCTAGTTGAGCCAGCGTGAAGGTGCCGGGCGCGCCGGGGCCGGCGTGCACGAAGCAGTGCTCGCACTCGCGGTCGCACTTGTAGGTCAGCAGGATGTGGATGCCGGTCAGCAACTGGTCGCCCCTTCGCCGCAGGGATGCTCCGGCGGATTGTAGGTCGCAGTGCGCGAGACTTCAACGCCGCGCGGGCCGCCGGCGGCTGCCGCGGAGACACGGCCGAAGGCTTCCTCCAGCCGCCGCCGGGCCCAGGCGCGTGGCGAGGGCGAGCGCACCAGGGGGCGGCCTGCCCCGAAGTCACGGTTGCGGGCGGCGAAGCCCCGATGCCCCTCCCGCGTATCGCCTCCCGCGCTCACGTGGCCGGCACCGTCGGCCCAGCGGTAGGCGTAGCTCGTCTGCCGGGGGCCCGGCTCCCACGTGTGGAGTTCACCCGCCCGGCGGAAGGCGTCCAGCAGGGCCTTCGCCTGCCCGCTGACCCGGGGCGGGTAGCCGCCGAGCGCCATGGCGCGCTCGCGCTCGAAGAGCATCTGCCCCTCGAAGACGTTGTGGCGGAGGCCCCGGCAGATCAGGTGCGACGAGGTCCCGGTGACATACCACGCGGCGCGGGGTTTGACGCAGCTGACGCGCTTCACAGCCGAGGGCGCCTGCCCGCCGCGACTACGGCGAAGGCAGGGCTGTGCCGCATTCTGCTCGCGCCAGGCGGTCACCAGGGACGTCAGGTGCCACGGCAGGTAGAGGTCGTCGTCATCCCAGTGGGCCACCAGGAGCGTCCGGGCCATCTGCAGCAGCGCCTGGCGCTTGTGGCCCAGCGTCGGGTAGCGGACAGGGGCGTTGACGACGGCAACGCTCGCCGGCAGCCCCTCCTCGCAGAGGGGTCCCGGGGCGTCGTTCAGGATCAGGAGGTGCGCCTCCCCGGGATAGTCCTGCAGCAGGAAGCAGGCCACCGCGTCCCGCAGCCGCTGGAAGCGGCCGTACGTGGGGCAGAGGCATGTGAGGGCCGGCCAGGTTGGCCGAGAGAGTTGATGGTGCGCGGCATTCATGGGGGGCCTTGCTGGGGGTATGGGACCGGGGGGACATGGACGCCCGGGGCGGATTTCTACGGCGCCGTACACTCCTCCGAAGAGCGGTGCCAGGGGCCCCGCACTACGAGTTAAGGTCACCCGACGCGGCCACCTCCGCAGCCGTCTCGGCGTGGCCGGTGTGCCCGGCGGTGCGGAAAGCCGAGAACGAGGACGACTGCGGGGGCGACTGACGGTGTCACTCCTCACGGTGCCACCAGCGGTAGGTCTTGCGGCTGATGACGGCCAGCGAGAACCCCAGCAGGGCCAGCACGGTGATCCATCCGATGATCTCAGCCATCGTGCGTCTCCTCCTCTTCGTGGAGTTTATCCTTGACGTCTTCCTTGATGCGGGCGATGCAACGGCGGGCGGTCGGGCTCGTAGTACGGTTCAACTCCTCGTGAAGGGTCTGGACGCTGCCCGGGTCCATGCGCCCCTTGGCGCGCTGGACGCCCTCGACCACCTGGTTCAGGGCCCCCGTGGCGCGGAGGGCCAGCTCCCCGAGCACCGCCCGTGCCGCCCCCACGGCGCTGCGGATCAGCAGCACGAGCACCTGGTTGGGCACGAGGAAAACCAGCAGCGCCGCCGCCAGCAGCAGGCCCGTCCCGCCGAGGCCCGTCAGCCGGCGGAGCCAGCCGCTGGAGACCTCGGTGCCGCGACGCAGGCCCATCTGCTCGGCGCGCGCCCTGTCCAGCGACTGGAGGTATCTGGCGCGGGCTTCGCGCTGGCCGGCAAGCTGCCGTTCGGCGTGGCGCAAGGTCCTGTCGTGCTGCGGGGCGGGCAGGGGCCGGCCGGACTCGTCCTCCTCGACCTCGAGGCGGCGGGCGGGCGCCCCCAGGGCCGTCTCGACGAAACGGGCCGCCCGCTCAGCCTGGGCGACGGCGGCGCTGCCGGCCTCAGCCCCGGCGGCTCTCACCCGGGCCAGCACGTCCCGCGCGTAGGCCGCCTGCCGGCTGAGGCTCTCGCGCAGCTCGGGTGCCGGGCGGGGTTCGAGGGGTATCGGGGTCGGTTCGGTGCGGGTCACCTGCACCAGGGAACCGCAGCCGGCCGCCGGCAGGGCCAGCCAGAGCAGCAGGAGCACGCGGACGGGGCGAAGAAAAATGTTCATAAGGTCTCCTTGCCGGAGGTCTTAGCGGAAAATGGATTCGTTTCGCAGAGATGGGTGAAAACCTCGTCGGGCCGTCGCTTCCAGCGTGGGGCCGGGGCGGCGCCCAGGGCCGCATCGGCTATGCGGGCGACTTCCCGCGGGGACAGGTGCCGCTCGCAGTACGGGCGGAAGTGCCGGTCGAAAAGCCGTCGTCCGAAAAGGATGGCCGTCACGTGGGTGACGTTGCGCCACTTCTCGCGCCCGGCGCTCGTGACGGGGTTGGCGGCACGGTAGAGATGGCGCGTGACGACATCGCGGGCGACCAGCACGGGGATGTCCAGAAGGAATGCCTTCACGGCCAGGGCTTGTTCGCTGAAGCCCCACCGGCCGGCGACGTCGTCCCACAGCCGCCCGGTGGCCGCCTCCAGGTGATCCGCGGTCCGGCGGCTCATCACGTAGCAGGCGCCCATGGGGACGGGCACCGGGCAGAAGGCGGCCCGGCTTTCGGGGGCCGGGCGCCACTTCGCCTGTAGTCCGTCGCGGGCGTTGTAGAACAGGTTGCAGCCCCAGCCGCAGAAATCCGGGTTCTGATGTTCCATGCCCTTGCTCTTCGAGCAGAGAACCGCGTCGCCGCGCAAGGCCCGAGCGGCCAGGGCCTCGATGGCGCCCGGCGGGAAGCGCATGTGCGCGTCGTGGAAGGTGACCACGTCCGCGCCGGCGTCGCAGGCTAACTCCCAGCCGGCGTTGCGGCTCCGGCCGACGCCCAGGGGCTCCGAGTGCCGCGCCAGCGTGACGCCGCTCAGGTCGTCGCATGAGCCGTCCGTGCTGCCGTCGTCTATCACGATAACCGTCAGGCGGGCCTGCTCGATGCTCTCCGACAGGCTCTGCACCGTCGCGGCGACCTCGTCGCCTTCGTTCCACGCCGGGATGACGGCGGCGATATGGAGCTTGTCCGGCGGCAGCCGGTAGGCGCACTTCCCGCAGGCGCGGGGGACGGTGACCAGCGGTGTATCGGCGTGGTAGTGACACCGGACGCGCGTGCAGCAGCTATCACGGTATCGCTCGGCGTAGAGGCAGGCGGCGCGACCTTCGGTCGCGTTGAAGCCGGCCTTGCCGGCTTCGGCCCCTCGACCGGCTTGCCGGGCCAGGGCGCGGTAGTGTTCAAGCCGGTCGCTCATGCCGCCTCCCCGGCCTTGTGCACGACGCGGACGCGGGCCGTGGCCCGCAGCACCGGCTCTCCATCCAATTCGTGCACCAGGTCCGCCTGGAGGTCGTATCCGCGATGGCCGACCTCCGGCAACGCGGCGGTCTGCTCGGACGTGGCCGAAAGGGTCAGGGTCAGGCTGTCCTCTGCCGACCAGGCGGCGGCCAGGGGGAGCGCCAGGTCGGGGTCGCCCGCCCGGCGGGACCGCGAAAGGCGTAGCGTCCAGTCGTCTGCGGCCCACGACTCGGGCACGTTCGAGCCGTCGGCGTAGGTGACTCGGATGGTCTGGTCAGCCTCCGGCCAGCGGTAGCCCCGCGCGATGGGCGGCAGCGAGATTTCTGTTGCGGGCATGGCTATTTCTCCACGGTAAGGACGATTTCGGGGAGCGGCTCGACTGTGACGATGACCTCCGGCACCGGCTCGACGGTGACGGTGGTGAAAAGGCTGTGGGGGAGCATCGTCCCCTCGCGGCTGCCGTAGGCATACTCGACTCCCGCCCGCACGTCGCCGGCCGCCGGGGCGTCGGGGTGGGCGATAGCCCCGTAGATGGGCCGGTCAACCGTTACCTGCGCCTCGACCACCACGCCGTCAGGCCACTCGACACGCAGCGTGTAGGGCGAGAACTCGGATATCGAGAACGGGTCCAGGTGCGTGCCGGGGTCGTCATACTGCCGGGAGGGCAGGGCCACATCGTCGTCAGGCAGCCCATCCGACTCGGTCGTGTAGTCGGCCTGCTCGGCACCGTCATCATCGGTCCAGGTGACCTGCGCGCCCTCTACAGGCTGCCCCTCGGCATCCAGCACAACCGGCATGGCCGTGAAGTCGAACCGCGCCCAGCGCGTATCGCCGGTGCCGAATCCGTCCACGTGCTCCGGGAAGCCGAGCGCATCTGTCCAGATGCAGTTTGTGCCTGTGTGCCGGAAGCGCAGGAAGCCCAGGAGCCGACCGCCATATTCCTCAACCGTCTCGCCGGCTCCCAGCGGGTCGCGGCGCTCGATATACGTATTGCCATGCGAACCTGGGTCGAACTCTTCAGATACGCTCCGGCCTATGGTGCAAAGCTCGAACCCGCCCCGCCGCGCCTCGTTGCCGAAGAGACAAAGCCTGTATTGCTGTGGCGAGCGACTGTCCACGTCGCCATCGAAGGCGCAGCGCTCGAACTCGGCCGTGCCGCGCAGGTCAAAGGACTTCCACCCGCTCGGGTTGAGAACGCACAGATACGCCCGCGTGCCCTCGACATGGCAGTTGTTCCAGAAGCGCACGGGGTCAACATAGGTGCCCTGTGCGTCCACGGTCAGCACGATGGGGCCGTCAAGCGCAACGTAGGTCGTGGCATTGGAGCCGAACCGGAGGATGGCCGTGCTGAAGTAGATGCCCGTCCCGAGCCTGTGGAACACGCCCCAGCCTTCGGCCTGGTCGGCGTCATAGAGGTCCTCAAGCACGATGGGGTCGGCTACGGTGCCTCCGTCGGCGTCGAGGATGTTCGTGTTGCTGTTGTAGGTGATAATGGCCATGTTACTCCGGCCGGCTCGGGTGGTCGGGGAACTCGCGGTTGTAGTCGGTGTGGGCGTCTAGCAGCCACGCGGCGACGGACACCATCCGCTCGCCGTTCTTGTCAAGCCACTCCTGCGCTTCAGCGGGCATATCGCGCATCTCCTGAAGCGCCTGTAAGCCGCGCGTAACCACCTGCGCCGAGTGCAGGCAGGCGTATGCCCCGTGCGCGGCGTTCGCCTCGATGCGCTCTATCAGCGTCATGGCCGGGTGCGGCTGCTCGGCCTCCTCAAGGTCCGCAAGGGCCGCCTCCAGGGCCGCCCGGTCGGTGCGGCTTACCATGTCGTCGCTCGCCTCAAGCGCCATCGCCTCGTTCCTCTCTGGTCAAACGGTCTTCCAGTTCTACCGCCGTCTCGGGGTCGATGCGGCCGGCGCCGACCAGCCGCTCCAGCACGTTCGTGACGCTGGTAGACTCCAGCGCTTCGGCCAGCACCGGCTCCAGGCGGTCGGCCTCGCGCTTCACACGGGCCGCGTGCCGCTCGGCCCGCGCGGCCTCCAGGTCCAGCGGCTCCAGTTTCTCCCAGAAGCCCGCCGG
>PUMJ01000172.1 GCA_003551305.1 Candidatus Brocadiaceae bacterium
CGGCGGCCGGGCAAGAGGCCGAGCCGCTGGCCGCCGCGCTGGACCGGGCGCGCCAAGAGCAGGCCGCACCCGAGGTTGAACGCAGCTTGGCCCGCCCCGCCGCCGACCCCGCACGGCGCGCCTGGCAGAGCATGAACCCCGACATATCCGTGATCATAGACCTCGTCTATGCCCTCGATTCTCACAAGGCAGGGGGCCTCGAGCTGCGGGAAGACGTCCTGGGGTTCAGCCGGGGCCACAGCCACGGGCATGGTCATGGCCACGACCACGCTCACGGCATCGAGCCGGGGTTCAACCTGCGGGAGATAGAGGTCCACCTCTCCGCCGACGTTGACCCCTACTTCACCGCGTTCACCACGCTCGCCTTCGACCTGGACGAAGTGGAGGTCGAAGAAGCCGTCATCCGTGATACCTTCCTGCCCTGGGGGCTGCAGTTGCAGGCCGGCAAGTTTTTCAGCGACATCGGCCGCATCAACCGACAGCATCCCCATGATTGGGACTTCGTGGACCGCCCGCTGGTCAACGAACTGATGTTCGGCGACCACGGGCTCAACGAACTCGGCGTCCAGCTCTCCTGGCTCGCCCCGACGGACACCCACTGGCTCACCGGCGTGGAGGTGCTCCAGGGCGACAACGAGGGCACCTTCCGCTACGAAGGCGGCGACGTCCGACGTCGTACAGCCCCGCGCGCCGTAACCGCCTGGACGAAACTCAGCCCCGAACTGCCCCGCAACCATGCCACGCAGCTTGGCCTGTTCGGCGGGTACGGCCGCCACCAGGAAGAGCACGGCAGCCGTCACCTGGACGGATTCAGCTACTTCACCGGTGTGGATGCCGTGTACAAGTACCGTCCGCCCGGACAGCGCTACGGCCACGGCAGCGTCACGGTCCAGGCCGAGTACATGCACAGGTGGAAGAGCCTGGACAACATCTGGCACCAGAACCCCGACTTCATCGGCCGCAGCCAGAAGGACCGGCAGGACGGCTACTACGTGCAGGCCACCTATGGGTTCGCTCCCCGCTGGCGGGCCGGCGCCAGGTGGGACCACGTGGGGCTGACCAACCGCAGCCGCCGTCCCGACGGCACGCGCAACTGGGACGACACCTACCGCGGCACGCTGATGGTGGACTTCACCCCCAGCGAGTTCAGCCGCTTCCGCCTGCAGGGTTCCCGGGGCGTGTACGAGACCGACCACGGCCGGGAGAGCAACTGGGAGGCCATGCTGCAGTGGATCATCTCGATCGGCCCCCACGGCGCCCACGAATTTTGAGAGCCTTGAGTCTGCATCAAACAGAAGCCAACTCCACAAGAAGGATAGACACCGATGTTCCGAGCAAGAAACTGCCGCATGCCGCTGCTGGCGGCCATGGCGGCCCTGTTGCTGCTGTGGACGGGTGGGGCGGCCGCCGAAGCCCGGCCCGACCGCGTCCGCATCGTGACCACCACGACCGACCTGGCCTCCATCGCCCGCTACATCGCGGGTGACCTGGCGGAGGTGCGCGCCATATGCGCGGGGGACGACGACCCCCACTACCTGGAAGCCGTGCCCAGCTACATCAGCATCGCGCGCCGCGCCGACCTCTGGGTCCGCGTGGGCATGGACCTGGAGATCGGCTGGGAGGGACCGGTCATTGACGGTTCGCGCAACCGCGCCATCCGTCCCAACCGGCCGGGCCACCTGGACGCCTCCCAAGGAGTGCTGCGGCTGGATGTCCCCACCGAGCGCGTCACGCCCGCGATGGGCGACGTGCATCCGGCGGGAAACCCCCACTACTGGACCGATCCGCTGAACGGCCGCATCGTCGCCGATACCATCGCCGACCGGCTGGAACAGTTGCGCCCCGCCCACGCCGAGACCTTCCGCGAAAACCTGCAGCGGTTCCAGCGTGAGCTCGACGCCCGCATGTTCGGTGAGGAACTGGTCGAGGCCGTCGGCGGGGAGCGCCTCTGGGCCCTAAAGCTGGAAGGCCGCCTGGAGGACCACCTGCGCGAGAACGAGATGCTGGACGGGCTCGGCGGCTGGAAGGGGCGCATGCGGCCGCTGGCCGGCCGCGAGGTGGTGGCCTTCCACAAGAGCTGGGTTTACTTCGCGAACAGGTTCGGCCTCAGCATCCCCATCGAGCTGGAGCCGAAGCCCGGCATCCCGCCCACCGCGCGCCACCTGCGGGACGTGGTGGACCTGGTTGAAGGGCGCGGGATAGGAGTTATCCTGATGGCGCCGTTCTACCCCCGGCGTGGGGCCGACTTCGTCGCTCAGCGCACGGGGGCCATCGTCGTGGTCTGCCCCCTGTCCGTGCCGGGGGATGGCACCGACGTGCCCGCTGAAGGTTACCTGGACCTGCTGGACAAGCAGGTGGACACCATAGCATCCGCCCTCGGAGGGTGAGAACCCTCAGCACCGCCCGGCGGAACCGGCGACCGGCAGGCACAGACCTGAGCGCGTGCCTGCCGGCGCCTTCTGCTATTAGACCCGACACCAAAGCCACTCACCATGACCGAACCGATAATCGCCTGTGAATACGTCACCCTGGCCTACGGACGGGAGGTGGTCCTGCGGGACGTCTGTCTCGACATCCCGCCGGGCATTTTCCTGCCTTTCGTCGGGCCCAACGGCGCGGGCAAGACCACCCTGCTGCGCGCCATCATCGGGCTCCTGAAGCCGCGGGCCGGCCGCATCAGGACGCCCTTCGACCGGCAGGTGGCCGGCTACGTGCCCCAGCACAAGGCCATTGACCCCATCTATCCCGTCTCCGTGCGAAGCATCGTCTCGATGGGCCTCTACCCGGAACTAAGCTGGTGGCGCCGAGCGACCCGGCAGCAGAGAGAGCGCATCGAGAGGGCCCTGGAGATGTTCGCCCTGACCGCGCACGCCGACAAGACGTTCGACCGGCTCTCCGGCGGCATGAAGCAGAAGACGATGCTCGCGCGCGCCTTCGTCACCGATGCCGAGGTGCTGGTCATGGATGAGCCCACCAGCGAACTGGATGCCGCCGCCGAGCACGCCCTGCTGGAGCGCCTGCACCACCTGACCACGGCCCACGGCAAGACCGTGCTGTTCGCCCACCACGGCCTGAACCACATGACCCGATGGTCGGACCGGATAGTGCTGGTCGAGCGCGGCCGGGCGGAGATGGTGGCGGCGTCCGACCTGCCTCACCGGGCCGGCTGGATGGCCGAACTGCTGGAAAGCGGGGGGTAGCCGGCATGGAAAACCTGACGATGCTGATAGAGACCTTCCCGCACGCGGTGGCCGGGGCCGCGCTCATCGCCGTCACCTGCTCTCTGCTCGGGGTGTTTGTCATCCTGAAACGGATCGTCTTCATTGGCGTCGCCGTCAGCCAGGTCGCCGTCCTCGGCGTGGCCGTGGCGTTCGTGACGGGGCTGCATCCCTACCTGGGCGCCGGCATCCTCACTTTCCTGACGGTGGTGCTGCTGGCCTACCCGTTCGAGTCGAACCGCCTGCCGCGCGACGCGGTGATGGGGCTGGTGTTCGTGCTGGCGTCGGCGCTCAGCATACTGATCGTCTCGCAGAGCGGGTTCGGGCGGCACGAGGTCGAGGGCCTGCTCTACGGCGATCTCATCTTCATCACCCCCCTGGACCTGACGGTCATCGCGGCTGTGCTGCTGCCGCTGGCCCTCTGCGTGCTGCTTTTCCGGCGCCCGACCGTCTATGCGTTCATGGACCGGGAGATGTCCCGCGTGCTGGGCATACGGGCGACGGTGTGGGAACTGGCCTTCTTCGTGGCGCTGGGGCTGGCGGTGGCCGTGGCCTCGCGCACGGCCGGCTCGCTGCTGGTGTTCTGCTACCTGGTGGTCGCCCCGTCGACGGGGCTGCTGCTGAGCCGGCGGTTGAACCTGGTGCTGGTCATCTCGGCGGCCGCCGCCCTGGGGGCCACCCTCGCGGGGCTCTACCTGGCGGTCGGCTACGACCTGCCGACCAACCACACGGTGGCCGCGGCGGCGTGCCTGCTGTTCCTGCTGGCCGCCGGCGTCCCGCTCGCCCGCTGGCTTTGGCGCTTGTTCCGTCCCGCCGGCGAGGAGCCGGCAGCCTGAACTTGCCGCCGGGGTTCCTCCCGAGCAGCACCAGACCGCCCCGCAAGGGGCGAAACTCAGTGCTCCGGCCGGAAGAGCAGCATCCGCTCCCCGATGGTCAGCGCCAGGCGGTGGCGGCCGCCGGGCCGGCGGCGCAGCGCACGGGCGGGCACCTGCATGCGCGTCTTCCCGCGGAAGGCGCGGCGCAGCGCCTCAAGGGGCTTGACCAGGCGGCACTCGCCGTCGTAGAGGCCCATGCCTGATTCCGAGGTGTTGATCCACATGAACTCGGGCCCCTCGGGGGACCACTTCACGGGTTTGGAGCCCTGCAGCACGTAGTCGGGCTGGGCGGCCCACAGCCGCTCGCCGGCGGGGCTGAACAGGGACAGGATGCCGTAGTTGCCCCAGCGGGTGCCCACCATGAACTGCGGGCCGGGCATGTCATCCCGGAGCCGCCCCCAGGCGGTCCACTGGGCATGGCCGACGCGGTGCAGGGCGCGCGTGCGGCCCGTGAGGGCGTCCACGACGTAAACACCCGCGCTGCCGGCGGCCAGCACCACCAGCGGATCGGCATGCGGCCACAGCTCGGGCGGCTGCACCAGCACCGAGTCGTAATGGTCGGCGCCGTGGATGCGGCGCATCTCGTCGGCCAGGTCGTGGGTCCACATCAGTTCGCCCCCGGCGCTGAAACAGGTGCCGCCCGCCAGCACTTCCAGTTCGCCGTCGCGGTTGATGTCGGCGCAGTGCACGGCGCCGTGGTGACCGTAAGGCGTCTCCACCTGCCGCTGCCACAGCTCCTCGCCCTCCATGTCGTAGGCCCACAGGTGCAGGCCTGCCCCGCCCAGTTCCTGGCGCCACTGGCGCACGATGAAGTCCAGCACGCCCGGCCGCTCCCCGCAGCCGACCTCGAAGGAGAGGTCGTACTTACGCAGTTCGCCTGTGCTGACGGGGTCTTCCGGCAGTTTCCTGCGCACCAGTTCGCGGCCGTCGGTGCCGTCCAGCACCACCAGCTCGTCGGCGACGGTGTTTTTCGTGGGGTGTCCGGCTGTTGTGAACCAGTCCCTGCTCTGGCGGCAGCCCACCAGCAGGTAGAGGCGACGTCCGCCCTCCGGTCGCACGGGGCCCGGCTCGCACAGAAACGCCGGCTCCGGGTGGCGCCACAGCTCCTCGCCCTCCCACGTGTGGGCCGTCAGGCCGTCCTGACCGTTGAACAACAGGTCGTTGCGCCCCTCTGCGGCGAAGTCACAGCATGCCTTCAGGGTCAGCCCGCCGGAGAGGTCAAACTCGCCCGCCGGCACGGCGTCGGGCACATCCCGGCCCAGGCGTGCGGTCCGCTCCCGCAGGGCGGTTAGGCGTTCGGCGTTGCGGGCCCGCTCCTCGGCGTCAACCTCGACGCTCAGCGCCAGAAGCTCGCTCTCGCCCAGGCTGCGGAAGCCCATGCGCCCGGCCGGGAACGCCTCGTCCCGGGCATAGAGTTCCACATCGCACTCGGGACAGCGCACTGTGATGAGGTCGTCCCGCAGCTCAGCCTCCAGGGTGAGGGGACCGTCGGGCAGTTCGACGCGGCGCCAGTCCAGCACGTGCCAGTCGTCGTCGTTGCGACGGTAGAGCACCAGGCGGTCCCGCGCCTCGATGCCGAAGAAGTAGTATCGGCGCGAGGTCTCGATGCGGAAGACCAGGCCCGCATGGGCGTCGGCCAGGAACCAGCCGTCATTGCAGTGCTCGACCCCGCGGGCCGTCGGCACCACGCGGCACCCCAGGTGCGCGTTGCGCCACCAGGTCTCGCCGGTCACGAGGGCGTGGGGCTTGGGGCCCCGGTCGGTGAAGCGGATGGCCGGGCCGTGCGGGGTCTCGATGCGCGCCTTGCTGGAAGGGGTGCGGTAGGCGCCGCGGTCGGCCAGCGGGTCGGTCCAGGGCGGCATCAGGTCCCAGGTGGGATGGTCGGGCTCCATGGGCGGGGCGATCTCGCCCTCGGGGAAAGACTCGACGGGGAACATAAGGCTCAACGGTCCCTCGGGTGCGGACATCTCAACCTCCACTGCACTGAGTCTGGAAGCTCAAGGCGTGCCGGCCGGCCGCGACAGGCCCGGCGCGGCCCATCATAGGGCCCGCCCCGCCGGCCCGCAACGCCGCCCGTTCATCCGATCCCGGAACTCCCGCCGCCCCGCGGGAACGTTGTCATTCTGAGGAGGTGCGGAGCCCCGACGAATCCTGCATGCCGGCCGTGTCGCGGGTACCCCCACGTCGGGGTCCATCGGGCGCCTGAACGGCGAGATTCCTCGCCCGTCCGGCAAGAGGGGGCTCAGAATGACATCATCAGCCTTGCCGGGCTCAATAGCTTTACCGCAGGGACGCCGGGTAACGTCCGGCCCTCTGCGTCAGGCGGATCGGCCGTGCCCGTGGTGTCGTGGTGACACATCTCAGAGGGGCCGCTTTTTCAGGTGGCCGCCACGGCGGCAGAACCGCCGGACTGGCCCCGAGGACGCAAACCTTGCGCAGAGCGTGACTTCCCCCTCCCCGGCCCGATATCATGGCTGCTGCACCGGGTGATCCACCAACCCAGAGGAGCTGACGTGTTTCCGGGACCTCTCAGCGCCGGCATGCTGCGGGAGTTGCGCGACTACGTCCGCGTAGACCCCTACCCCTTCGTGGTGGACCTCGAGGCCTCCCGGGGGATGTACCTGGCCACGGTGGACGGCCGGCGTGTCTTCGACTGGGCCGGCTATTACGGCTCGAAGCTCCTGGGCCACAACCACCCGGACCTGCAGGAGCCCGCCTACCTGCAGCGCCTGGCGCGGGCGGCCAACAACAAGACGGCCAACCCCGACGTGCTCACCCGCGAGTGCCTGGACTACTACCGCCTGCTTCACTCCCACGCGCCCCGCTGCATGGACCGGCGCGGCATGGAGGTCTACGCCGTCAACTCGGGCGCCGAGGCGGTCGAGAACATGATGAAGTACCTGCTGGTGCTGCACGCGGAGCGGGCGCTGGCGCGCGGGGAGGCGCCGGCGGTCAGGCGGTTCATCTATTTCGACCGCGCCTTCCACGGCCGCACGGTGTTCGCTTTAAACATCACGCGCCTCGACCACGACCCCGTCGTCACGAAGGGCTTCCAGGGCATCGTGCCGGGCAACGTGCAGGTGAAATTCCCCAGCATAGACACTTCCCAGCCGCCGGAGCGCAACGAGACCCGCACCGACCGCTGCCTGGAGATCGTGGAGGAGTGCTTGCAGCAGTACGGGGATGAAGTGGTGGCCATCGTCGTCGAGCCCATCCAGGGGGCAGGCGGTCATCGGGTGGCGCTGCCACGCTTCTTCCAGCAACTGAGCCGCCTAGCCCACCGGTACGGGACGTTCCTGGCGTTCGACGAGGTGCAGACGGCCGGCGGCCAGACGGGCGCCCTGTTCATGTGCGATCAGCTCGACCTGCCCCATCCGCCGCAGGCGGTCGCCGTGGCCAAGAAGTTCGGCAACGGCGCGGTCTACATGCTGGAGACCCTGGGCGACCGCGGTGTGCTGGACAGCACGTGGGGCGGCTGCCTGGCCGACATGGTGCGCGTCTGCCGCGAGTTCGAGATAGTCGAGCGGGAGGGCCTGATAGCGCGCGTGCCCCGGAAGGCCGCCGCGATGGTGGACGGACTGGAGCGCCTGGCTAGGCGCTACCACGACACCATCTTCAACGTGCGCGGCATGGGGCTCTACCAGGGCTTCACGCTACGCAACCCCGCCGACAAGAAGCGGCTCATTGAACTGGCCCTCCAGACGGAACAGATGCTGCTGCTGGGCGCGGGCGCGCAGTCCATCCGCTTCCGACCCGTGCTGGACGTGAGCGAGAACGAGATCGCCCTGATGCTGAAAAAGCTCGAGATCTGCCTGCAACGGCTGGAATCCCCGCAGGCGGTGCCCCCGGGCGAGGCGTAGACGGGGGGTGTTCGTCCGCGCGGGGTCGCTGCTGACAGCAGGCCGCGTCACGCTCGTCGTGGTTTCATCACGCCCGCTGGCTGCTTTCAGGGTCCCCTTTTCCGCCGCGGAATTCTCACCGCTTCTGACTTCCATTCCTCCCGACCGGGGGCGCATAACGGCCGGGAAAGCAACCCCTTACGCGACGCGTTGCGACGGATTCCTGCGGCCACCCGGCGGCGGATTTCCCGGATCCCGAAAAAGAGCCTTGACTCTCCACATCTTGAACGTTATGATACCCGTCAGTGGCAGATGTAGCATACAGGCGGGCCCTTCCGGGGCCTCCCGTAAGGCGCGTTCCAGGCGACATTTAGGGTTGAAAGAGGGCCATCCCCCACATGCAATGTCCCTACTGCAAGAAGGATGATGACCACGTCGTCAACTCCCGCCCCGGCGGCGCCGGAACCTACGTGAAACGCCGCCGCGAGTGCAACAACTGCGGGCGCCGCTACACCACCTACGAGCGCATCGAAGAGAGCGTGCTCCGGGTCGTCAAGAAGGACGGCACCCGGGAGGACTTCAGCCTGCGCAAGCTGCTCGAAGGCCTGAACAAGGCATGTTACAAGCGGCCCATATCCGCCGAAGAGCTGACGGAGCTGGCCGAGGCCATCGAACGCGAGCTGCACCGCCACTACGAGGGGGAAGTGCCGTCCCGGCGCATTGGCGAGCTGGTCATGCACCGGCTCCGTGAGCTGGACCACGTAGCCTACATCCGGTTCGCCTCGGTTTACCGGGAATTCAAAGACGTTACCGATTTCGTGGAAGAGGCCGACACCGTCCTCAGAGGGGAGCAGGGCCGCGCCGGCCGCCGCAAACCCCACGGGACGGACGAAGAGAACGAGTGACCGACAGGTATCAGCAGCGAGAGGGAGGGCAGGATGGCGGTTGAGACGGAAGCCGGACAGGAACACAACCACAAGACCATCATCGAGCAGGTGCGCAAGCGCACGGGGGAACACGTTCCCTTCGACGAGTCCAAGATAGCCAACGCCATCTTCAAGGCCGCCCGGGCCGTGGGGGGCGACAACCGCGACCTGGCCAAAGAGCTGGCCTCGATGGTCACCATGATGCTGGAACGCAACTACGACGGCACGCCCCCCGGCATCGAGGAGATCCAGGACACCGTCGAGAAGGTGCTCATCGAGACGGGTCACGCGAAGACCGCGAAGGCATACATCCTCTACCGCGACCGGCGCGCCCGCGTGCGCCAGTCCCTGCAGGTGCGCAAGCCGGTCCGGCGCTCGGGCAGTTCCACCGATATCGCCCTCCTGGTCAACACGGAGGCCCAGGACCAGCTTGCCGAGTGGGATAAGAGCCGCATAACCAGCGCCCTGCAGGTGGAGGCCGACCTGGACCGGCGCACCGCCCGCGCGATCGCATCCGCCGTCGAGCGGCGGGTCATGGACAGCGGCATGACCCGCATCTCCACCAGCCTCATCCGCGAGCTGGTGGACAACGAGCTGTTCGAGCGCGGCATGACCGCCCGGCTGAAAAAACAGGCCACGGTCGGCATGCCCAAGTTCGACCTCGACCAGATAATCCGCAGCAAGAGTAGAGAGAACGCCAACATCGCCCAGAACAACCCCGAGGCCATCAACCTCGCCGTCGCCGAACACACCCTCAAGCAGTACGCTCTGCAGGAGGTCTTCAGCGACGAGCTGGCCGAGGCCCACATGCTGGGCAAGATCCACATCCACGACCTGGGCTACCCCACGCGCGTCTACTGCTCCAGCCATTCCATCGAATACCTCAAGAAATACGGCCTGCACCTGCAGAACCTGGACACCTCCAGCGCCCCGGCCAAACACGCCCGCACGCTGACCGGCCACCTGAACACCTTCCTGGCCTCGATGCAGGCCTACTACGCCGGCGCCCTCGGCGTGGGCTACATCAACATCTTCTACGCCCCCTTCGTGGAGGGCATGTCCTACAAGGAGATGCAGCAGGAGGCGCAGCACCTCATCTTCAGCTCCTCGCAGAACGCTTTCAGCCGGGGCGGCCAGACGCTGTTCCTGGACTTCAACGTCCACACCGGCGTGCCCCGCTATCTGAGAGACGTGCGCGCCATCGGCCCCGGCGGCAGGTACACCGGCCGCACCTACGGCAGTTACGAGAAGACCGCCCAGCGCTTCTGCAAGGCGCTTCTGGACGTATGGAGGGCGGGCGACCAGTACGGCAACGTCTTCGCCTTCCCCAAGTGCGACCTGCACATCAACCAGGACACCCTGGAGGACCCCGCCCAGCGGGAGATACTCCGCTATGCTACGCGGATAGCCAGCGAAAACGGCGTGCCCTACTTCATCTTCGACCGCGACGAGGTCACCCTGAGCGCCTGCTGCCGGCTGCGCACAACCATCCGCGACGAATACATGATCCGCCACCCGGAGAGCATGCGCTTCTGCGGTTTCCAGAACGTCACGGTCAACCTGCCGCAGGCCGCCTATCGCGCCGGCAAGGGCAACTGGGAGGGCTTCTACCGCGAGGTGGACGACATGATCGGACTGGCCATGGACGCCCACCTGCAGAAGCGCCGCTTCATCGCCTCGCTGATGACCGACCCCGGCAAGCCGCTGTGGGAGATCGGCAAGACGGCCGCCGACGGCCGCCCCTACGTGGACCTGGACAAGGCCACCTACATCATCGGGCTCATCGGCCTGAACGAGGCGATGCTGCACCTGACGGGCCGGGAACTCCACGAGGACAACGGCCTCATCCGCAAGGGGCTGCACCTGGTGCGACACATGCAGTTCCGCGCCAACGAACTCGGGCGCGAGCACAACATGCGCGTCTCGCTGGAGGAGTCCCCGGCCGAGAGCGCCACGCGGCGTCTGGCCAAGGTGGACCTGAGCCGCTTCCCCGAGGCAGAGGCCGTCGTGCGGGGAGACGCGGACGCCGACGAGATGTACTACACCAATAGCATCCACCTGCGGGCCGACGCCCCGGTGGACCTGTTCACGCGCATCCGGCTCCAGAGCAAGTTCCACCGCGCCATCGAGAGCGGCGCCATCATCCACGCCTTCGTGGGGGAGGAGCGCCCGCCGGCCGCCAGCATCGAGAGGCTGGTCGAGAAGACCTTCCTCCGCACCCAGGCCGCCCAGCTCACCATCAGCCCCGAGTTCACCATCTGCGAGGACTGCCACCAGTCCACCCCGGGGGTGAAGGACCTGTGCGGCCACTGCGGCGGCCCCCGCGTCTACGCCATGACGCGCGTGGTCGGCTACTTCAGTCGCATCCCGAACTGGAACAAGTCCAAGATCGGCGAACTCAAGGACCGCCACAAAGGCAACTACAGCGCCGTCCTGGTGTGAGGGCGAAATACGAGACAGGACACGAGGGAGGGTCACCCATGATCATCGAGATTTACGGCAAGCAGGACTGTTCGCTGTGCGAGAGCGCCAAGAAGAAGGTCGGCCTCCTGCTGAGGAGGTGGCAGATGGAGGAGGCCGTCGAGGTCGTCTTCCAGGACGTGGAGACAGAGAACGGCGCGGCTGAGGGAGACTTCTTCGATGTCTTCGAAATCCCCACCGTGCTGCTGAAAGAGGACGTGGACGAGGTGCTCGCCCGATGGGACGGCCAGGCTCCCGCCAGGGACGAACTCCAGCAGCGCCTCTGCGCGTGAAAGGGCCAGCCGCCCCCCGCATCGTAACCGTTGAGCGTTTGCGCTCCCTGGGGCCGGCCAACTTCGCCAGTCTCGTGCGCGGACGGCCCGCTGGAGTGTGCCGGCCCTACGCCCCCGGGCCGAGCAGTTCCCGCACGAGGGTGCTGTTCTCCCGCACTTGGTTCTGGTGCTTCTGGAACATGCCCACCACTACGCCGTCGTTCGGCTTCAGTTCTTCGAACGCTGACCGGAAGGCCCGTCGCACGTCCTGCGGGGTGGCGCAGTTGCGGCTGGCGGCCAGTATCTTGAAGCCCAGGCAGGGCTTGGGCACCTGCCGCAGCACGGCCGTCATGCGGGCGGGGTCCTCGGCGGGGAACTGGTCCTGCGCGTAGGCGTCCTGCTCCGTGGCGGGGGCCGACTTGTACTGCCGCGCCAGGTTGTAGAAGCAGCCCATGTAGAAATCGGTCTCCCAGTCATTGTCTTCGGCGTATTCGATCACCTGGGGGATGTGGGTGCCCACGCCGGCCGCCAGCCCCTCGTCCTTTATGCGCTTCACGACGTCGGCCACGCTGTCAATCTCGCCCCGGTGCCAGCAGTTGTCGGTGTGGGTGCCGTGGTTGTAGACGGCGATGGCCTCGTAGGCGGCGATCTGGCGGATGTTGGCGCCGACGTCGGCGAACTCCGACGCCGTTTGGGCAATCCACTGCAGGGGGCCGCCGGCCAGCCGATGCTCCAGGTAGGCGCGCATCTGGTGGCGGTCTCCGCGCGACTGGAACGTGTTGATGCCGCAGGCGGCGCACTCCCGCAGCGTCTCCTGGATGCGCGGCATCGTGTAGTAGGTTATCATCTCCCGGTCAAGCCGGGCGTCCACGTGCGAGAAGCCGCTGAAGGGGTTGCCGCCGCAGATGAGCCGCGTCACCCGGTGGCCGCACAAATCCAGCGTCGGCAGCAGGGCATGCCGCTCAGGAGCGGCGTGTTGGTCACTGTTCATGGGTCGTCTGCGTCCTCCCGTCTTCGGGGTATCCTGAACTTCCAGCACCGTACTCCGGACGGCATTTTGGGGGCTGTGCGCCCCTGAACCAGGAGCGCTTCCAGCTGCCCGGGGCGGGACGTATCAGACGCCCCCCGCCATCAGCAGCACGGTGTAGAGCACGGCACCGGCCAGGAACGGCACGAATCGGCTCTCAGCGTGGCCGGGCACTTCCTCCTTGAGGGTGTTCATCACGATGCCCCCGGCCAGGAATGCGAACAACAACGCGCTGTTGGCCTCATTGAGCGTGAGTGCGAGACCGGCCCCCCAACCTGCCAGGACGGAGCCCGCCAGCACCCACCGTCCCGTGTGGTGGTAGCTCCGCATGTGGTGGGCCCGGAGGGCGACGTCGGTGATCAGCAGGTGCAGCATCATGGCGACGGTGTAGAACGCGAGTTCCGGCCCCGACCAACGGCCCACGTGGAGGAGATAGCCGACAAGAGCGTTGCCGAGGGCGAAGGCCCCGATATGGACCCAGAAGACCGCGTCTCTGGTATCGGGGCCCCTTGAAGGTCGGTGCGGGCGTCGCGCGGCCACCATCAGGTGCTCGGCGCCGTAATAGGCAACCAGACCGGCCAGGGCGACCAGATAGACGTGGTGTCTCAGAAAGCCCGCCTCGGGGCGTAGCGCCGCCTCGATGGCGCTCTGGCCGTGGTGAAGCACCGGCAGGATGTGGACGAACACATACGCAACCGCCGCGCCGCCGGAGAGGGACAGCCACCTGCTGCGGGGCGGAGCCCGACGCAGTCGCAGCCGACCTGCCCAGACATGCACCCCCGCCAGCGCCACCGCGGCAACAACGGATAGCCACATGCTTACTCCCTTCCGTCAGATGCCCGGCCCCGCCTGCGCGTCCGCCCCGGGCCGCATCCACCCGCGGTCCGGCGACAGGAGTCCTCACGGCTTCGGCACCACCCAGACGGGGCTGGACCACGCCATCTGCCCGTCGTCCTGCACGACGTGCAGGTAGTAGTAGTGTTCGTCCTCGGGCGGCTCGGGGTCGCGCCATGTGAACTCGACGTCCTCCTCGTCGCAGCGGCGTGACCAGGCCACCTGCCCATCCTTGATGATCTCGACCAGCGTAATGATGTCCTCGCCGTGGGCGCTGCCCCGGCACTCGACCTCGTCGGCCATGCCCTCGTCGCCCATGCGCAGCCCGGCGGCCGTGAACTCCAGCAGGATGCGCGCGCCCGTTGTGGCGTAGGTGCGCCGGTTGCGCAGGGCTTCCAGCAGTGAGCGGCGGTCAAGCTGCCGCGTGACAGCGGCCGTCATGCCGCAACGGTAAAGCAGCACGGCGGCGAAGGTGTGCGGGGTGATGCCCTGGCCGGCGGGGTCCTCGCAGGAGAAGCCGACGCGCCCCTCGTGGCAGTCCCCCCCGCCGGTGAAGCCGAGTTTGGCCCCGCCCCGCAGAAGCTCGTTCACGGTGATGCCGCGGCGGTTCTCGCGGGCGAGCCGCGGGACCAGCGGGTTCTCGCGGAAGTCCGAGGCGCCCCACATCGAGTAGACCTCGACGAAGCGCTCCACCTCCGGCTGATGGTGTTCCCACACCAGGCCGTGGGCCAGCGGCGCGTGCGGCCCGCCGACGACCTCCGGGTCCCGCGCGAAGTGTTCCCACACCGCGTCTATGTTGCCCGTGGGCTCGTACATGCCCCGGAACAGCTTCAGCCGGTCGCGGCAGGTGTACACGTTGCGATGCACCTGCCGGCCCGCCCATTCGTAGCCGATGAGGGTGACGAACCGCCCCGGCTCGTTGAAGGCGTTGGTGACGTCCTGCATCCAGAGCCACTGGTTGTCCGAGTGGTAGCCGGCGTGGTCGGCGGCCGCCGCGAAGTCCAGGCAGCCGTCCTGGCGCGCGTGGCGATAGAGCTCGTCGTAGCGGCCGGACCCGTCGCTCATCTCGGTGTGGCCGTGTATCTCACCCCACCAGACCCGTTCGATTTCTCCGTCGTCTTCAACAATTTCCAGCGCATTGCTGCGGGCCAGGACGTCGTGGGTGTCCGGGTGGCGGGCCAGCACGCGGTAGAGGCCGGGTTCCAGCTCGGGCAGCGGCATGGCGAAACGATGCGGAGCGCCGAAGCACCCTTGGGGTGTACCCAGGCGGGTGAGCTTAGCGCCCCGGCTCAGCCACAACTCGACGTCCCGCCGGATCGGCTCGGCGGGGGGGACGTTGCGGTAGTGGTCGGTGAAGGTGCCCCGCAGCAGCACTTCATCGGTGGTGAATCGCCGGCCGGGCAGGAAGAGGAACAGCCGCTCGGCCGGCCCCGGCACGAACTCCAACGTGTGCGTGTTCCGCTCGGTCAGGCTCACAAAGGGCCGTCCCTCGCCCAGCGAGACCGCCGCGGACAGCGGCGCGACCTTCGAGTACCAGTAGCGCCGCTCGGCGCCGTGGAACTCGCCCGGGTAGATATAAGTCCTGTAGGCGCTGTACGTCAGCTCGAACTGGCCATACGGCGCCAGCCCGGCCGGCAGGCGGCAGAAGACGTCCACTTTCTCGTGCGACTCGACCGAGTCGGCGACCTCCCGGATGCGCGCCTCCCCGTCGGTTATCTGGGCGAAACCCGGCGCGGTCGCCTCGTCCGCCTGGGGGCGCGACCACGCCTTCGGCACGGTCAGGCGCACGAGGGCGTCCTTCGGCAGCCCCTGCCGCCCGGCCGTGTAGCGCAGCCGGAAGCTGACCGCCGAGCCGACCTGCACCCGCGAGGGCGAGATTGTGGTGCTGCCGGCGTCCTTGCGCGCCAGCCCCCATAGCTTCCGCTCGGCCTGCTCCTGCGTGCAGCCGGCCAGCGATAGCTCCGGATCCTCGACCACGGCCAGTATCGCCTCGGCGCGTTCCGCCTCGTGCATGCCCCGCACCCGAAGCTGCGTGAAGCCCATCGGCAGCTCCGCCACACCGTAGTCGACCCAGCGGGGCGGCCCGTCGTGGACCTCGGCCGGTTCCAGTTCCAGGTCGTCAATGGCCAGGGTCGGCGTGCTCGTCGGCGTCATCAGCCAGACGCGGCGCAACGTGTGGTCGCAGCGCGGAAGGAAGAACGCGCAGTCCAGGCGGTC
>PUMJ01000005.1 GCA_003551305.1 Candidatus Brocadiaceae bacterium
CGGCTCGATAGGCCAAAACGCACAGGCCGTTTTCACCGCGTTCTATGGCGTGCCAGTCCGGCCCCAGCCTCTTCAGCACCCGTGCTTCTGCGGCGGCCCCTGCCAGCTGCGGGGCGAAGCGGGCGGCCCGGGGCAGCAGGTCCAGGATGCGCTCCGCCTCCTCGTCGCCGACCCAGACGTCGTGGCATGCGCAGCAGCTACCGGAGCGGCGGCACAGCGCCGGATCGCAGCGGTGTCTCATGCCGGCGAGCGCGCGCATGTCCACCCGCACGCCGCCTACCAGCGGCAGAGTATCCGCCCTCTCGCTCACGGTGGCCTCCCGAGGGGTGGTCAGACGCTCCAACCGTCGTATCTGACCAAGTCGCTCTTCGGCTTGCGCGGCCTGGCGTCCGGCCACTTCAAGGGATAGCCCATCGGCAGCAAGGCGACGACCTCCACGGATTCGGGGATGTCCAGCACCTCGCGCACCTCTTCCTGCTTGAACGCGCCTATCCAACACGTGCCCAGTTCAAGTTCCCGCGCCGCCAGGGTCATGTGGTCCACGGCGATGGCCAGGTCCAACAGGTGGCTCGGGTGGCCGCACGACATGACGTGGTCGGTCTTGATGGCACAGGCGGCGATGACAACCGGGGCCTGGCCGACGAAGTCCTGCCCGTTGGCCGCCTCTATGAGTCGCCTGCGCAATTCCGCGTCCCGCACGACGACGAGTCGCCACTCCTGCATGTTGCGCGCCGACGGGGCCAGCCGGGCCGCCTCGAGCACCTGGTCCAGTTTTTCCTCCTCCACCGGCTTGCGCTCCCAGGTGCGAACGCTGCGACGCTTCTGGATCGCCTCGAATACGTCCATACTCGGCCTCCCGCGATGAGGGTTCAGGGATACTGTTCCGCATGATTCTACGGCGATCGGTCTCGCGCGTCCACCTGATGTCGGCCGGGGGCCGCATCGCCTCTTGGTGCGAATGAACGATCCCCTGCTATAATGGCTTCCATGGAGGTGAGACGGCGATGAAGGCACTCGAATTCATTGCAGGCGCTCTGCTGCTGGTGGCCGCGGCGGCCTTCGCCGCCGAGGGGCCCCGGGTGAGGGGACTGCGTGTCGGCGAGGGGCATGAGGAGGGCGTCCTGCTGGCTATCGAGGAAGGTCGAGTTGCGCTGAGGACCGAGGCCGAGGAACTCAATCTCGCGCTCGAGGACTTTCGGGAGCTTTCCCTGCCCGGGCCATCCATGACCGGACTGGATCCGGCCTTCCGTGTCCGCCTGGCGGACGGTTCGCAGCTGAAGGTCCGCAGCATCGAGGCGGCCGACGGGCCGGAGCGGGTGCGACTCGAGGGTTACGGATGGTGGGCGGAGGGTCTTCCGCTGGAGCAGGTGCGCTCCGTGGTGACTCGCCGCTTCATGAGGGAGGCTGCCCCCCAGGACGTCGAGCGGTTCGAAGCCCGGCAGCAGAGCCCCCCGCGCGCCCGGGACGTGCTGCTGGCCGTGCGGGACGGTGAGCACGCCCGCGCCTCCGTCGTTGTGACCGGCATGTCCGCGGAGGGACTCGCAGCAACGGTGGGCGATGCGACGCGCACCGTGCCGTGGAACAGGGTCGGATGGGTGGTGCTGGCCGGGACGGAAGCGCCGGAGCGCCGGGAGCCCCGACACACGGTCGAACTCGCCTGCGCATCCGCCCTGAGGGCGGAGTCACTGGCCCTGCAGGAAAGCACGCTCACCGCCCGCGTCGGAACCGCAGAGTACAGCATCGCAGCGCACCGGCTCAGCCGAGTTGAGGTCGCCTCGGATGCCTACCGCTACCTGAGCGACATGCCGCCCGAAAGCATCGAAACCGAGCCTTACCTGGACATCGCCTGGCCGCCCCGGACAGACGCTTCCGTGACGGGAGGTCCCCTGCGGCTGGACGGCGCAACCTACCAAAAGGGGCTCGGGATGCACGCCCGTACGCGCATGAACTTCGCGCTCGACGGGGCATACGACCGCTTCTACGCCACGGTCGGCGTGGACGACGCCGCGGGTCCGGAAGGGTCAGTGGTCTTCCGCGTGCTGGCGGACGACCGAGAGTTGCTGAGCTTGGAGCCGATGAGCGGTGAGGCCACCGCCCGGCCTGTGTCCCTCGACATCCGCGAGGCCGAGCGCCTGACGCTCATCACCGACTGGGGCGACCCGTTCGTCGGCAGCGGCAACCTGGCCGTCTGGGCGGAGGCGCGTGTCGCCCGGGGCCGACCATCGGAAAATTGCCCTTGACCGACCGCCCGCCGCTCGCTATGCTTGGGCCGCTCCAGGGAGCAACGCATGAACCGGCTCAAGCAGATACTGGCACTGGCACGTCCGTTCCGGCGCTCGCTCGTGATCGCCATCCTGCTGACCGGCGGCCTGACCATCATCGGCATGGCCCCTCCCCTGCTGATGCGCCGGCTGATCAATGACGTGGCGGCCGAGGGCCGCTGGGGCATCTTCCCGCTGGTGATGGCGCTCCTTTTCGCCGTGCCGGCGCTGCGGGCGGGGGTCAACCTCGCCAACAGCCTCACGCTCAACAGCATCAACCTGGGCATGATCCGCGACCTGCGGCGGCGCATGTTCAGGCACCTGATGCGGCTGGGCATGCGCTTCTACAACAGCATGCCGGTTGGCGGCATCAACCAGCGCCTGACGGGCGACGTCAACACCGTCTCCGGCCTCCTGACGGGCGGCATCATCAGCCTGCTGACGGACGTCCTGGCCGTCGGCTTCGCGGTCTTGGTGATGCTGGGGCTGAGCTGGCGGCTCTCGCTGCTGACTTTCGCCCTCCTGCCGCTCTACTACCTGAACTACCGCTTCTTCTCCCGGCGCATCCGCCACACCACGGCGCAACTGCGCACCCACATGGACCACATCTCCGCAACGCTCCAGGAGCGACTCAGCGCCCATGAGCTCATCCAGTCCTACGGCCAGGAGAAGGCGGAGGCGACGCACTTCTCATCCCGCGCCAAGCAGATCATGGACTCCGCCATCCGCGGCTCGACCTACAACATCTCGTTCAATCAGCTTTCGGCGTTCATCAACCGGCTGGGCAACACAACCATCTACTGCGCGGGCTGCTACTACTTCATCCGCGGCACGATGGGCTACGGCGACGTGGTGGCCTTCTGCGCCTACGCGACACAACTGCTGGGGCCGGTGGTGCGGTTCGCCGGCGTGGCCAACCAGTTCGTGCAGGCCGGCGTGTCCATAGAGCGCATGGACCAGATCATGCAGCGGGAACCGTCCATCCAAGAGGACGCCGACGCGCGCCCGGTTGAAACCCTGCTGGGCGACATCGAGGTGGAGGGAGTGACGTTCCGCTACGAGGACGGGGCGCCGGTGCTCAAAGACGTCCACCTGACCATTCCGGCCGGCACTCACGTAGCCGTGGCCGGGCCCCTGGGCGCCGGACGAAGCACCCTGGCCATGCTGCTGAGACGCTTCTACGACCCTGAAGAGGGCCGGATCGGCCTCGACGGGGAGGACATCCGTCGCTATCGCCTGCCCGACTACCGTTCGGCGCTGGCCATGGTGCTACCCCAATCGGCCATCTTCGACGGCACCATGCGTGAGAACCTGCTGTACGGGAAGCCGGACGCCAGCGAAGAGCGCATGGTGCAGATAGCGCGCGCGGTCGGCCTGGACGAGTTCGTGCAGGAACTGGCCGCCGGCTACGATACGCGGGTGGGCACGGGCGGGCTGAAGCTCTCCAGCGGCGTGCGGCAGCAGATAGGCATAGCGCGCGCCCTCATCTCCGAGCCGGCCGTACTCATCGTGGACGAGGCCACGGGGACGCTGGACCCCGAGTCGGCCGCCGGCGTCCATGACGCTATCCACGCGGCCATGAAGGGCCACACGTGCATAGTCATAGTCCACCGCCTGCTGATGGCGCAGGCAGCGGACCACGTCGTGGTGATGCATGACGGGACGGTCGAGGAGGCGGGCACGCATGATAAGCTGCTCCGAGAGCCCAAAGGGCTCTACCGGCGGCTCTTCGGCCGCCAGTACGGCGAAGACCGCTTGCCGCCGATTGCTGCGGAGGATTGACGATGGACCTTGTGTGGCGGATGATACGGACCGAGTTGAAACAGCACGCACGAGGGCTGTTCATCCGGTTCCTGATCGCCGCGTCCGTGGCGGCCGCCCCTTACGGCTTCAGCATGCTCGGCCGCTGGTTGGTCAACGAGGTGCTGCAAGTCGGCGGCCCGCCGGCCCGGGAGGCCGTCGAAGAGGTCGCCGACGGCGAGGAGCCGCCCGAAGCCGCGCCCGACAACGGGCTTGAAGTGGCCGGCGTGAACGTCCAGTGGACCGAGAAACCGCCCGAGGAGAAGCTCCGTCTGCTGGGCATCTTCTTCGCCGTCAGCCTGGGGGTGCATATCCTGCTGACGGCGCTCAGCGCTGCCTCCGAGATACTCAACACCCGCATGGTCCACAACATGACCTTTGACCTGCGGGGCCGCCTCTACAACAAGATGCAGTCCATGGATGTGGCCGTCTTCTCCCGCGAGCAGGTGGGCCAGCTCATGACGCGGGTGTTAGACGATGCCTCCGGCATCCCGGCGAACCTCACGAATCTGGTCATCAACTTCTTCACGCAACTGCTCATGCTCGTGCTGGGGCTGGTGCTTCTGCTGAGGCTGAACCCCACCACGAGTCTCATCGCGCTGGCCGCCCTGCCTTTCTACGCGATCACCTGCCTTCTGTTCCTGCCGCGCATCAAGCGCAACACCGAGGAACTGCGGGACAAGGTGGCCGAGATGAACGGGCACCTGGTCGAACGCCTCTCGAACGTGACCACCATCAAGAACTACGCCCAGGAGAGCCGCGAGACGGAGGTCTTCGATCAGAAGCTTGACCGCAACCTCGGCCTCTCCCGCCGCCAGCATCAGCTCAGCATGCTGTTCACAACGCTGACGACTCTCATCACAGCGGGCGGCACGCTGGGTGTTCTGGCGTTCGGCTTCGTCAGCATACGGGCCCAGCGCATGGACCTGGGCGACGTGCTGGCCGCCCACCAGATTACCGCCCAGCTCTTCGTCCCCATCAGCTCGCTGGTCGGCTTGACCACGGTCGCCCAGACGCTCCAGGTGCTCGCCGGGCGGGTCTACTCGGTGCTGGACACGCCGAACACGCTCATCCAGGGTGTCGCCACCGAGGTGCCGGAACGCTTCCGCGGTGAGGTCGAGTTCGAGGGAGTCTCCCTGCGCTACCACGAGGGCGGCCCGTTCGCCGTCTCGGACGTCAGCCTGCGCATCCCGGCCGGCGCCACCGCCTGCCTGGTCGGCCTCACCGGCAGCGGCAAAAGCACCCTTATCGCCCTGCTCACCCGCCTCTATGACCCCAACGAAGGGACGGTGCGCCTGGACGACATAGACGTGCGGCGGATACCGGTCCGCCGGCTGCGCCGCAGCATCGGCAACGTCACGGGCAGTTCACCCGTCTTCAGCGGAACGCTGGCAGAAAACATCGCCTACGGTATGCCCGACGCCCGGCCGGAGGAAATCGAGCGCGTGGCCGCCGTGGTGGGGCTGGACGAGTTCGCCCGGTCCCAGCCGGACGGCTACGAGACGCTTCTGGGCTCCGGCGGGCTGTCGCTGGAGCCGGACCAACTGGCCCGGCTCGGGCTGGCCCGCGCCATCATGACCGACCCCGCCGTGCTGACCATAGACGACACCTACGCCTCCGTCGCCGAGCACGCCGAGCCCTCCCTCCGCCAGGCCGTCCGGGCCGCCATGGGCCACCGCACCATCCTGATGGCAACCTCCCGGCTGTCCATCTGTGAGGACGCCGACCTGGTGGTCGTCATGCGCAAGGGCCGCATCGAACAGACGGGCACCCACGAGGAACTGCTTGCCCGCCCCGGCCTCTACCGCCGCTTGTACATGCGCCAGATGGGGCTGGAGATGCCGGAAGGAATCACGAATGATGAATCATGACTTCACCGCCGGAGCGAACCGGCGGCCCTCTCCCCGGCCCGCTTTTCGGAACCACAGGCCGAAGATGAGAGCAAAAACGACGAGGAGGACGATGGGGCCGGCCGTGGCCCGGTGCCTCGCCCCTAATCGTCGTCCGTGTTCTCCGTGCCCCGCCATGCCGTCCGCCGTGGTCAATCTTCGCGGGCCGTGAAAGTGGTCGCCGAATGCGGCGGGACAGTGCAAGGAACCCGTCCGTCCTCGAGGTCGAGAGCGCCGATATCCTCCCACGGCTCCGTCTCGGTGGGCATTCAGCCGCCCAGGCCAAAAAGACGGGCGATGTTGCGGCCCAGGATAAGGGCCTTCTCTTCTTCAGAGACTTCCCCTTCCAACATGGCTCTGTAGCGGGCCAGTTCGACGTGCATAAGCTCGAAGGGCGTGTCGCTGCCGAAGCAAACCCGGCCCGCCCCCAGTGTGCGCACCGCCTTCAGAATGGCACCGGTGCGCACGGCGGAGCCGATGAGCGTCAGGTTCGGGCACTGCGCAGCAAACTCGATGGCCGCCTCCGTCACGTCCTGGTGACCCACCCCCCCCATGTGCACCATCAGGATGGGGAGGTCCGGGTACTGGCGCGCGATCTTGGCCACGCGAAAGGGGTGCGTCCGGTCGAAGGCGTCCGCCCCCACGTGGAAAGCCAGGATCGTCTCGTGGCGGGCTATCTCCTCGATGACCGGCAGGCTGAGGTTGGGGTCATCAATGTAGAAATGGTTCTGCGCGCCGTTGAGCTTTACGCCGAACAGGCCGTACTCCTCCAGGCAGCGTCGCACGCTGGCTCTGGCCTTCTCGACCCCGAGGTTGGGGTCGGCCCAGCCGAAGCCGAGGATGCGGTCCGGATGGTTCTTCATGGCGCGGGCCACGTAGGTGTTGGCCTCGTCAGTCTCGCGCAGGTAAGGAGGCTGCAGCCAGGTGAGTGCTTTGTCCACGCCCGCGCGGTCCATGCGTGCCAGCAGTTCCTCGGTCTTGATGCTGTTGCCGCCTTCGGGCGTCGGGGATATGTGACAATCGGCGTCAATGATCATGGGAATGCTCCACTGTTGATGCGAACCTATCTCGCCCATCGGCGGCCAGTGTACGCCACGGTGCCACTCACAGCAAGACCGGCGACGGCCACAACTCCACGGCGCCGAAGATGGCCATCAGGCCGCGGCGCACCATGGTGACGGCGAAGGCCGCCGGCGACCAGGAAGTCGGCCACCGTCACACCCACGAAGCGCAGTATGAGCTTGCCGGCCACCAGGAAGACAAGCGCCACCGCGGAGGCCGTGATGACCGACTGCGCCAGGATGCGCCGGCGCCCGGAGCCGTCTGTTCCCTCCGTTATGCTCATGTAAAGCGGAAGGAAGCCGAGCGCATTCACGGCCACGAACAGGGGGACGAAACAGAGCCAGAACTCCCTCAAGGTCACCTCGTCTTGCTGAGCGGAATCAGGTGGGCTCGTTACGCACCATGTCCAGGATATCCCCCACGGACGCCCGGGCCAGGCATATGCAGGAATCCGCGGCGCCGTAGTACATCCACAGCTCACCGTCGCGCACCATCCCGCCGCACGCGAAAATCACGTTGCCCGCGTCGCCGGTCCGCTCGTAGGGCTTGTGAGGGCTGAGCAGCCATCGCCGGGCGCGCCCGATGACCCGATGGGGTTCCTCCAGGTCCAGAAGCGCCGCACCGAGGCGGTAAATCGGGTTGTTGGCCACATCCTTGACGCCGTGATAGATGAGCAGCCAGCCCTCATCGGTCTCGATGGGCGGCAGGCCGGCCCCCACGCGCACCCCGTCCCACCAGGGCCCGGGCCGTGTGGGGAGCACAAGCTGCGGCCGGCCCCAGAAAACCAGGTCCGGCGAGTAGGACAGCCAGACGCCGCCCGATGTCGAATAAGGCCGGTGCAGCATGGCGAACAGCCCGTCGAACCGCCGGGGGAACAGAGCTGCGTTCTTGTTCTCCGGCGGCTGAACCAGGCCGATGCGGCGCACGCTCTTGAAGTCCTCGGTCGTTGCCAGCGCAACTCCCGGGCCGGCCCGCATGAAGGCCGTGTAGGCCAGGACCCACCTCTCCATCTCCGGCACCCACGTGATGCGGCAGTCTTCGGCCCCAAGCGTCTCGTAGGGGCAGCCGTGCTCAGCGTGAATGAGTGCACATTCCTCAAACTCCCAGTTGGTCACCCCGTCCCGGCTGCGCGCCACGATCAGGTGAGAACGACCCGACGGGGTCTCCACACGCAACAGAAGAAGCACCTCCTCACCGAGGTCCGCCACGCCAGCGTTGAAGACGGCATTGGCCTGGTACGGCAGACCGCTCTCGGTGATCAGCGGATTGTGCTCGCTCCGGTGGAACAACTCGTCCATCAAAGACCCCCTCTGCGCTCAAGGTTGACTGACGCTACAGTACTGTCAGGCTAAACTCCCGGCGCCTCCCCTGTCAAGCCGTGCGGAAGGGCTTCGGTTGCCCGAAGTCGCCCGGTGTGTACAATGGCGGGTCACACCCCCATTGACGGAGACCACACATGATTGACAGGCGCTGCATAGGCCCCGACGTTGACCGCTCCGCTATATCCCCGGAAGCCGAGGTCTCCGGCGCTGCCTACCTGACGGGCCCCGCCACCCGCGTTGCGGCCGGCGCCGTCGTACGGGACAGCCGCCTGCACAATACTGTCGTCGAGGCCGGCGCCAGCGTCACCGACTCCATCTGCGTCGCGGAAGGCGAACCCGCCTCCCACCAGTGCGACGCCGCCGGCCGCACCGTCGTCCGCGGCGCCGCTGAGCCTTCCATTGGCCGGGACGCTGTCGTAGCGGGCAGCACCCTGATCAACTGCACCGTCGGCGCCCGCACCCGGGTGCAGGACACCTGGGCCCGCGACAGCCGACTCGGCCCCGACGGCTCCGTCTCCGAAGCAAAGCTCGTCCTGGTCGAGACCGGCACTCATGTCACCATCAAAGGCCCGACCGAGGTCTCCGAGGCCCACGTCGGCCATCACGCCACGCTGGACCGGCGCGGCTACCTGGAGGGCATCTTCTCCAACCGCTTCCACAAGCTCCGCTTCAACCCCGGGCTCGGCCGCCTGGAGGTCACCGGCACGATTGACCTGCCCCACCTGAGCCGCTACGGCGTCAATACCATCAACTCCACCAACTCCGGCAAGCTGCTGCCGCAGCCGGAGGAGGGGCTGAGCGGCTTCGGTCCGCGCCTCGGCCTCTGGCAAGACCCCCTGCTCAGCCACGAGCAGATCGAACTCGGCCCCTGCTGCTGGGTCTGTCCCTGGACGAAGGTCGTGGGGCAGTCGCCCGAGCCTCACCACACCGACGAGGAACTCGTCAACGACCCGCTGACCACGTACCTGATGCCGTTCGCCGTGGCGGGCTGCGGCGGGGAGATCACGCGCGGGCTGGTCATGCCGGGTGAACTCTCAAACGG
Source organism: Candidatus Brocadiaceae bacterium (assembly GCA_003551305.1). Classification (GTDB taxonomy): domain Bacteria; phylum Planctomycetota; class Brocadiia; order SM23-32; family SM23-32; genus B1Sed10-231. The sequence goes on from PUMJ01000005.1 coordinate 9,377, forward strand.
CTTTGGGCCGAAACAGAGGGAAGGGGCGTGGACGTTCACCTACGCGCCCGGCGCCGTCATCGGCATGGTGGCACGCCTGCACGAAGCCCTCGAGAACGGCCGCAAGCACATCGCCGACACGATCGTGACGGAGGCGCTGCGCACGGCACTGGAGATGACGAAGGCCATGGCGGCCGCCCGCGGCGTGGACCTGGCGCTGCCGCCCGACGAGCAGAGAGCCGGCTGGCCACGCTGGGTCGGCCGCACCCACGCCCTGCTGACCGCCCACATGGAGACCGGCCTGTGGGAGTTCGACGGCGGACGCCCGGTGGGCTGGCAGCGTCGCTCGGGACGCTGGACGCACCCGGCCCTCGACCGCGTGCTGAGTATCGCGCCGGACGCCCTGGAGAAACAGGTGGACGAGGAGGCCATGTTCCGCTTCGAAGACCCCGTCCCGGCACCCGCCGTCGCACTCCCCGAGGGGGCCGTGGCCGGCACCGGCGGCGAACCCGAGGTGTGCGGGGACGCCCGCATCGGGGGCGGCGCCACGGTCGGACCCGGCTGTCGCATCGGTCCCGGCACCGTCATCGAGAGCGGCGCCCGCGTCTGGAACTCCGTCTTGAGCGGCACGACGGTCGAGGCGGGGGCCACCATCGAGCGGAGCATCCTGAAGGACGGCCGGATAGGCAGGGACGCCGTGGTGAGGTCCTGCCGGATGACGGATGCGGCACTGGGCGAGGGCGCAACGGCGAACTCGGCCGCGCTCCGGCGCTGCCGATTGGCCGAGAACACCACGGTCAGCGCCTTTGCCGACGTGCTCGCGGTCAACGCCGGCTTCTCCACCATCATCGGCGGCACGTTCCACCACGCGGACGTGGACTGCTACCTGATGTCCATGCACATGGCGGGCGCGGCACAGCACGTAGAGGCCGTGCCGTTCGTGGTTGAGCTGGACGGCGAGCGCGTCCCCGTGCCGGCCATCCCCATGCTTGGCGGCGGTTCGGTGCTGCGGGGCACCCGGGAGAGGCCCGTCCGGCTGCAGTGCGCCTTCATCGGCTCCAACGCCATCGTCGAGTCGGGCACGCGCATCGGACTCGGCTGCTTCGTGCTGGGCCGGCTCGGCCCCGGCGTCTCGCTGCCGCCCTTCACCATCAGCACCGGCCCCGGGCCGCGCCGCCGCCAGATAGGGGCCGTGCTGGCCAACATGGCCAGCACCGTCATAACACACTTCATAAACTGGACTTATCAGGCGGTCGGACCGGAGCGTGCCCCGGCCGTGGCACAGATGACGGTCCAGGCCATCCGCCAGGGGCAGGCTGCCGTCAAAACCGAACTCGCCCGCCGCGAGTCCGGCCGGAAGCCCGCCGAACGCCCGGAATTCGACCTGAGCGAATGCAGCGACCGGCAGCTCAGACAGGGGCTGGACAGCTACAGGCGCGCGCTCGAATCGGGCGCCTGGGAACTCGAGTTCCGCAACGGCGAACTGCGCTTCGCCTCCGACAAAGGCCGCTGGCTGGAGCGCAGGGGCAGCGCGCACTGGGTCCAGCACGACTGAGACCGCCCGCCGAGCGGACCTTTGAGCATTGCGAACGTCGGACAGAGTCTCCGCAGGGCTCCCGGGGGTCGGCCCGCGCTACCTCTGAGGCGCCCGGCCTACGGCGGGCTGTCTGCGGTTATCTGCGGTTGCATTGGTTCTTGCGCTCACGATCCCGACTGCGCCGTCAACGCCCCTCACAGCTCATCCCGGTACTTGCGGTAGCGGCCCCGGAACTGGTCGTATGTCAACCCCAGCAGCCCGGCGGCCTCTTTCTGGTTGTGCCTGGCCTCCCGAAGCGCACGGCGCAGCATCTCGACCTCCAGCCGCCGCAGGGCCTCCTCCAATGGAGTCTCCAGGGAGATATGCCCCGCCGGGGTCTCCTCCGGGTCCGGCACATCAGACTCGGGCGGCTCCGGCTCATGCGGCGGGGGGGCGTAGGGGCAGCGGAAGGGGTCGAACTCGATGGCCTCGATGAGGTCGGAGTCCGCGCGATACACGGCGCGCTCGACCACGTTCTTGAGCTGCCGCACGTTGCCCGGCCACTCGTAGGCCAGCAGCGCTTGCCGCGCCGACGGACTGAACTCGGGCACCTCGTCCCGCCCCATCTCCAGCGCCATGCGCCCGGCGAAGTGCGCCGCCAGCAGCAGGATGTCCTCCTCCCTCTCCCGAAGCGGCGGCACGAACAGCACCTCGAACGAGAGCCGGTCGAGCAGGTCCTGCTTGAAGGAGCCGTCCCGCGCCAGCGAGGGGAGCTCGGCGTTGGTGGCGCCGATGATGCGCACGTCCACGCCGATGGTCTGAGCACTGCCCACCCGCTCGAACACGCCGTATTCCACGACGCGCAGGATTTTCTCCTGCGCCTCCACCGGCACATTCGCTATCTCGTCCAGGAAGATCGTCCCCCCGTCTGCGGTCTCGAAACGGCCGGCCCGCCGGCGCGTCGCACCCGTGAATGCGCCCGCCTCGTGACCGAATAACTCCGCCTCGATGAGCGTCGGCGCCAGCGCCGCGCAGTTGAGCGTCACCAGGGGCTGCTCCCACCGCTCCGACAGGTAGTGCAGCCGCCGGGCGGCCAGCTCCTTGCCCGTGCCCCGCTCGCCCACTACCAGCACCGGCCGGTCCACCCGCGCCGCGCGCGAGACCTGCTCCTGGAACGCTATGAACGCCTCCGACTGGCCGATGGCGTCGGGCACGTGCGCGGCGTACTCGGCCGGAAGTTCGGGCGATGCCATTGGTCGCTCGCTCCTGCGAATGGTCTGTTTCCCCATAGTATGGCGATAAATACCAGCCCTGTCAATTGCCGCCTCACGGATGCTGAATCGCATAAGAGACATGCAAGGCAATACTTACAACTCACTGTGCTTCTCCGGCACGCACGTTGCGTTTTTCTCGGGTGAAATCGGACACACCGAACACGGGAAAAGGAGGCGGACAATGGGCATCTTCAGTCGTCTGCGGGACATCATCAGTTCCAACATCAACGCCATGCTGGATAAGGCCGAGGACCCGGAAAAGCTCATCAAGCTCATGATCCAGGAGATGGAGGAGACGCTGGTCGAGGTCAAGGCGTCGTGCGCCCAGGTGATGGCGCAGCGCAAGAAGGTCGAACGTCAGCTCGACGAGACCCGCGAGCGCATGGAACGCTGGGACGAGAACGCCCGGCTGGCCGTGGAGAAAGGGCGCGACGGCCTGGCGCGAGAAGCCCTGGCCGAGAAACGCCGCTACCGCGAGCGCGCCGAGGTCCTGGAGCGCGAACTCGACGAACTCCAGGCGCTGGTCGGCCGCTACCAGGATGATATAATGCAGCTTGAGGACAAGCTGAACGCGGTGCGTGAGAAACAGCGCGTCCTCGTGCAGCGACACACGCACGCGCACCGGAAAAAGCGCGCCCAGGAGGACATCCGCAAAGCCGACACCTCCGACGCCTTTATGCGCTTCGAGAAGTTCCAGAACCGCATCGAGCGCATGGAGGCCGAGGCCGACCTGGTCAACTACGGTCGCCGGCCGACGCTGGAAGAGGAGTTTGCCCGCCTCGACACCGACGAGGAGATAGAAAGCGAACTGCGCGAGTTGAAGAAGACGACCCGCGAGAGCGGTCGCGACCTCGCTTGAGCGCCCCCCTCCGGGGCAGAAGGGAGACTGATCCGTGCGGCTACTGGGGCGCATCCTGGCGCTGACTGTCATCCTGGCCCTCGGCCTGCTGACGGCCATCGGCCTGCCGCTGCTGGCCGTCACACTGCTGGCCGCCGGCGCGGCGACGGTCCCCGTCATCGTCGCCGTCTCACCTCTGGTGCTCATCGGGGTGCTCTGCATGCTCGCCTTTTTCGCCGCCCTGGGCGCGCGCCTGCCTGCAGCGGGAGGCAGGGACCGGCGCGGCCTCTCTCGCGACGAAACCGAGATGGTCCAGTCGCTGCACCGGGGGCTCGCCCGCCTCGAACAGCGGGTCGAGACCCTCGAGGATATCCTCACCGAAGCCGAAAGAAACTCCAGCCGCCCCACGGCACGCCACACCGGACAGGAGAACTGACTCGATGAGCACCGCAACCGTTGCCGTCATCATGGTCTTCGCCATCCCGCTGGCGGCCGTCATCGGCGGCCTGGCGGTCGAGGCCCTCAAGACGCTCAAGGAAGGCCGCGACAAGGACTTGAACCGCCGCCTGCAGGAGGAAACAGAACTGGTCCAGCAGATGCGCCGGCAGATGGACGCGATGCAGGACCGGGTCGAGGCGCTGGAGACCCTCCTGATAGAGCGCGACCGCGAGCGCCCCTACGCCGATCTGCACAATGAGCTGTCGGAAACGCCCGCGATGGAGGCCGAGCAATGAACTGGACCGCCATCATCATCGTCGCCATCGTTATCGGGCTGCCCGTGCTGCTGACGTTTGGCATCCCCTTCGTGGCTATCCTGGCCGGCTGCGGCGTCGGCGCAATCAGCGAATGGCGCAAGGGTATAGACCGCAAGGCCCGGAAGGCGTCCCGACAGGAAGCCGAGATCGTCCAGGAGATGTTCCGACGGCTCGAGCAGATGGACAGCCGTATCGAGACCCTGGAAACCCTGCTGATCGAACGAGAACGAGAAGGAGCTGAGATATGAGCCGTTACGACACGCGAAAACGTTCCGGCCCCTACCGGGCGCGCGACGGAATGATCCTGGGCGTGTGCAAGGGCATAGCCGACCACTTCGAAATGTCCCCCTTCTGGGTGCGCATCATCGCCGTGCTCATCATGCTGATGACGGGCCTCTGGCCCATCGTGGCGCTCTACCTGCTGGCGGCCCTCCTGATGAAACCCGAGCCCGTGCTGCCGTTCGAGACCGAGGCCGACGAGGAGTTCTACAACTCCTTCACCGCCTCGCGCGAGATGGCCCTGCACCGGCTGAAGCGAACTTTCGACCGGCTCGACCGCCGCATCCGCCGCATGGAGAGCATCGTCACCAGCCGCGAGCACGAGTGGCACCGCCGCATGGGCCAGTGACGGCCGCCGACCTACCGCCGCAGCATCGCCGAGACGTTCGGCAGGTTCCTGCTCTCGGTCGGCTCCTGCGCCAGGCGGATGGCCGGGCCGCGTTGCACCACGTCGAACCCGAATCGCTCCCGCAGCCGGTCCAGGCAGCGGTCAATGCGGCGGCCGCGGTTGGCGCGGTCGTCGAACAGGCGCTGCTGGAAAGCCCGCGCCCGCCGCAGGTCCGTCAGTCCCACCCCCACCAGCCGCACCCGCCTGCTGCGACGCCACTGCGCCTCCAGCAGGCGGCGCGCCACGGCGAAGACCGCCTCGTCGCCGTCCGTCGGCTCCGCCAGCGACCGCGACCGCTGCACCGTCAGCCCGTCGCCGTAGCGCACCTTCACCTGCACCGTCCGCCCCTCCAGCCCCTCCCGCCGCAGCGCCCGTCCCAGACGCTCCGTCAGGTAGAACAGCATCCCTTCCACGAACTCCCGGTCCGCCGAGGCCCGCCAGAATGTCGTCTCCCGGCTCAGGCTCCCGGGCCGGTCCGGCGACTGTGGCTCCACCGACCCCACCCCGCGCAGCAACTCGTGCAACGCCCGGCCGCGGTGCGCGCCGAACGCATCCTCCAGCAATCCCACCGGCAGCCGGCGCGCCTGCTGCACCGTCCGGACGTTCCACCGCTCGAACTTCTCCCGCGTCACGCGCCCGATACCCGGGATGTCGGCCAGGCTGCGCATCGCCATGAACTGCGCCTCCCGCCCCTCACCCACCACCGTCAGGCCGTCCGGACGGGTGAAGTCCGAGGCCACCTTCGCCACCAGCTTGTTAGTGCCCACCCCCACCGAGACCGTCAGCCCGGTGCGCGCCCGCACCAACCGCTTCACCCAGAGGGCCACCGCCCCCACCCAGCGGCACTCCTGCGGCAGCAGCACGCGCCGGCGCGGCGGCGCCGCCCGCCCCTCCGCCCGGTAATACACCCCGGCAGCCGCCCGCCGGAACGGCAGCCGCGCCAGCGGCCGCGCCGACCACACCCCGTAGAGCCGCTTGCACCCCTTCAGCGAGAGGCAGATTTCGTCCAGTGACGTCTGCTCCAGCGCGGGGCTCACCTCCGCCAGCGCGTCGTACACCCGCTCACCGAACCGGTTGTACTCCTCATGCCGGCCGGGCAGGTAAGCGGCCTCCGGGCAGAGGTCACGCGCCTCGTGCAGCGGCATCCCCGCGTGCAGACCCCGCGCCCGCGCCTCGTAGGACGCCGACGCCACCACGCCTCGCCCGCCCACACCGCCCCC
>PUMJ01000085.1 GCA_003551305.1 Candidatus Brocadiaceae bacterium
CAGCAACCGTCTCTTCGGCGTTCATCCCTCCCCCGTCAGCCTGTTTCTGGAGCACGAACTCCGGGCATCGAAATCCCGTCTCTCTTGCTAAAGTACGCCCCCGGAGCGCCATCTGTCAAGGGGCACCGTAACTGGAGATTCCCCAACAAGGTCACTTCGGTTAGGCTATCTTACCGGAGAATCACCCTTTCCACATCCCCCAAGAGCATAACCCCCGTCCGGCCAACCACTTGCCGCCCAACCCCTCCGGTTTTTGGGAAACTCCTGCGTTCTTCCGCTTGACACGGCGTGCATAAAGTGGTCAGATTACGTCAGGAGTGCTCAGAGGTCTGGCGGAATTTAGGAGGCCGTGATGATGAGAGTTCCCGGGATGCGGACGATGGTGTTGGTGGGCGTGGTGTTTGCTTTTGCGTGCGGGCTGATGGCCGCACGGCCGGTTGATGCCGGCGGGGAGGCGGCTGTTCCCCCATGGCCGGCGTGGGAGGCGCTGGAACGCCCGTATCTGTATGTGACGGCCGACGAACTGCCCGCGCTGCGGGAGAGGCTCGAGCGCGAGCCTTTTGCGAGGCAGTGGGAGCGGTTCATCGAGTATGCGGACAGGTGCCTTGAGATGCCGCCGACGCCGGCGACCCAGTGGCTCAACCACTCGCGGACCTCTCTTGGGATTTCGGGGACGACTGCCTTTGCTTACCTGGTGACCGGCGACCGGCGCTACGGCGAACGGGCGAAGCAGGAACTGATGCACTCGCTGAGGGCCGAGCGCTGGCACGGCTTCATGTTGTCGGTCGGCGAGCGGAGCCTGGCCGCCGCGCTGGTCTACGACTGGTGCAACGACCTGTTCACTCCCGAGGAGACGGAAGAGATTCTGGATGGGCTCGAACGCCTCGCCTTCGAACCCTATCACAGGGGTATCGAGCGCAACGCCTGGTGGGTGAACCGGCGCACCTCGAACTGGTGCGGCGTGGTGCACGGCGGGGTGGGGATGGCCGGCCTGGCGTTCGCCGCGCAGTACCCGCGGGCCAGGCGCGCCGCCGAGCTGGCCTGGACGCATTTGCAGCGCTATATGCGCAACGTAACTCGCGAAGACGGCGGCGGCCACGAGGGCGTCATGTACTGGCGCTACGGCGTCTCGTACGGCATGAAGTACATGAGCGCCACCGCCCGCCTGGTCGGCGACGACGGCGGTCTCTTCCGCGACTATACGGATAAGCTGGCCGGCTACTGGGATATCTACCTGCACGCACCGGATCAGCGCTATGCCAATTTCAACAGCATGGGCGAGAACACCTTTGCAGGGCTCTACGGGGAGGATGAACGCCAGCTCTCTGGGGGCCCCAGGGCCTCGCTAGCAGCGCTTTTCGAGTCCTGGGTGGACGGCGGCGACCCGCTGCTGCTCTGGGCCGCCGACAGCGGCGGGCACCACTACGCGTACCATGGCGGCGAACCGTTCTGGTTCCTGTGGCGGCGTGACGCCCCGCCGGCGGGACCAAAGCCGGAGCTTCAGCGCAACGTCCTTTTCCGCGGGGCGGGGCACGCGATACTCAGTTCCCCGACGGTCTGGTTCGCGATGAACGGCGGCTGGACGGCCGCTCACGGGCACTTCGCTGCGGACCTGGGCACGTTCATCCTGGTGGCCGACGGCGATCGCTTCACGTGTGACTACGATTCGAGGTTCAGGGCCACTGCCGACCGTTCGACGCTGCTTTTCGACGGCCGGGATCAGCCGAAGGACGTGGCCGGCAGATTCCTGAGATTCGGCGAAACCGGGGGTTTCTCCTACGCCGCTTGCGACCTGAGCGCCGTCAACCCCGAAAAGCCCGTTCTTCGCTGGGTGCGCCATGCGGTGCTGGTCGACGGCGCCTACATCGTGCTTTTCGACGACGTCGAAATGGCCGGAGAGTGCGATGTCGAATGGCGCCTGCAGTCGCGCCTGCCGATGGCTGCCGATGAGGAAGCGCGCACGGCCGTTGTCGAGGGCCGCAACGGTGTGCTCCACGTTGCGGCGTCATGGCCGCCGGACGCCGCCGTCCTGGCGCGGACGCGGGAGACGATTCACAGGATTGAAGGTGAGGAGGGCATTGACATTCAGACCCTGAGTATCCGTCCCGCTGAGCCCGGGCTCGATTTGCGGTTCGTCGCGGTCCTGTATCCGATGGGGCACGACGAGGCGCCGCCCCGTGTCGAATTCGACGGGGAAGGCACTCTGACCGTCGTTGCCGGCGAACGCCGGGACACGCTCGTCTTTGAGCGTGGCGAGGGCGGCTGGATGCTGGCCGAGGTCAACGGCGAATCCGCCGCCGCTATCCCGGATGGCGCGGAGCGTTCGCTGCGCCGCGTGCAGCCGTAGGGGTGTTTTCCCGGGCCGGGCCGACGGTGAAGCGCTCGACACCGGACGCAACATGGACTGAGGAGGATGGAGATGAAAGCTGTGCAATGGATTATGTTGTTCTCATGTTTGGCCGTTTCTGGCGCAACAGCCTACGGCAACGCGGCGGCCCGAAGATGGGAGGTGGTGCCGCATGGACACCTGGGGTTGCAGGTGATGCGAGATGCGGACATTCTGCTGGAGATCAACTCCCGGATACTCGGCCCCGATGACGCGGAGCCGCGCCTCGGCGGTCTGCCCGAAGTCGCGGACGGCCGGCGGGTCTACGAGCGGCGAGTGGCGTTCGAGGTCGGGCCGCACTGGAACCGGGAGAAGGTGGGCGAGCCCGTGGAATTCCGCTACGAGGTTTCGGCGCCGGCGCCGGATAGTCTGGAGATACGCTACCGCGCGCGGGCCGAGACCGACGCAGAGCTTCGGGGGATGGGCTTCGTCGTGCCGGCAAGCGACCTGTTCGCTGGTGGGCGCGCCGAGGTGCGCGGGGCAGACGGCGCCACCGAGGAGTTCCCCCTGCCGCTCACGGGCCGTGGGGTCCTGGGCGAGCGGGTGGAACGCCTGAGGCTGACAGCTCCGGGCGGCGAGGCGGTGACATTCCGTTTCGACCAGCCGGCCCATGCAGAGCATCAGCGCGGGCGAATTGAGGTCTGGGTTCGGCGCGGCGGCCTGGAGGCGGAGCGGGCCGTCGAGCGGCGCGTGAGGGTGCGGTTCGACCAACCGGTCGCGTTCGAGCCGCAGAACCGCCTGGTGGACATGTCCGACTGGTATCCGGTGGATGTGGAGAACGACCACGGCCCGGGCAGCGCGCTGGGGATGGAGGACTGGCTGCACCGTCCGGCCGGCAAGCACGGAAGGCTGGGTATGGACGGCGACCGTTTCGTGTTCGAAGACGGCACGCCGCAGAAGTTCTGGGGCATCAACATCTGCGTCGGCATCGTGGCACCGCCGCAGGAGGCGGCCGACCTGTGGGCGGACCGCTGCGCCAAGTACGGCGCAAATATCGTGCGCATGCACAAGTTTTGGAGCCACGCCGTGGGCTTCGGCCATTACGGCCGGGGCATCAGCGACGAGCAGGACAGCCTGGAGTTCGACGAGGAGGCAGCGCAGAGGTGGGACTATTTCAACGCGGCGCTGGCCGAGCGCGGCGTCTATACCGGCTGGTCGCCCTACTACGCCTTCCGCCTTACGCCGGCGGACCGGGACCGCATCTGGGCCTATGACGAGATCATGGCGGCCGATATCGGCCCCGGCTGGTACCATCGCAGCACCGTCGGGCTGGTCAACTTCGCCCCCGACCTGCAGGAACTGCACATCCGGGCGATGCAGAACAAGCTGAACCGGGTCAACACGGTCACCGGCCGTCGCTACGCCGAGGAGCCCTCGCTGGCCTACATCGAGATACAGAACGAGGACTGTATCTTCTTCGGCAACGTGCCCCAGTTGGTGGAAGCCTGCCCGACCTACGGGCGTTACCTGGACGGCGAGTTCAGCGACTGGCTGCTGGAGCGCTACGGGAGCCGTGCGGCGCTTCAGGAGGCCTGGGGTGAGGAGCTGCGCGCGGAGGAGAACTTCGAGGAGCGCAACATCGAGACGTTTCGCGGGTACTACACCCGCCCCGAAACGCGGCGGACCATCGATGCGCACCGGTTCCTGTTCGAGCAGCAGGACGCCTATTACCAGCGGATGGTTCGCGCAATCCGCGAGACGGGCTACGAGGGCCTTATCGTGGGCTCGAACTGGTTCACCGCCACCCCACTGGGTTTCTACTACAACATGGCGTCCGATCACCGGATCGGGTTCATCGACCGCCACCAGTATGCTCACACGCAGCCCATGCTCAAGCGCCCGGGGACGGGCCTGCTGAATGCGGGGCGGCTGGTGGTGGCCGACCGGCCCTTCGGCCTGACCGAGTGGGGCGGGCGTTCCGCGGCCGGCAGCGGGGACGGGACGGCCCTTGTGGGAGTCTATGGGATGGGCCTGCAGGACTGGGATTTCTCGGGCCAGTTCGCCAGCAACACGCCTCTGATCGAGCAGCTCCATTATGGCGTCCCGCGTGTTGGCCACTGCGACCGGATCATCAACATCGCCCAGTATCCGGCGCTGGCGCGGATGATCTACCGGGGCGACGTCGAGCCGGGCGAGACGGTTCTCGTGCGCCGGTTCAGCCTGGCCGGGCTCGAGGAGGGCGTGATCGGCTTCGAGGACGACTGGGCGGCCAACCGCACGGCCTTCGCCGCCGGGCGCGTGCGGCTGGAGATCACCGACGAGCCGGCGGACGAGCCGCTGACCAGCGCATTCGCCCCCTACGTGGATAAGGAATCGCGCCTCGTGCGCTCGACGACCGGGCAGTTGGAATGGGATCATTCCGGGCGCGGTTTCTTCACGGTGGACACTCCGGGCACTCAGGCGGTTATCGGTTTCGGCGGCGGGCAGACGCACCGGCTTTCGGATGTGACGGTGCAGCAGCAGTCCGACTACGCGTTGCTTTACCTCAGCGCGCGGGAGCGCAAGGGCTCTTTGTCGGACTCGGACGCCATCCTGGTCCACGCTGTGGGCAGGGCGCTGAACGAGGGCACGGTGCTCGACGACCAGCAGGGACGCAGCCCGATCGTCGCCGGCGACGGGCCGCTGCGGATGGAGCCGGTCAAGGCGACGATCACGCTGGGCAGGGACGAGCCGTTCCGGGTCTACGCGCTCGACCACGACGGGCGGTTACCGCAGGAGCCGGTGGAATTGCCCGTGAAGCGTGAGGGCGGTGGTGGCAGTTTTGCTATAGATGGCACGAAGTATGGCACGATGTACTATCTGGTGGAGTTCACCGTGCCGTGACGTCCGGCGTTCGACGACGTGAAGAATGACAAGGAGCAAGCGATGTATAAGCAACCGCGCTGGATTATGGTCTTGGTGGCATGCCTGTTTGTGTCGTGCGCGGCGTCCGGGCCGGTGGTCCGGTCGCAGGCGGTTCCTCAAAGGGAAGAACTCAAGCAACTCAACGACGAGTTGCTCCAGGCCATTCGCAGCGGCGACGCGGCGGCGGTCGAGGAGCTGCTGGCCAAAGGCGCCGATCCAAACGCGCTTGATATGCGGGTAACGCAAGCCCAGCACCCCGACGCGTTCATCAACTTCGCGTTGCGGTCGGCCGCCGAGGCGGGCAACGTTGAGATCGTCCGCTTGCTGTTGGATGCCGGCGCCTGCCCGAACCTGAACACGCCGCTGGGCGGTGTCCGCGCCCATGACCGGGTGATTCTGAGCCCGTACCCCGAGTCGCTCGAGATTCTGCGGATGCTGGTCGAGGCGGGCGCTGAACCGACGAAGGAACCGTACGACACGATGGAATGGGGTGAGAACTACACCGATTGGCACCGCCGGCTGCGCACTGGACGCATCCCGGAGAACATCCGTTCACTCATCCACCACGCGGCCACCCCCCACCGCGACGCCGCCCGGCACGACCCGAAGACGGCGGCGGGCAAGATCCGCCTGCTGATGGAGGCCGGCGCGAGTCCGAGCAATCTCAACGCCCAGGGCCGCACGCCGCTCCTGCAGGTGATGGCCAAAGGCGACATGCAGGGGCGCGAGTCGATGCTCAACGTCATCAGCGAGTTGCTGCGGCAAGATGCCGAGCTGGACGTGCAGGACTGGGCGGGGATGACGGCGCTGCACTGGGTGGTCTATCACATGGACGCCGAGGCGGCGACCATGCTGCTCGACGCCGGCGCCAGGACTGACCTGCCCGACCGCTTCGACCGTACGCCTGCGGACCTGGCGCTGGAGGTGTTCCCGCGCGCCGACGTGCTGGAGGCGCTCGGGCTGGAGGTCCCCCCGACGCCGGAAGGCGGCATCCGGGCGCACATCGCGCCCAGCCGCGTCGAAGGCGTGGCGCCCTTGTCGGTCTTCTTCCAGGGCGAGGGCACCGACGGCCTGGCCGGCAACGATTTTGTCGGCGCCTACTATGACTGGGACTTCGACGTGACGGGCGTGGATCCGGACGCACCCCGAAGCACGGCGATCGGTTTTAACGTCGGCCACGTGTTCCGCGAGCCGGGCGAGTACACCGTGCGTATGCGGGTCAAAGACACCGCCGGTAAAACCGGCGAGACCAGCGTCAAGATCACGGTTCTGCCCTTCACGGGCAAGACCTTTTACGTGGCGGCCGACGGCGACGACGAGGGTCCCGGCACGATGGAGCGGCCGTGGCGGAGTTTCGCCGCATCGCTGGAGCGGGCGGAGCCGAACACGCGAATACTGCTGCGCCGCGGCGACGAGTTCGTCCTCGACGAGGCCGAAATCCACGGCAAACAGGGGCCGGTGATCGTCGGCGCCTATTCCGACCCGAAAAAGCCTTCGGACAAGGCGCCGCTCCTCGTTGGCGGCGGCTCTGTCCGCATGGAAGGCACAACCGACTGGCGGTTCATGGACCTGCATTTCAGAGGGCCGTTCCCGAACACCATGGAGTCGCGCGTCCAGGCATGCGCCTCAAACGGGTGCATGATATGCGCGGCATGGAAACCGGGCGACCCGCTCGGGCAGACCCTGTTTGAGGCGTCCGGCTCACAGCATGCGCTGTGGTACCGGCTGGAAATCGAAAATGTGGGTTTCTCGATCTTCACCCGCCGCGCCGACGCCAAATTCGCCGTGGACAACCACCTGCACGATTTTGGCACCTACGGATTCGGATTCGCCGACAACACGCGCGTGGCCTACATCGGCAATCGCCAGCACCGCCAGCACGGCCATGAGCACGGAGTACGCCAGCACCAGATGCTCAACTCCTACTTCGCCCACAACGACTGGAACGACCTGGGCATCGTCAAGAGCACGATGAGCCTGCGGACCACGGAGGACCCCGCCGGACGCATTGTATTTGCCCACAACCGCTTCGACACCGTAGTAGCTATGGGCGGAAATCCGGCCGGCCAGGGCGGCGGCGCCCAGCGGCATGTCCTCATCGATGGCAATGTCTCGACCGGCGGTTTCTGGCAGGTCGCTCAGGACGTGGTCATTCGCAACAACCGCATGCTGTGGCGGGCGGAGCGGGACTTCGATCCGGAGATATACCGTCCGGAACGTGATCCGGCTATCCGGGAGCGTTCCCTGGTCGCCCTGCGCACTTCCATCGCCACCTGCGAGAACATTCGCGTTTACAACAACGCCTATGTCGGCCCGCAATTCCTGAACGGCCGCGCCCAAAACCTGGATGTGTCGGGCAACATCATCGTCGGCCCGACGGGCCTGGGCACGCAGGCCGAGAAGCTCGACGGCAACCTGCACTTCTCTGAGGACGCCGAGGCGCTGGAGGCGTGGCTGGCCGAGCGCCGCGCCGTCGGCCAAGCTGCCGAATCGAAGATCGGCGACCCGCGGTTCCTCTCGATGGACCCGGACGACGAGGACTTCCTCAAGCCCGCCCCCGGCGGGACCGGGGAGGGCCTCGGGGCGTGTGTTCCGCAGTGGGAATGAAACTGGAGTCGAAGGATCGACCAATTGCCACAAATCATCATATCCTGGACATCAAAAGTCGATATCATCAGTCATTACAGGAAGGAGCAGACGATATGTCGAAAAGATACCATGGGATAAAAGGCGCGGTGTCGGCAGCCGCGGCGGTTCTGGTTTTCGCCCTCTTCTCCCCGACCGGCGCCGTGTTCGCGCGCGATCCCGTGCCGGCACTGGAGCATCCGCCCCACTGGGGCTTTCCCGAGAGGTGGCTTCCCGTTGACGAAGAGGGCTGGACTATTCTGGCACCATCTAACGACATCCGGCTGATCTACGTCAGCAGCACGGACGGCGACGATGAGACGGCGGTCGTCTACCCGCCGGCCTCGCCCGAGGTCGGCGACGATCCGTTCCTGCCCGCCGGTGATGTGAGACCCTACGCGCGCATCGAGGCGGCCCTGGAGCAGGCCCGCGCGGGCCACGGGGACTGGGTGCTGCTGCGGCGCGGCGACTCGTGGGATAACCAGGCGATGCAATTGCCGGACGGCCGTTCGACGGAGGCGCCGTTCGTGCTCGGTGCCTACGGAGCGGCGGACGAGCGCCCCGTCCTGCGCGGCAACTCGCGCCTGAGGGTGGGGCACCACCGGGGAGGTGCGAAGCACGTCGTAATCACGGGAGTCGAGATCTACGACAGCCGCAAGGACCCGGACTCGCCCGACCACGCCGTCGTAGCGGGCGAAAACATGAACGCCTCGGGGATGTTCTTCGCCGTCGGGCGGGGGAACGCCTTCCGTAACGTGCTGGTGGAGGACTGCCTGCTGCGCTACGCCCACGTCAGCTTCATCAACTACGACAAGCGCGGGCGGCAGGCGGAAACGCCGATCAGCGACGTGGTCATCCGTCGATCGCTGATCCTGGACATGTACAGGCCCATCGGCCATACGGTGGGTATCTGGGCGAACGACGCCTCGTTCCTGCTTGAAGAGTGCATTCTTGATCACAACGGCTGGCTGCACTACCGCACACGGGAGAACCGCGAGGCGAACAAGCCGGGCATCGCTTTCGGCCTGAGCCACAACACCTACGTGTGCAACGTCTATAACACGGTCTTCCGGGGCAACATGTTCTTGCGCGGGGCCAGCCAGGGCAATAAATGGTCGGCGCTACGCGAGCACGGTGTGCTGGACGTGCTCGTGGACGACAATCTGTACGCGGCCAACGAGATCGTGGGCAGCGCCGGCGGCAACGGCGTCGGCGGCCACCGGTTCGTGAACATGGCTATGATCAACAACGTCGCCACGCATTTCGGCAAGGCCGAGGGCACCCGGCTCGGCTACGGGATCAGCATCACCGACTGGGACGGCGGCCTGTTTGCCGGCAACCTGTTCCGCGGTCCCCGGTTCCCCCAGGTGGGCCAGAACTGGGCGATCCGGATCGCCAGCCGGCAGTGGCATGGCGGCTGGGGCGGAGGCACGGCTCCGCGCGATCCGGACGACCCGTCCGCTACGCCCGGCAAGGGCCTGCGGAATGTGCTCGTCGCCCGGAACACGTTCTACGACATGGACGGCGGCTGGGCTGTAGTGGGCACCGCCGCTCGCACCGACGCCAGCGAGTTCCTCGAGAACGTGACCTTCGCCGGCAACCGGCTGCACATGCCCGGCATCGACAAGGTGCTGATCGAAATGCGCGAGCCGGAGCTGGCCAAATTCGACTTCTCCGGCAACGCCTACCACGCCGGCGGCGAGACCTGGTTCCAGGTGGACGGCCGGCGGGTGGATTCCGAGGAGTGGTTGCGCCTCAGCGGCGAAGAGGGCGCCACGGCCGAGCCCATGGAGTTCCCCGATCCCGACCGCGCCCTGCTCGCCTACATGGAGCACCTTGGCTACGAGCCGAGCCTCGAAGCTTTCTATCGCGAGGTGCGCCGGCAATCCCGTCGTAACTGGCGTCCCGAGTTCACGGCGCCGGTGATCAACAGTTGGCTGCGCGAGGGATTCGGGATGGAGCGGGTGGAACTGGAACGGGACGAAGACGGCCGCTATTGCACCCCCTTCCGCATCGGAGACGAAGAATAGATAAGTCGGAAAGAAGAAGAGCCCGAATCAAAATCGAAACACTACGAGGCACAAAGCAGGTTATATGATGAGTAAACATGCAGCGAGATTGACGATGCTTGTGATATGTTTTGTGCTGACGGCAGGCGGCGCACCCGCCGTCCGGGCAGGGGACAACGATGACTCGCAGGCCGCACTCAACGAGGAGCTCTTTACCGTCATCAACCGCGGCGACGCGGCGGCGGTCGCCGACCTGCTCGAACGCGGGGCGGACCCGAACGCCGAGAGGGGCCGGGCGACCCCGACCGACCTGGAAGGCAACTGGCAGTCCACGGCCCTGATGGACGCCGTCGAGCGCAGTGACGTGGAGATAGTGAGCCTGCTCCTGGACGCCGGTGCGGACCCGCTGAAGAACCAGCCCAGTCACGGGCATACTCCCGTGGACAAAGCCGTCAAGAGTTCCCATGCGCGCTCGGTCGACATACTCCAATTGCTGTTGGACGCCGGGGCGAGCCTGACGGAGCCGCCGCCGGAAACCGATCTTGAACTGAACGACTGGTGGCAACGGCGGCGGGCGGGGATTATCGCCGGGAACATACGCACGCGCCTGCACGATGTCGTCAATCCCGCCGACCGCGACCTGGAGAACTACGACCCGGAGGCTGTGGCGCGCAAGGTCAACGTCGTGCTGGACGCCGGCGTAAGCCTCGAGGAGCGCAACGAGGACGGACAGACGGCGCTGATCCTGCTGGCCCGCGAGGGCGACATGCAGGGGCGTGAGTCGCAACTGCCGATCATCGAAGACCTGATGTCGCGCGATGTCGACGTGCACGCGCAGGACCGCTACGGCTACACGGCGCTGCACGGGGCGGTGATCAACCTGGACGCCGAGGTCGCCTCGATGCTCCTGGAAGCCGGCGCGCGCAGAGACATCAAGGACAACGCCGGGCTGACCCCGGTGGACTGGGCGCGGGACGTGTATCCGCGCGCGGACCTGCTGGAGGTCTTTGGCCTGCCCGTGCCGCCGATGCCCGATGGCGGCATCCGGGCGCACGCGTATCCGAGCCGCACCGAGGGCGTGGCGCCGCTGGCGGTGTTCTTCGACGGCGTCGGCACCGACGGGCTGGCGAACGACAACTTCGTGCGGGCGCACTACGAGTGGGAATTCGACGCGACCGGGAACGATCCTGACCATCCCCGGCCGACCGCCATCGGATTCAACGTCGCCCACGTGTTCCGCGAACCGGGCGAGTACACGGTGCGCATGCGCGTGAGGGACGCCGAGGGCAGGAAGGGCGAGACGACGGTGACCATCAACGTCCTGCCGTTCGAGGGGCGGACGGTCTACGTGGCTGCCGACGGCGATGACGAGGGCCCCGGCACAATGGAGCGGCCATGGCGCAGCTTCACGCGGTCCCTGGAACGCGCCGAGCCGAACACGCGGATACTGTTTCGCCGGGGCGACGAGTTTCCGACCGAAGGGGTGGAATTGCCGGGCCGCGAGGGGCCTGTCGTCGTGGGCGCGTACACCGACCCGGCGAAGCCGTCCGGGGACAAGCCGCTGATTGACGGCACGGGCGGGGTCGTGCTGTCGCGCGTGCGGGACTGGCGCTTCATGGACTTGCACTTCCGTGGCCAGAGTACGCTACGCAGCGAGGGGCACGTCCAGTTCAGCATGCCGCGGAGCCGCGACCTGCTGTTCCGGAACCTCGAGATCGAGCGCGTCGGCGGCAATGCGTTCGGCAACCGCCACTCCGATTGCGTCTTCGTGTTCGACTGCCATATGCACAACTTCGGGGCGTACGGGATGTTCTCGACGCGCGGGACGCGCATCGCCCTGGTGGGCAACCGGCTTCGCCACATGCACGACCACGAGCACGGGTTCCGGTCGCACGGGGCCAAGCAGTTCTATATCGCCCACAACGACCTGACCGAACAGGGCGACGTGAAAAGCGCGGTGTCGCTGCGCACGCCGTTCGGCGAGCGGGTGGTGTTAGTAGGCAATAGGGTCGAGAATGTGCTCAACATCGGATATCAGCACCACGGTTATCACCGGCACGTGCTGATCGAGGGGAACGTCTCCACCTGCGGTTTCAGGCTTGGTCGTTTCAACTTCGTGGTGCGGTACAACCGCGTGGCCTGGAACCCGGAGCGGCCGTTCGAGGTCGGCAAGTATGTGTATCCCGAGCGCGACAGGCGAGCCGGTGAGATTGTGGAAAGGAGCCGGGCCTACCGCCCGCGACAGTTTATCCATTTAGACGGCGGAATGGGCGTGCCCGAGAACATGCTCGTGGAGAACAACACCTACGTAGGTCCGCGGTTTCTGTCCCACCGCGCCCACAACCTGGAGGTGTCGGGCAACATCATCGTCGGCCCGGCGAGCCTGGGCGCGCAGGCCGAGAAGCTCGACGGCAACCTGCACTTCTCCGAGGACCCCGAGGCGCTGGAGGCGTGGCTGGCCGAGCGCCGTGCCGCCGGCCAGGCTGCCGAATCGAAGATCGGCGACCCGCGGTTCCTCTCGATGGACCCGGACGACGAGGACTTCCTCAAGCCCGCCCCCGGCGGGCCCGGGGAGGGCCTCGGGGCGTGTGTTCCGCAGTGGGAATGAGACGCAGAGCCACGAGTTTGATCTGGCCGGTGCCGGCCAGATGGCCGCCTTTGGCGCCCGGCTCCCCGGATGCGGGGAACCGACGAGGTCGTAAGCGGCAGTTTTCCGTCAGTTAAGGAGGAGACGTTGATGGCAGATGTCCATACAGCAGGAAGCGTGTTGGTTTTCGCCGCAATGATGGTAGCGTTCTGCGGTGGGATGGGAGACTCGGTTGCTCACGCGCAGCGCGCCGGTTCTGCACCGAGCTCCGGGCCAATCAACGTCAACGTGGACGTCACGAAGACGCACCAGACGCTCCGGGGCTTCGGCGCCTGTTTCTTCATGCACGACATCAGCGATTACTGCGAACCGCAGTTCTACGACGACCTGGTCTTCGATCTGGGCGTCACGATGGTGCGCTACCCGATGCCGTTCTCGTTCGAACCGCCGGATCCCGACGACCCCCTTCCGGCATCCGAGCGGGTTTCCCGTGAATCGCACGAGCGGCAGATGGCATTCGTCCGTTCGTTCATGGAGCGTGGCGTGGACGACGTCTATTCGTCCCCCTGGTCGCCGCCGGCCTGGATGAAGACCAACCGGCAGATCGAGTATGCGGGTCATCTGCGCCCGGACCGGCGCGAGGACTTCGCGGAGTTCCTCTCGGCCTCGATCCGGCATCTGAAGGGGGAACATGGGCTCGAGCTGGCCGCCGTGAGCATCCAGAACGAGCTGGCCTTCCCGGAGCCCTACGGCTCCTGCGTATACAACCCGCACAGCCTGCGCGAGACCGTGCGGGCGGTGATGCGACGGTTCGAGCGGGACGGACTGGACACGAAGATCCTGTTTCACGAGGATCTCACACCACAGCCTCACCGGGTGATAGGGTACATCCGCCCTGTGATGGCGGACGCCGAGACGAGCCGCTTCCCGGGTCATTTCGCTGTGCATCACAGCACGAGCGTGGAGGGCTGGCGGCGGCTGCGGGCTGCCCTGGACGACTATTACGGGCGCGAGATGTGGATGACGGAGACGAGCGTCGGCGGTCGCGAGTGGTCGCGGAACCTGAACAACGTCCGCCTGATGCACAACGGCCTGGCCGGCGGCAACGTGAGCCAGTGGACGATCTGGCAGTTCAGCATGCTGCACAACCACGGGCGGCCGACCTCGAACTACCACGCCTTCCGGCACTTCTTCCGCTTCGTGCGTCCGGGTGCCGTGCGGGTCGAGTCCGCACCCATTGACGGCGACGTGGTGGTCTCGGCCTGGCACCACAGGGAGGACGGGAACCTGACCATAGTGGCTCTGAACCAGACCGACCGTCCCGTCACGCTATCTTTGGAGGTCAAAGGGCTCGCCCCGGAGGTCACGCGCGTGTACCGCACCAGCGCCCGAGAGCAAGGTGTGCGTCTGGCTGACCTGCCGGCGCGGCCCGTCCGGCGCCTCACGATGCCAGCCGAGAGCATCGTGACGCTTCAGTCGGGGCCGGAGATCGAGATACCCCGTCCGGACGGCATCAGCGAGACGCCGCCCATAGCCGCTTACCTGGAGGATGTGGACGAGCAGTTGCACCAGGCGGCGCGTCACAACCAGTTGGAGAATGTGGAGCGCCTTCTGGCCGAGGGGCGCGACCCGAACGCCCTGGGGGCCGGCGGCTGGGCGCCGCTGCATCGTGCGGCGTTTCCCGGCCACGCTCGGATAGTCGAGCCGCTGGTCGCCGCCGGCGCCGACGTCAATTTGCCGGTCCAAGCGGTGAAGGACACCGACGGTGACACGCCCCTGCACATCGCCGCGGCGCAGGGGCGCCTGGCGATGGTGCGGGCGCTGCTGGAGGCCGGCGCCGAGGAGCGGCGCGACGGCCAGGGCTGGACGCCGCTGCATCGGGCGGCACTGGGCGGCAAGGCCGACGTGGCGACGTATCTGATCGAAAAGGGCTTCAACGTGCGGGCGAAGGCCCACGACGGTTGGACGCCGCTGCACGCCGCCGCCGGAGCCGTCTATGACGGTTCGTTCGACATCCTTGAGATGCTGCTGGAACGCGGGGCCGACCCGAACGCCCGTTGCGCCGAGGGCTGGACGCCCCTGCACGCCGCCGCCGCCCAGGGGATGAGCGCACACCGGCACGACCCAAGGCTGGTTCTGAGGAAGCTCGACGCCTTGCTGGAGGACGGTGCCGAGCTCGAAGCCCGCGACGCCGACGGCAATACTCCGCTGCACTGGGCGGCGTGGATCGGCTACGCCCGCGGTACGATACGGGTCGTTGATTGGACGGCGGCGCGTCTGCTTGAAGCCGGCGCAGACCCCAACGCGGTCAACGCCGCCGGCCGCACCCCTCTGCATCACGCGGTGGGGGAGAACTACGCGGCCATAGCGCAGGCGCTGGTGAAGGCCGGCGCCGACAGGTCACTCGCCGACAACGACGGAATCACCCCCGACGCTCTGGCCCGAAAGCGCGGCTTCGATGACATCTACACCGTCGAGATCGAGGTGGTGGAGGACTACCACGTCCCCGGCACTGGCCGGCACGGCCCAGAGCTGCGCCGGGCGGTTGATAGCGGGGACCTCGATCGCGTCCGAGAGCTGATCGCCGACGGAGCCGACGTCAACGCCCAGGATCACAGCTCCGGCTGGTCGGCGCTGCACATCGCTGTGCGCCTTGACCGGGCCGACATCGTCGAAGTCCTGCTGGAGGCCGGCGCCGCCCCCGACATCATGAACCGTGACGGCATCACTCCGCTGACCATCGCGGAGTGGGAGCGGAAGACGGCGATAGTGCAGAAACTGAAGGCAGCCCTGCAGGACTGAGGGCGTCAGGATGCCGGGGGACGACACCCGTGCCGAAAACACTCGGCCGGGGGATCGTGAGGCGTTGCCCCGGGACTTGGACTCAAGCGAAGGGCGGACTGGAAGCAAGACCGCAGGTTAGAGCCGAGGAGGTTCAGAACTCCATGAGGAATGCCCGCAAGCCCGAGTCGCCTCACGTTGTGCTGATAACGGCCGACCATCTGCGTTTCGACTGCCTGGCGGCCTCCGGGCGCAAGCTCGGCGTTCGGACCCCGCATCTCGACGCTCTGGCCGCAGAAAGCGTCGTGTTCGAACGCGCCTACTGCGCATCG
>PUMJ01000259.1 GCA_003551305.1 Candidatus Brocadiaceae bacterium
AGCTTGAAGGCTGACCGCCCGGGGCTCGCGCGGCAGTCTGTAGTGGCACAACGCCGGGGAGAGCGCGGCACCGCCCTCCGTGAAGAAACAAAGGCGGGCAAAGCCCGCCGCCTGCCGGCAGGTCGCAAGAGCGGTAGCAAGCAGCGCGCTCACAGAGCGCGGCGCACTCCAGAGGACACGCCGCGGACAATGTAGAGTTGTGCGACAGGCACGAGCGGCGCTCTCTGGAGTGCGGCGCCTTGCGCGCTCGCAGAGCGCGGCGCCGCCCTCATACCCGGCGGCTCGCCGCCGGGCAGGACGTCGGAGAACGTGTGGCTCGACGATCGCATTTAGGCGTCGCACGGCGCTGCGTGAAGAAACAAAGGCGGGAAAGGTCCGCTCCCCCGGTCCGGAGCCCCGTAGGGGCGATTCTGGGGCATTCGGCTGGGTCGATTCAAGGGCCGCCGGATTGAGTCGCCCCCTCGCGGGGGCTCTTCTGCTTCTGTCGGATCCTGTTCTCCCGGGGTTTGCGCGCCGGGGGCGCGCTTCACCCCGGGCCATGTCTGATTCGGCCCTGCCGGGCCTCCCCACGAGCGCTGCGAAGCCGCGCCACATATGAAGCCCGGGGTGCCGGCCGGCACCCCGCGGGCAGAATGCTTGACGGGAACGCTATGAACGTATAGCATGTAGGCGGTTCGGCAATGGCCGCGCCACAGCGCGTTGACGCTCCCGGCCGGTCAGACCGGCAGCCGGATGCGGGTTGCGGTATCGGAATCGCCCACTCTCCCGGCCCGGGAGCCGAGAGGGACAGCCCCCCGCGTCTCGCAGACCTCAACGGATGCATGGCGCCGCTGATAGACGGGGCCTCCGCGCGGCGACCCGTTCGGGCGCCGCCGTCCGATTTGGGCGCCTCGGGGGTTTTCTGCGAAACGAATCCATTTGCTCTTTGATACACTGAGGAAGCCCCCGCGCGGCTGCTGGACGCGCGGCCTGCGCACCCTACCGCATGGTCGCTACCTGCCGTTATCGTGTACAGCCTCTGGCGTTCTCAGCGGTCTCCGCGGTGAATTCTGCTGCATCGAGGGGGGGCGAGGATGATAAGGGGCGCGGTTTACCAGCGGGCCGGGACGCGGTAGAAGTTGCAGTTGCCGGCGCGGTCGGAACTGAAGAAGACGTAGCGGCCGTCCGGGGAGAAGAACGGGTGCGGGTGCGAGCGTTGCGTGAGCCAGGAGGTGCGGTGCACGCAGAGCGGCTCGCCCTCGATGCGCTCCTCCAGGCAGCGGAAGACGCAGAGCGTGGCTTCCGGCTCGGGCACGTCGGGCAGCCAGGCCCTGTCGCCGGCCCACAGTTCGCCCTCGGGGTCGGCCTGCACGTGCATGGCCTGGGGGCCGGGCCAGGCGTAGTCCTGCCGCTCGGTGCCGTCCGGCCAGAGCGTGGTGACGTGGTCCTGCCAGGGCTCGTCCATGCTCTCGCGGCGGCTGTACTGGGTGCCGACGCGGCCGTCGGCGAGGAAGAACTCGTGGCCGGCCTTCTCGTAGTGCGGCTCCTGCTCCAGCAGGGGCCAGAGTTCGCCGGTCCGGGCGTCCACGACCCACATGCGCTGGACGCGGTCCCAGGGGCCCTCGTGGCAGAACAGGACGATCTCCGGCTCGGTGGGGGAGATGTTGACGTGGCTGATCCACGCCTTCTCGCCCCAGATGGCGTCGGCCGTGCCGGTGGCCGTCTGCACGTACATGATGACGGAGGTGGGCCGCCGGTAGAGGCGTTCCTTCATGCGGGAGTAGATGCGGCCGGTGCCGGTGGAGAGCTGCAGGCGCTCCGAGTAGGCGAAGGCCAGGCGGGAGCCGTCCCCGGAAAGGGAGAGGATGGCGGGGCTGAAGCCGTCCGGCAGGGCGTAGAGGACGCGTGTGCTGAGCTCCTCCAGGTCCACCTCTTTCAGCAGGGGGCCGGCGAAGTAGTAGGCGAGCGGTTCGGTGGGATGGCGGGCGGCGCCGTGGGTGCCGAGGCCGGCCTCGTCGGTGAGCTGCACGAGGGTGCCGTCGCCTGTGAGCAGGTTGAAGAGCTGCCAGGTGCCGGAGCGGTCGGAGGCGAGCAGCACCTCGCTGCCGTCCGGCGAGCAGAGGTTCTGTGTGAAGTAGGGGTGGCAGGTGTTGCCGCGGTTGTCGCTGAGGCGCTCGACGGGGCGGCCGGTCAGCGGGTCTTCGTGCCTGACGATGTCCAGCTCGGTCACGTCTCCCAGGGCCATCTTTTGCCTCCGTGCGGTTGAGTCGGCAGGTGGCACTATAGCCGGCCCTGATGCCTGCTGCAAAGGCGATTCGGCGGCCGGACGTTGAGCGGCGGGGCATTCTCGGATATTATCCGGCAGTGCCATTATGTGGCTTTCTTGCTTTCGCGGGGGGAGGCGGGATGCTCGACTTCGTCGCGGTCGTCGTGGTGCTGCTCTCGGTTGTCTGGGGCTACCTGCGGGGTTTCCTGTACGACCTGCTGGGCCTGGTGGCGCTGGTGGTGGCGTACGTGGGCAGCGCCCCGTTCGGCGAGAGCCTGGGGGGTGCGCTGGCGCGGAACACGGGACTGACCGGCGGGACGGCCTACGTGGTCGCACGCGTGGGGGCGGGGCTGCTGATCTACATCTCGCTGAAAATCAGCGCAACGCTGGCCAACCGCAAGTTCGGGCAGACGGAGATGGGGGTCACCCGGCGCTGGAACCGGAACCTGGGCGCGCTGGGCGGGCTTCTGGGCGGGCTGGTGGTGGTGCTCATCCTGCTGCTGGTGGCGGATACGGCGGTGAAGGCGTTCCCGGAGAGCGAGAATGCGTTCGTCCGGGTGGCGGAGAGGTCCAGACTGCGGGAGATGGTCTCGCGCTTCAACCCGGCCGAGCAGTTCCTGCTGACGGACACTCTGCGGCTCATGCATGTGGCGCGAGAGGACCCGGAAGTGGCGGAGCGGCTGCGGGAAGACGCGCATATCCAGGCCATCCTCCAGCATGAGACGCTCCAGCGGCTGCTGGAAGATGAGGATCTCGAGGCGGCCATCCGGCGCGGGGACTATGGGCGCGTGCTGCGCCACGAGGGGATGCGCGAGCTGCTGCGCGACCGGGAACTGATGGAGTTGTTGCTCTCCGAGGAGACCCAGCGCGCCATGCGCGAGGCTATGGAGCCGGAAGAGGAAGAGGTCGAGGTCGAGAACGGCTGAGGGCCACTCGCAGGGCGCCCCGGTGCCCGCGTGCCATGCGGGCCGCCGCGGACACCGTCCGCTCCGCGATCCGGAATTCCCGTCACGGCGGGGCGAGGCTTGCCCGCGCCCCGCCGACGGGCGGCAGTCTTTGCATTCGCAAGGCTTTACCATTACATTGAATATGTGTTCCGCACGTCCGGTGGCAAGAGGCGGGAAATGGGAAGAACACGTGTCCGATGGGTTGTGGTAATTGTGGCGCTCGTTGCGGGCGCCGTAATCGGGCCCTCGGTGCGGGCGGACCAGATTCCCCCCATCATGCCGGTTTCGGAGGTGCGCCCGGGCATGACAGGCTACGGCCTGACGGCGCTGCAGGGGGCGGAGCCGGAGCAGTTCCCGGTCGAAGTCCTCGCCGTCATTGACGGCTGGTATCCGAAGGGGCACATCATACTGATCCGCCTTGGCGGTCCGGTCATTGACGAGGCGGGCGCCGTGTCGGGCATGAGCGGCAGTCCCATCTATATTGAGGACCGGCTTGTGGGCGCGCTCGCCTACGGGTGGCGCTTCACGAAGGTTCCCCTGGCGGGCGTCACGCCGGCCGAGGAGATACTGCAGGCGCAGGAGATTGACCTGCAGGGCGGCGAACCGGCGCCCGGGGCGGCGCGAAGGGAGTCCGCCCGGCGCATGCGCCGCCGCACGGCCGAGCTGGCCGAGAAGCTTCTGGCCCGTCCGGCGGAGGATCTGCCGGCCCCCCTGCTCGAGGACGCCCTGATGCGGGCGGCCCTGCCGCCGCTGCTGCCGCAGCAGCGCGCGCGTTCTCTGGCCCTGCCCGGTCCGTCGCCGGCCGATGACCGTGCGCAGTTCGGCCCGCTGCCCCTGCCGCTGGCCCTGGGGGGGCTGGGGCCCCGGGCCGAGCCCCTGCTGGACGCCCTCGGCGCGGCGGGCTTCATGCCTGTGCAGGCGGCGGGCGGCCC
The DNA here is from genome assembly GCA_003551305.1 of Candidatus Brocadiaceae bacterium. Lineage (GTDB taxonomy): Bacteria > Planctomycetota > Brocadiia > SM23-32 > SM23-32 > B1Sed10-231. The sequence continues at coordinate 4,125 of PUMJ01000259.1, forward strand.
AGCCCACGCCGAGGACGACCTCGAACCGCGCCCGGGGATGCCGGGCGGGGTGGTCTTTGTCTCAGGTGACCTCAACGTCTCCGGTATGGGCACCATCACGTGGGTGGACGGCGAGCGCGTGGCGGCGTTCGGCCACCCGATGATGGGGCTGGGGGCGGTGGACCTTCCCTTCGCGGTGGGCCGCGCCCAGGCCGTGGTGCCCTCGTTGCAGATGTCTTTCAGGGTCAGCAGCGCCGACAGGATTGTCGGTCGCCTGACGCAGGACCGCGATTCCTCCATCATCGCCCGCCTGGGCGAGCGGGCGCCGATGCTGCCCTGCACGGTGCGCGTGGGCGGCCTGCAGGAGGACGAGTACAACTACGAGGTGGCCGGCTTCTGGCAGACGGCGCCTTTCTACACCTTTCTGGCCGTGGCTTACAGCAGCCTGCGGTTCCAGTCGCAGGACGCTCCCTACACGATGAGGGCGCGCTCCCGCATCCGGATCGAAGGGCGCGAGGAGCCGCTTATCCTGGAGAACGACTTCGCCGACTGGTCGCCCCTGCGGCCGGCGTTCACCCTGGTGCAGATGCCGCTGGCCGCCCTGGCGATGAACCCCTTCCGGGAGGTCGCCATTGAGTCGGTCGATTACGAGATCGAACTGAAAGAGGGGTTCGAGGTGGCGCTGATCGAGTCAGTGCGCGCCGAGCGGCTGCAGGTGCCGGCCGGCGGACAGGTAACCCTGCATGTGCGCCTGCGGGAGTGGCAGGGGCGCGAGGTGGTCCGGGAAGTCCCCCTGGAGATCCCCGAGACCGCCCGGCCCGGCAGCGAGGTGCGCGTGCTGGTCTGCGACGCCATGACCAGCATGATGCTCAGGTCCAGCATGGACCCGGGGCTGTTTGCCCCCCGCAGCTTCGAGCACCTGATCGAGATGCTGGAGTATACGGAGCCGAGCCGCGATCTCCACGTGCGGGTCTCCGTCGTCGAGGAGGGCGTCCGTTACAGAGGCCGGCCCATGCCGGCGTTGCCTTCCTCTGCGATGAATATCCTCCAGTTCGGCGCCAGCGGGCGCACGGACCGGCTCACCTCCGACCGGGTCACCAGCGTGCAGACGCCCTACATACTGGAAGGCGCGCACATGCTGACCTTGACCGTGGAAGAACCCGAACCTTTCGCGCCCTGAACGGTTCTCTGGGCGGGAGACAGCGATGCGCAGATACCTGGCTTTGATTGTGGCGCTCGCGGCGCTGGCGTCCCCAGCGGCGGCGAGGCAGCCCTGGAGGACAAGCGGCGCCGCGCAGTTCGCGGCCGGCACCCTCGAGGGCATCTCCGTGCTCTCCACCGGTGAACTGCAGCTTGCCCCGCCGGCGCAGAAGATCGAGGGACTCGAGGCCGATTTCGTCTGGGATATCGAGGTGGCCCATGATGGTACCGTCTACGTGGGCACCGGCTCGCCGGGGGCCGTGTATCGCCTGGCGGGAGACGACCTGGAACGGCTCCACCACGACGAGGACATCCAGGTGCTCAGCGTGCTTCCGCTGCCGGACGGCTCCGTGCTGGCGGGCACCGGCCCCGAGGGGGTCATACTGCGCATCAACCGGCGCGGCGAAGTCAGCACCTTCGCTGAGCTGGAGGGTCGTTACGTCTGGGACATGGCCCTGGGGCCCGATCATCGCATCTACTGCGCCACGGGGCCGGAGGGGCGCCTCTACCGGCTTGACCGCGGCGGCGACGTCACCGAGCTGCTCAACGTACCCCAGCGGAACCTGATGTGCGTCGTCGTTGACGGCGCCGGGACCGTCTACGCCGGCACCTCGCCCGGCGGGCTCCTCTATGCGGTGGACCGCCGGGGGCAGTCCCGTGTTCTGTTCGACGCCGAGGAGGACGAGATCCACGACATCGTTATCGGTTACGACGGTGTCATCTACGTCTGCACGGCCCAGGGGGAGGCCCGCCCCGCGGGCCCGGCGTCGCCCGAGGGGCGGGGGCAGCAGGCCGAACCACCCCCCGGGATGCGGGGGCCGGTGCCGGGGGCGCCGAGGGCCGCCAACAGCATCTACCGCATCGAACCGGAGCAGGGCGCCTCGCTGCTGGCGCGTTTCGGGCAGGTCTTCGTGCTCAGTGTCGGCCTGTTCGAGGAGCAGGTGCTGGCCGGCACCGGACCCGGCGGCCGGCTTATGGCGGTCGCCCCTGACGGCGCGGTGGAGATGGTTCTGGACCAGTTTGAACCCGCCTACGTGAAGACCATCGCCGTGGCGCCCGAGGGCGATGCGTTCATCGGCACCGCCAATCCCGGCGAACTCTGGCGCTTGGAGAGAGGCTTCCGGCCGGAGGGCACTTTCGTCAGCAGCGTCCACGATGCCGGCTACCTCTCCCGCTGGGGCCGCCTGCAGTGGCAGCGGGCCGTCGGCGTCGGCCAGGACGTCAGGGTGCGCGTGCGCACCGGCAACTCCCGCGAGCCGGACGAACACTGGAGCGAGTGGTCGCGCTGGAGCAGCCGGGCCGATGGCCAGCGCCTCGACGTGCCGATGGGGCGGTTTGCGCAGTTCAGCGTCGAGATGACCGCGCGCCCCCGCACCGGCACGCCGCGCCTGTGGGGGGTGGAGGTCAGTTACCGGCAGGCAAACCGCCGACCGCGCATCGAGGACATGACCCTGAACGGCCGCTCCCTGCTGAGACCTCCGGACGATGACCAGCCCGCCCGAGCACGCCGCCAGGCCGAACAGGCCCGCCAGCGCGCCCCCAACGAGGCGCGCGGCGCGGTGCTGAACCTGGAGTGGCGGGCCACCGACCCCAACGAAGACGAACTGGCCTTCGACCTCTACTACCGGGGCCTGGACGAGGCCGAGTGGAAACCGCTCGAGCAGGACATCCGCGACAGGCCCGCCTACCAGTGGGACACCGCCCGCGTGCCGGACGGCCGTTACCTGGTCAGGCTCGTGGCGCGGGACGACGTCTCGCGTCCGCCGGAGGAGGCCCTCTCGGCCGAGCGGGTCACCCCGCCCATCCTGATAGACAACCGACCGCCTGCCGTGGAGAGCCTTCAGGCCCGGCGCCTGCAGGACGGCCGCTACGAGCTGACGGGCGTGGCCCGCGACGAGTTCAGCGGCATCTCCGAGATAGTGCTCAGCCGCAACGCCGGCCCCTGGCGGCCGGTCTTCCCCGACGACGGCATTTTCGACTCTCCGGAAGAGCCTTTCACCTTCCGCACCGAGGTGTTGGAGCCGGGGGAGCACGTCTTCGTCGTCTCCGCCACCGACGAACGGGACAACGTCGGCAGCGCCCGCATCGTCGTCAACGTCCCCTGAGCCGTGTTCCCGAGCGCTGGCCGGGCGACGTCCGCCATCCGCCCGCAGCGCATCTCTGACGTAAGTCCTTACAAAGAAATCCTATAGGGCGAATTGGGTTCGTTTCGCGAAAACGCCCTTTGCGCTTTGCCGTCCAGCCGTCCCGCGTCGCCGCGGGCATGGCGAACCTCCCTTATCCCTACATAAGGATAGCTGTTTTGCGGTCCTCTGTCAAGCGATTCGCCCCGGGGCCAGGCGAGATGGTTCCGTGTCGGGTGCCGACCCCAGCAGCCGGGCGGAGGCCCGCCTGAAGCCGGTCTGTCGGTTTCTCCTGTCCGGAGCGGGTGAGTGCATGATTCTGGGGGGCCCACGGCACCCCCACCAATCCGAACCGGGCCACCGGGCCTATCCCGCCGGGACGGTCAATGCGCCGTGACCATCGTGTGGCTCTGCGGAGAAATGCGCCATCCCTATAGATGGTCCTTGAGGGGCTTTTGAGCCCGTGTCAGCAATGGATTTTCCGCGTCGGTTCACCCGCGTTTCGCGCGCCGCCTGCCGGATGAGCCTGCGTTTCGCACGCGCCCTGTTGATATTGCCTGCGGCTTCTGTGCATACTGTTTTCGTTCCGATTTTTGCCGGCCGCCGCCGGGCCGGGCCGTTGCCGTTTGGGAGGTCCCCGATGGACGAAACGGATCTGACGGGGGAGGCGCTCGCCGACGAACTGCGCCGCCTGCGTGAGGAAGTGGAGAAGCTACGGCGCAGGGACCGCGAGCACACCGAGGCGCGCAAGGAACTGCTGCGGGCCGCCAAGGAAGACCCCAGGACGGGCGTTTTCGAGCGTGTCGAGTTCATGGAGCGGCTGACGCTGGCCGTCCGCTCATCCAGGCGCTACAACTACCCGCTCAGCCTCTGCCTGTGCGAGCTGGACGTGCGGGATGCGGCCCCCCAACCCGTGAACGCCCCCGAGGCCGACGGCATCCTGACCGAGATGGGGCGGATTATCCGCGAGCAGATCCGTTGTCACGACGCGGCGGGGCGCCTGGAAGATGACGCCTTCTGCATCATCTTTCCCCACACCACGGCTTCCGACGCCACCAGCGCCACGGGGCGCATTCGCGGCGACCTGGAGGGGCTCCAATGGGAGTATGAGGACGGGACCAGCCGCCCGGTGACGGCGTCGTTCGGGATCGCGCGGTTCGCCCCCGCCCACGAGACGGAGGGCGACCTGTTGGAGGCCGCCCGACAGGCGCTCCAAAGAGCCGTGGAATCCGGCGGCAACTGCCTGGTGGTGAAGGCCGCCTGAAGCCCCCCGCCCTTGTCGCGGGAGGCGGTTCAGTCGCCCTGCAGATAGCCGCGCAGCGTGTTGACGGCTATGCCCAGCGCCCGGGCCGCGGCCGTGTAGTTGCCGTCCATCAGCTCGAAGGCCCGCTCGGCGTAGTGGTCCCGCACCTCCCGTATGGGCCGCACCTCGGAAACCCTGGTGGGCCACAGCAGGCTGGTGTCTGCAGGGCTTTCCGCCGGCCGCAGAGCACCGAGCCGGCGTTCCTGGTCGAGCAGTTCCTCGACGGACAGGTCCAGGTAGAGGTATCTCTTGAGGACCTTGATGAGCTGCCGGACGTTGCCCGGCCAGTCGTAGCTCTGCAGGGCCGCCACGCTGGCCTCACTGAGGGTCACCTCCGGCCGGTCGGGCGCCAGGGAGGGCAGCAGCTCGTGCACGATGGTTCCGACGTCCTCCAGGTGCTCGCGCAGGGGCGGGACGCGCACCTGCAGGATGCAGAGCCTGTGGTAGAGGTCGGCCCGGAACTCCCCGCGGCGGATCATCTCCGGCAGACTGCGGTTGGTGGCGGCCAGGATGCGCACGTCCACCCGGCGCGGCTCGTCCGAGCCGATGGGCGAGACGTGCCCGTCCTCGAGCACGCGCAGGAACTTCGCCTGCACCTCGGGGGGTAGGTCGCCTATCTCGTCCAGGAAGAGCATGCCCGGGTGTGCGGCGGCGAAGGCGCCGGCCCGGTCGGCGGTGGCGCCGGTGAAAGCGCCCTTGACGTGGCCGAAAAGCTCGGAGTTGGCCAGGTTGGCGCTGCCGGCGAACAGCGCGCAGTTGACCGGCACGAACGGCTCGGTGGCGCGCCGGCTCCGCTCGTGGATAAGGTGCGCCACGTACTCCTTGCCGACGCCGGATTCTCCCGTGATGAGGACCGCCTCGTCCGCCTCCGCGCACTGCCGGATGATCCGGCGCAGCCGGCACATCGGCTCGGACTTGCCCCACAGCACGTGCCGCATGCCGGTGCGGCGGAAGACGGCGACGCGGTCCCGGTCGGCCGGTTCCATCTCAAGCCGTGCCAGCTTCCTTACCGTCTCGGCGAAGGCGTCGGTGTCCTGATATTTGAAATAATCGGCGATGGCGGCGTTTATCAGGTCCGTCCAGAAGCGGATGTCGCCGCTCGGCGCCGCCCGGTCGCCCTCCAGGTGCGGGTCGTGCCGGGCGACCTCCAGCAGCGTGCGGGCGTGGGGGTGCTCGCCGAGTTCCAGGTTTTCGCAGACGGCCGCCGCGTTGCTGCCCAGGTCCATGAACGCGGGGGTGCAGAACCGGGCGAACCGTTCGGCGTCCGCATCCAGGTAGCCGCGGCCGCAGTGCCAGGTGGTGCGGACGCCGGCGCGCTTGAGCGCCTCGGCAGGCTCGGCCAGTTCGGTCCAGTCGCAGTAGACGCCCAGCCCGCAGACGTGGACCTCCTCGGGGCGTTCGGATCGAGAGGCCAGCTCGGCGAAAGTGCCCCCCACCCGGGCGGCGCTGGTGAGCAGGACCTCGGCCTGCGGGCGGGCCAGCAGGGCTATGGCCGCGGCGCAGGCCCCGTCTATGCCGTTGTACGTGATGATGACACTACCGGCGGAGGGGCTCATGGCGGTTCCTCGGCTCATCTCGGGTTCGGACCGCAGGCATGATAGCGCAGCGGGGATGCAAAAGTCAATTTTTGAGCAGAAGTGTTGCATTTCTGAGGGGTGACGGCGCATGAAGGGTTCCGGGGCCCGCGCCCGTCTAACGTCGTAGGGCTTTGTTTGGAATAATGTTACGTCGGGGGGTTCTCAAATGGGCAACGCCGGCACGGCGTGTGCATAGTTCAAGTGCAAGATGCATTGGCTATCTCGGAGGTCGCACATACGATGACGCAACTTGTTGTCCATTTGCGGGAAGGGGAGGGGAGCAGCATGACGCCCGCCTACGTGGTGGCGGTGACGGGGCAGGGCATCTTCGCCGGGGCGCTGCGACCGGAATGGGAGGAGGCGGCCCGTCGCATTGAACTGACGCTGAACAAGTCGGCGGCTCGTCATGGCGGAGGGCAGGGCATGGAGTCCGGGGGGCTCGGCGCGCCCTCCCGCTGACACAGCAACGTTGTGGGTCCGCAGGCAGCCCGGCGCCAGCACAGTGGTCGGCCCGGTTCAGGCCGGGCGGCGCCCGCGCCGCTCGCACCAGTCGGCCTCGCGGCGCTGAACGTCGGCCCCCAGGGCGCGCAGCTTCAGCGCCGGGGTCTGGTAGCCCCGCTCTATCTGGTTCAGTCCCTTAATGCAGGTCTCGCCCTCGGCGGCGAGCCCTGCCAGCACCAGGGCGGCGCCGGCGCGCAAATCAGTGGCGATCACGCGTGCGCCGTGCAGAGCGGAGACGCCGTAGATGCGGGCGCGGGACGAGTCGCATTCGACGCGGGCGCCCATGCGCTGCAGTGCAGGCATGTGTGTGAAGCGCTCCGGGTAGACGTTCTCCTGCACCTCGCTGATGCCGTTGGCCACGCAGAGCATGGCCGTGAGCTGGGGCTGCATGTCCGTCGGCAGGCCGGGGTAGGGGGCCGTGGCCAGGCGGGTGGGCTGCAGGGGCCGTTCGGCGCGCGCCCGCAGCGTTCCGCCGGTGTCGCTTATCCGGACGCCCGCCTCCTGCAGAACCTTCAGCGTCGCCTCCATGTGCTCGGGGCGCAGGTTCTTCACGCTCACGTCGCCGCCGGTGATGGCGGCGGCGCAGAGGAAGGTGCCGGCCTCGATACGGTCCGGGATGAGGTGGTAATCAACGCCGTGCAGGCGGCTGCGACCGGCGACGCGCAGGGTGCGGGTTCCGATGCCGCTTATCTGCGCCCCGCACGCCACCAGGTAGTCGGCCAGGTCCTGCACCTCGGGCTCTCGGGCGGCCCCTTCGATGACGGTCTCGCCCTCGGCCAGCACGGCGGCCATCAGGACGTTGGCCGTGCCCAGGACGGTGCTGCCGCGGGGGCCGCACATGTCAATGCGTGCGCCTTTCAGACCGTCGGTGCGGGCGTAGACCTGGTGTTCATCTTCGCGGATGTCGGCGCCCAGCGCCCGCAGCCCCTTCAGGTGCAGGTCAATGGGGCGATGGCCGATGACGCAGCCGCCCGGCAGGGGCATGGTGGCGGCGCCGCGCGTAGCCAGCAGGGGACCCAGCAGGCATACGCTGGCGCGCATGCGGCGCACCAGCTCGCGCGGGGCGACGGTGCCTCCCGTGCCGGTGGGCGCTATGCGCAGGTCGGCGGGGCCGGTCCACTCCAGCTCGAGCCCCAGGGCGCGCAGGGTGGCGGTCATGGTCTCGACGTCCGTCAGCCGTGGGACGCGGTGCAGGACGGTCGGTTCCTGTGTCAGCAGCGATGCCGCCAGCACGGGCAGGGCGGCGTTCTTGGCGCCGCTGGCGTCCACGGTTCCCTGCAGCGGCCGTCCACCTCGGATGACGAGTTCCTGCATGCGATGCGGCCTTCCTATCCGACGCGCTTGCGGACGCAGAAGACCCGGCGGCAGCCGGCCGGGTCCCTGACGAATTCCGCCGTCTCGATGTCATAGCACTCGCACCGGCGCGCAATGTGCCGGGTCGGCTCCCACTGGCCGGGCCCTATTTCCAGCGCCACCCACCCGCCCGGCTCCAGGGCATGCCCGGCCTGCGGCAGCAGGCGCCTGACGGCCTCCAGCCCGTCCGGCCCGCCGTCGAGGGCGGCGCGCGGCTCGTGTTGGGCGACCTCCGGCTGGAGCCCGCAAATCTCCCCGCTCGGCACGTAAGGCGGGTTCGAGGCGACCAGCGCGAACGCCCCGGGCCGAAGCGGCGCCGCCAGGTCCGCCAGCACGGGCATGACGCGGTCGGCCACGCCGTGGCGACGGGCGTTGCGACGGGCCACGGCCAGCGCGGCCGGGCTGATGTCCGCCGCCACCAGGCGCAGCTTTTCTCGCTCGGCGGCCAGGTTCACGGCGATGACCCCGCTGCCGGTGCCCACGTCGGCGGCCGGCCCGACGGCGCCGGGGGGCAGTTTTTCGAGGCATTTGTGCACCAGAAACTCCGTCTCCTGCCGCGGCACCATCACCGCCGGGGTCACCTCGAAGCTGCGGCCGTAGAATTCCCACTCGCCCAGCAGATACTGCAATGGCTCCCGGGCGGCCCGGCGACGTGTGAGCGCCTCCAGGCGGCGGGCGGCCTCCGGTGGCACGGCGGCCTCCGGCCGGGCGAAGAGCATGGGGCGCCGCACGCCCAGTGCGTGCGCCAGCAGAAGCTCGGCGTTCAGTCGGGCATCCGGCACGTCGGCCTGCTTCAGTCGCTCTGTCGTCGCCTTCAAGATGCGCCGCACCGTTGAGGTGGTCCGCTCACCGTTGTGGCTCATGCCGTGTCGCTCTGTTACCCTCGCCTCGCGCGAATGGCAGCCAGGGTGATTCTACGTGGAAGGGGGGAGCGAAAGTAAAGCCGAAGAGACGGGGCCCTGCGAACCGCCCGCGAGCCGGGGCGCCCCCCCGGGGGTGCCGCCCCCTTCTGATACACGCCTGTGGCGCCGCCGGCCCGCGCTGTCGCAGGGACCGGGCGGGGCCGAAAATTCGGTGGGCACAACGGCAAAAACGCGCGGAAAAAGAGCGGGGGACGCGCCCGAAGCACGTCCCCCGAAAACCGCCGCACAAGCGGGGAGGTCTGCTCAGTATTGCAGAGGGGAGATGAGGTCCCCGTGGGCGGCGCGGGCCGCCTCCAGCCGCCGGCGCTGCTGCTCCAGCACCTCGAACAGCACAGCGGGCGTGTCCGGCACCTGAGAGCGGTAGATGTTCTCGATGCGCCCGATCTTGGCCAGGTGCTCCGGCACGCGCGTGGAGAACTGTTCCACGTAGTCCTGCTCGGTGTAGGTCTTTTCGAGCAGGTCTCTGAACAGCCTTCGCAGGTCGTCGTAGAGGGGGATGTAGCCTGTGGGAGTCTCGATGGCGTCCGCTTCGCCGTGGACGCGAAGCTCCATCCACTTCAGCCAGACCTTCTTGTCAAGGATGGCGTTCAGGTAACGGCCGTCCGCCCCGCGCAGGAAGTAGTTGACCCCGAAAACGAGGGGCGGCGCACCGAGCCCTTCGGCGAACCGAAGGTTCTTCTCGATGTAGCGGCCCAGCGGGATGGCGACGAAGTCCATGATGGCCATCAGGTTGAACTTGCGCACGCCTTCTTCCCCGAGCGTGGCGGCCGTGGTCTCTGACTCCAGGCTTGCGCCCTTGGTGATGATGCCGTGCGCCCAGTCGAAGCACTGCTCGACCGGCACCCAGGTGTCGCTGTCGCGCCCGCCGTAGATGAAACCGCCGATGGGCACGCCGGCCGGGTCCTCCAAGCGCGGGTCGGCGTTCGAGAGGGAGGAGATGCGCAGCGTGTAGCGCGCGTTCTTGTGGGAGGGCGGTATCTCGTTGCCGTCCTCATCGGTCTTGCCGGGATACCACTCTCCGCTGTGGTTGATGCCCTTCTGCGGGCACTCTCCATCCTTGCCCAGCCAGTAGGGGATGCCTTCTTCGGTGACGAGCACGTTGGAGAAGATGACCTCCCCGGGCGTGGTGAGCGCTTCCCAGATGATGGGGTCGTCCTTGGAGTTGACGTCGCGGATGATGCCGAAGATGCCGTTCTCCACGTTGGCGCCATAGACGGTGCCGTCGCGCTTGCGCAGGTAGGCGATGTCGTCGCCCACGATGCTCTCGCCCGGGGCCATGGCGGTGGACGTCTTGCCGCAGGCGCTGGGGAAGGCGCCGGTGAAGTAGGTCACCCGTTCGGCGGGGCCGTGCACCCCCATTATCAGCATGTGCTCGGCCAGCCAGTCCTCGGACTCGGCGCGGCGGATGGCCAGCCGCAGCGACAGCTTCTTCAGCCCGATGGTGTTGCCGCCGTACTGGGTGTTGGTGCTGTAGACGATGCTATCGTCCAGGTCTATGTAGATGCGTCGCTTATCCACGTGCTTGCTGACGCCGTTCTCCAGCTCGCCCGCCGTGTGGATGAAGCGGAAGAAATCTTCCGAATCCCCGATGGAGCGGAACGTCTCGTAGCCCTGGCGGTAGAGTATGTCCTCGCTGTGGGCGACGTAGGCGCTGTCGGTAAGCTGGGCGCAGGGGATGGAGAATTCGGAGTCGAGCGGCCCCAGGCAGAAGAACCGGATGTACATCTCCTTGCCTTCCATGCTCCCGTCCAGGAAGTCGCGCACCTCCTTGCCCCCGGAAGCCTTGTCCACGGTGTTGAGGCGTTCGCCCAGGTCCTGGTCCGGCTCGACCAGGTAGCAGGTGCGGTCCTTGTCGCGGGCCTGGTCGTGGTAGCCGTCGAAGTGATATGTGTGCCCCTCGGTGGCCAGATCGCCCTCTTCCCCTCGTTCGATGGCCCGACGGCGCACGTAGGCGAGGTCCTCGGGCTCGTCCGTGCCGACAAAGACCGAATCAGGACGGCAGAGCCGGATGAAATCGGCGACGAATCGGTGGAGCTTGGGGTTCTCCAGCGCCATCAGCTTGCTATAGTTGCGTTCATCCAGTTTACCCTTCAGCACTTCCATATCATCATTCGTCATATTGCAGTATCCCCGTGGCAAATGGTTGCGGGAAGCGGGCAGGACAAAGCGACGCGCACAGGGCCGCCCGTGAAAATACGCCGAACCTCCCGCCACACGGCAGGGCCGGTCCGGCCGTCAATCGTTGCCCGATGCAGATATTGTAGCCAGGATGCGGCCGCTGTCAAGGCGACGACATTACTTTGCCAGGACATGGTACCCACCCACCGGGAGGTTCTGATCGTGTGGGTTCAGTGGGGTCGCGCCCGCCCCGGGGCGGGC
>PUMJ01000014.1 GCA_003551305.1 Candidatus Brocadiaceae bacterium
ACTCACACATCCGGCATGCCGACAGCTGACGCGGAGGACGTCGGCCGGGTCGTCGTTCCCAACCGCAACGCAATCATGCTAAATATTGCGGCCGGAGTCGCGGTGTCACGTGAGTTCGGTGTCGTGGCTACTGGTGTGCATGGAGGCGACCATAACGTTTTTCCGGACTGCCGGGAACCGTTTCTTCGGGCCTTGCAAAATCTCTGGAACACGGCATTTGATGAAGGCGAAGCCCCCGAGCTTCGGGCTCCGTTCCTCTCATACAGCAAAGCAGATATTGTGTCCCTGGGAACAATACTGGGGGTTAACTTCGCTGACACATGGACGTGTTATGAGGGGGGTGAGGTTCACTGCGGCCGATGTCCAACCTGCGTAGAGCGCCGTGAAGCTTTCGTCGAAGTCAAAATTCCCGACCCCACCAAATATTTGGCTTGACTCCCCAGGCCACTTCCCTTATAATAAGAGGTGACACTAGAGAGAGGAGTGATCGCCTTGGAATACACCGAAGAAACGATCGAAGTGCTCTCAGACCGTAATCACGTTCTCGCCCGACCTGAGATGTATGTGGGGAACACGGGCTGGGAGAACCGGACTACCCATCTCTACGACGAGGACGGCAACATTCATTTTGCTACCTTGCAGCTGGTGCCTGCTCTCGAGAAAATCGTCGAGGAGGTAATCGCCAACGGCGTTGATGAGCACATCAAGGGACGGGCTACATACATCGACGTGAAGTTGCAGAGCGATAACCAGGCGATTACTATCCGAGATAATGGCGCTGGTATTCCGATGGGTAAGCATCCTGAGGCAGGGATTCCGACGCCTGAAGTTGTCTTGACGCAGCTTCGCAGTGGCTCGAATTTCGGAGACGACAGGCGCCGGACACTGGGTCTTTATGGCGTTGGTGTCTCCTTGACTACGTTTCTCTCCGAGCATCTCCGTGTGCGCATTCGTCGGGATAATAAGGAGTATGAGCAGCACTTCCGTAACAACGGGCAGGAAAAAACGGAGCCTGTCATTACAGATGCTGGTGATGGATCTTTCACGGAGATTGAGTTCACCCCCGATTTCTCTCGGTTCGCCTGCGACGAGTTTGACCCTGCACTGATCCGCAAAACACTCTTTGACTTCTCTTACATGTTCCCTAAGCTGTGGTTCTCGTTCAAGCCGGGATACGGGGAAGACAAGGAGAAGATCAAGTGCTCGGGGATTGACAGCTTCATGGAGCAGTTGATTGGTGACGAAGGGTGGGTGACAACTGAAGTTGATGACGTCAAAGTGGGTATTGGGGTGTGCCCGGATAAAGCTCCGACTCGTCAGATCAGCTTTGTCAACGGGGCAAGGACGTGGCGTGGGGGCATTCACATCGACTACATGGTGCAGGAGCTGAAGACGGCCTTGAGAGAACGCTTCGCTGATGAGACGAAGCTTGACATCAAGCCGAGAGATATCAGCAATAACTTGTTCCTGGTCGTCTTCCTGAACATCGATAACCCCACATTCGAAGGGCAGGCCAAGGAACGGTTAGTGAACGGGGAAGACGAGCTCGCACCTTACCTTGATCCCATCCTCACGGACAAGCGGTTCCTGAACAAAATCGTCCGGGATGAGGTGATTCGGGATGCCATTGTCGAGGCAGCTGAAGATCGAATCCAACGTATCAAGAGGCGGAAGCTCAAGAAGAAGGAGAAGACGAAGACTCGGAAGCGTGTTGCTAAGCTTGTGCCAGCGACTACTCGAGATGCCTCTAAAGCAGAGCTCTACGTCGTCGAGGGGCTCTCAGCAATGCAGACAGGCACTTCTGTCCGTGACCCCGAGACAATGGCAATCTACCCGCTCAAGGGGAAGGTGCTGAACGCATACAAAAACACCGACTCTCGGGTGTTGAGTAACGCTGAGCTTAGTGACATGATCAGTGTGCTCGGGCTTTCAATCCTCGACGACAGTATCGACACCATCAACTACCGGAAAATCTTCATACTCAGTGACTCGGATGAAGATGGCGCACACATCCGATCGCTGTTACTGACTTTCTTCTACACTTACTGGCCCGACTTGTTCGAAGAGCGCAGGATCGCGATTCTTCAAAGCCCCCGATACGTGCTTGAGCTCTCAACGGGCGATAAACGGTATTTCTACTCGAAGCAAGAGCTTGAGGACTACTACACCTCTCAACCTAATGCTCGGCGGAATGCTCGTTATATCAAGGGACTCGGGTCGCTGGAGCGTGACGACTGGCAGTATATGCTTCATGACGAGCGCCGGGCAGTTGACGTTGTTCTGGGAGCGAATCCTGACCGCATTCTCGAGATTGCGTTTGGAGATAAGAAGGAAGAGCGGAAACAGTGGCTAATGGAGGCGATTAACGCACAGGAGGAGTGATCATGAAAATGGAAGAGCTTGAGGATTTGCTTCAGAACGATGATATTAGTGATGAAGCTGACATCGCAATTTACCTCGCCATTCAAACACGCGGCGGGAAGGCAAAGGTAGCGCGGGGTCTCTGTGATTTCGTGGCTGGTGAGGAGAGAGAAGACCCGGAGATTAAGACGGAAGAGATGATTGAGTTTCTCTCAGATCCGATGAAAAACACGGGTCAGCTGTTACGAGTGCTTTTCGAAAAGTGTTTGGCAAAGTTTTCTGATGACGGAGGTGAGGAATGAAAGCGACGTTTGAGTCAAGGAAACAGGTTGAAATGCTAGCCAAGCCACTCATGTGGCTTAGCAACTTCCTCGACGATGACCAAGTCATCATAAACGTAGAAGACGACAACCTTCACATCAATGCCACGGAGCAGACATCCGGATCAGCGAGTTCCAAGATTTGCTGGGTGCGATTCGACACCGACGTCCTCTTCGAGGAGTTCACACGCCAAGGCAGTGAACAGATTGGTATCTACTATCTGGCAACTATTGCTCGGATTTTTGCGCTGTTTGGTGATAATACCGAATTGACCCACCGTGACACTCTGACACTGTCACAAGGAGAGAAGCGGTTTCATTACAGAACTGCTGACCCCCGTCATATCCAGGAAGGTCCGAAGGCACTGAAAAAAGACAAGATTGATTGGTGGTGTCACGGGAAACTGGAAGGTGAGTCGCTTAGCGAGATTCGGTCTGCTGCTTCAACGCTCGAGCAAGACTTGCTTCGCTTCTCCGCAGGCCCTGGCAACGACATCACCGTCACCGTCACTGACTCGATAGAGGACACGCGGTTCGTGGTAGATGCGCACATGGAAGAGGTGACTGGGGCAGATCAAAGCTCCACCTTCCAAAAATCAGATCTTTTTCCTGTGCTCGGCATAACGACGGAGATCGAAACGTCACTGTCACAGCGCGTCGGTTACTTCAGGTTCGCATTCAATGACGCATGCCGGGTTAAAGTTTGCCTCGCGGGCCAGCAGAGCGGTATTTGAAATCTTGTAATCTCGATTGCCAGTGCTCTCGGTTATGATTCGTTTTTATATGACAACTCGGGCAAAGAGTGATCAAGTTAGTGGGATCATTATTTTCCTTATCATAATCAACGTGATGAACATGGAGTGTCACA
>PUMJ01000171.1 GCA_003551305.1 Candidatus Brocadiaceae bacterium
CCCCATGTAACGGCGCAGTATCAGTTGGGCCACCATGCTGTCCACGGCGCGCCGCCTCCGGCGGCTGCCGGCCCCCATCTGCGTGAGGGCGCTGTGCGCCTGGGCGCTGGTCAGGCGTTCGTCCACCATCTCGACCGAAACGTCGGGCAGCTCCCGCCGCAACTGCTTCACGAACCCCCTCACCTTCCGCGCCTGCCGCCCCTCGGTGCCGTCCATGCGGAGGGGAAGCCCCACCACGATGCGGTCCACGCCTCGCTCCTGCGCCAGGTCCTTTATCTGCCGCCACTCGGTGCCGTCGCGTTCGACGTTCGGCAGGGGATGGGCCGCGATCTCCAGTTCATCGCAGACGGCCGCCCCGATGCGGCGCTCGCCGTAGTCCAGTGCCATGATGATCACGCAAACTCTTCCTTCCACGGGCCGTGCCGCCCGCCGTTGTGAGAACGTGTTCCCCGGGGTCACAGGCCTCCTGTGCACAGCCCTCCAGGGTCGCTCAAGCCATTCGTCAACAGTTCGTTACGACACATTGGATTCGTTTCGCAGAAAACGGTGGGGCATCACTCCACCCGCGGCCCGCCCCTGCGATCAACAGACCCCATGGCCTATACGCGAGGATACTCGTCCCGGGTCAACATGTCAAGCCCCCGTGCGCGTCCCAGGCCGCCATGGCCGGAAACGTGAGCGCAAGAACCAGGGGAACCGCAGATGAACGCCGACACAGCGCCGGCACCTGCGGGCGGTACGATCGCCCCGGGCGCTTCAGGCCCCCCCCTCGCAAGCGGACGTGGCGCGGGCCGGCGGCCCGCGGGGACGGCCGGGCGTGGCGGGGTGACGAATGGGCGGCGGTGGAGGCCGGGCAAAACCATCCTGTCAAGACCCCGCCGCCACAGCGCGGGCCGGCCGCATCGCGACGCGGGGCCACCAGAGGCCCACGGAGCCCTTCCAGAGGCATTATAGGGGCTTCGCGGCGGCTGGCGAGGCGCCGGAGAAAAACCGCGAAAAAAATCCTTGACACAGCCCTGGCGGACCTGTAGTATTCTTAGGGCTGCGGTAATGTAGTATTCGCACAGTTTCGGCATTAGCGTTTTCTTGCAAGGCGGTTGAAGCAAACGCGGCTTACTGTGCTGAAAACGGCCGGGAGGCGAAAGAATATCCATGGGCGGCATCGGGGCACCATCGGGAGACAACGGGCGAGGGGGCCTGGTCCGGCTCTTCGGCTACCAGGAGCAGCTCAGCCTGGACGGCCGTGGCCGGTTCCGCCTGCCCGATCACCTGGTCTCGGTGCTGCGCCAGGAGCTGGTGCGGGTTCGCCAGAGCGAGGCGGCTCTCAACCAGGCGCCCGTGCCGGAACGGCTCGCCTTCTACTTCGTGCCCGGCACCCGCCAGCAGATATTCCTTTACCCGCCGCCCAACGTCCGGCTGGCGATCAACAGTTTCGAGGACCCGCCGCCGGGCATAGACCCGGACGTTGTCCGCAGGGCGCGCGATTACTTCTACCTGCGCATGCGCTTCGTCGAGGCCGATAAGCAGAATCGTCTGATGATACCCGACGGGCTCAAGGAGCACGCCCGCATTGACGACGAGGTGGAGCAGGTAAGCCTCGTGGCTCACAACAACTGGCTGTCACTGACACGTAGCGAGCTGGTCGAGCAGCGCACCGTGGAGAACCTGGAGGCATTCGAGCAGGCAGCGCCTGACCTGCTCAACCCGGCTTACCCGAGAACCTCCCGGCACTCCGAGAATTCGGCACACGAAGAGCTCTGATGCAGCGCGCGCA
Source organism: Candidatus Brocadiaceae bacterium (assembly GCA_003551305.1). Lineage (GTDB taxonomy): Bacteria > Planctomycetota > Brocadiia > SM23-32 > SM23-32 > B1Sed10-231. The sequence continues at coordinate 1,775 of PUMJ01000171.1, forward strand.
CAACCCGGACGGGACTGAGCATGTTAGCCGGCACTCTGCAGTGTGGAACCATGGCCGAGGGCGACGGGCACAGACCGGACGAACAGATGCCCCTGCACGAGCCCGCCATGGTCTGCCAGGTGCTCCGCCTGCTGGAGGTCCAACCCGGTGACGCCGTCCTTGACCTCACCGTCGGCACCGCGGGTCACGCCCTCGCCCTGGCCGGCGCTGTCGGCCCCGAGGGGCTCGTTGTCGGCATAGACGCCGACGCGCTGGCGGTCGCCGGGCAACGGCTCGAGCGGGAGGCGCCCTGCCCGTTTGAACTCTACCCCGCCCGCTTCAGCGTCGCCCGGAAGGTGGCCGAGCGGGCGGGGGTCTCCGGCTTCGCCGCCGTCCTGGCCGACCTCGGCGTAGGCACCCACCAGCTTATGGACCCCTCACGCGGTTTTTCCTTCGACTCCGACGCCCCCCTCGACATGCGCTACGACACCAGCGCCGGGCCCTCCGCCCGCGAGGTGGTCAACACCGCATCCGAGGAGGAACTGGCCGACATCTTCTACCGCTTCGGCGAGGAGCGCTACAGCCGGCAGATAGCCGCGCGCATCTGTCGGGAACGCCCCCTTGAGACGGCGGCGGAGCTGGCCGAGCTGGTCAAGCGCGTCGTGGCCCGGCGCACCCCCCGGCGCCGGACCTGGCGCATCCACCCCGCCACCCGCGTGATGATGGCCCTGCGCATATACGTCAACCGCGAGTTCGAAGAGCTGGAAGCGCTGCTGGAAGCGCTGCCGGACCTGCTGGAGCGGGGCGGGCGCGCCGGCATCATCACCTATCACAGCCTGGAGGCGCGGCGGGTCAAGCACACCTGGCGCCGCCAGAAAAGGCAGGGCCTGATGGAGGAACTCCCCGACTCGCCCTGGATGCCCACCGACGAGGAAGTGGAGCGAAACCCGCGCGTGCGCAGCGCGCAGCTACGAGTTGCCCGCAGACCGTGAGGCGCTTATGACACCCGGAAAAGTCGCATACGTCATGGTACTGGCCACCGCCCTGGCCCTGGCCGTCGTCTGGCAGAACGCCCTGTTGCGCAGCACCGGCTACCGGGTGCACGAGCTGCACACCCGCGTGGCGGAGCAGCACTCGGAGCAGGCGGCGCACCGGGCGCACCTGAGCAGGCTGCGCAACCCCCGGCGCGTGGCGCACCTGGTCTCCTGGCTGGGGCTGGAGCTTGAGGCGCCCTCCGTGGGCCCGGCTGCCGGCACAGCGGTGGCCTCGTCCGAGCACGAGCCCGAACCCGCGCCCCCCGTGACCGTCGCGGAAGCCCCGCGACAATCCCCCTGAGGAGACGAATTGACATCAGCAACGGACACGGAACGCCCCCGAGCCGGCCGTGCGCTGCGGGTGCGCGCCACGATGGTTATCGCGGCGCTGCTGCTGGTTTTCGCCCTGCTGACGGCCCGCCTGGCCCAATTGCAGATAGTTGAGGCCGACACTTACCGCCACTACGCCGAGCGCCAGCAGGTGCTGAGCCGGGAGCTGTCCGCCCCCCGGGGCCGCGTATTCGACCGCAGGGGCCGACTGCTGGCCGCCAGCGTCCAGCGCTACAGCATCTTCGCCGACCCGAAGGGCGTGCGCGAGCCCGACGCCACCGCCGCCATCCTCTCGGAGGTGCTTGGTGTGAGCCGGCGCCGCCTGGAGCAGGACCTGCGCAAGGACCGCTATTTCGTCTGGGTCAGGCGCCAGGTGCCGGACCGGCTCGCCCAGCGCGTTCGCCGCCTCAGCCTGCCGGGAGTCCACATGCGCCGGGAGAGCAAGCGCCTCTATCCGCAGGGGCGGCTGGGGGCGCACGTGATCGGCTTCACGGACATTGACGGGCGGGGGCTGGCCGGCGTCGAGCGGACCATGGACGCCCTCCTGCGCGGCCGTCCCGGCATGGAGACCGTCCTGTGTGACGGGGGCCGGCGCATCTTCCGCTCCGAGCTGGACCGCGTGGACCGGGAGCCATTCCAGGGATTTGACGTCCACCTGAGCCTCGACGCCTACATCCAGCAGATCGCCGAAGAAGAGCTGGCACGCGCCTTCGAACGGCATGGCCCCGAGGCCGCCGGCGCCCTGGTGCTGGACGCCCGGGACGGCAGCGTGCTGGCGATGGCCTCGCTGCCGGCCTTCGACCCGCAGAACCCCACCGCCACACCCGTGGCAAACCAGCGCAACATCGCCATCACCGACGCCTACGAGTTCGGCTCGGTGATGAAGCCCTTCTCCATAGCAGCCGCCCTGGACGCGGGGGCCGTGACCCCAAAGACGGAGTTCGACTGCCACATGGGAGAGTGGCACATCGGCGCCCGCAGGCTGCGCGACGTGCAGGGACACGGCGTGCTGAGCGTCAGCGACATCCTCTGCCATTCCAGCAACATCGGCACGGCACAGGTCGCGATGCGGCTCGGCATCGAGGGACTCTACGCCGGGATGCGTGCCTTCGGCTTCGGGCGTCAGACCGGTATCGCCCTGCCGGGGGAGATAGGCGGCATCGTGCGCCCGCTGCGCGCCTGGAACAGCTACAGTGTGGTGAGCGTCTCGTTCGGCCAGGAGCTGGCCCTCACGCCGCTGGCCGTGGCGGGGGCCTTCACCGCTTTCGCCAACGACGGCGTCGTGGTGCATCCGCGTATCATCGAGTCCATATCCGTGCCCGACGGGGAGGCCGTCTACACGGCCGGTGAGCCCATCACCGGCAACCGGGCCGTCGGCCCCACAGTCGCCGCCGAGGTGCTGCACATGATGCGCCGCGTGGTGGCCGAGGGCACGGGTCGCAACGCCCGCATGGACGAATACCCCGTGGCCGGCAAGACCGGCACGGCGCAGCTTGCCCGCGAGGACGGTCGCGGCTACAGCGAGGGGCGCTACCTGGCCAGTTTCGCCGGCCTGGCCCCCTACCCGGACTGCCGGGTGGTCGTGCTGGTGTTCTTGAAGAACCCGACACGAGAGGGCTACTACGGCGGACGAACCGCCGCCCCCGTCGTACGCGACATCATCCGCCGCACACTCCGCTATATGCAAGTCCCCGAGAGTGAGACCCCCGCCCCGGACGGAGGACCGGTATGACAACGCCGCCTGTCGAATTTCGGCTCAAAGACCTCATCCCGGTGCTCGAACCCCTCCAGGTTCACAACGCGTCGCCCGTCACGGTCACGTCCCTGACGGCGGACTCGCGCCGCGTCCGCCCCGGGGCACTGTTCGTGGCCGTGCCGGGCACGCGGGCGGACGGCCACAGCTACATCCCGCAGGCCCTCCAACGGGGCGCGGCGGCCCTCGTCTGCGAGCGCGTCCCCGAACCCCTGCCGCCCTGCTCCGTCCTGGAGGTGGAGAACAGCCGCCGCGCCCTCAGCGCCCTGGCGAACGCCTTCTACGGGCGACCTTCGCGCGAGCTGCGCGTCACCGGCGTGACCGGCACCGATGGCAAGACCAGCACCACCGAGATACTGCGCACCATCCTGAACGCCGCCGGCGCCCGGGCCGGCGCCATCGGCACCCTCGGCTACTGGATTGACGGCAGATGGACCGAGGGCACCCTGACCACTCCGGAGCCGGTCTCGCTGCACGAGTCGCTGCACCGCATGAGGCGGCTGGGCCTGAGGCACGTCTGCATGGAAGTGAGCAGCCACAGCCTCGTGCAGCACCGCGTGGCGCACGTTGACTTCGACGTCGCCATCCTGACCAACATCACGCAGGACCACCTGGACATGCACGGCACGCGCGCCAGCTACGCCCGGGCCAAGCGCCTGCTGTTCGAACAGCTTCAGCCCGGTGCCGTGGCCGTCCTGCCGGCCGGCGGCGAGTTCACCGACGACTTCCGCCGGGCCACGGCGGCCGAAGTCCTCACCTACGGCACCGACCGGCCGGCTGACGTGCGCGGCCAGATCCTGTCCATGGACATGGACGGGATGGAGATCCTGGTGCAGACGCCGTTCGAGGTCTTCTGCCTGCGCACGCCCCTCATCGGCGCGTACAACTGCCTGAACATCCTGGCCGCCACGACGGCGGCCTTCGCACATGAGGTGACCGGAGAGGCCGTTCAGGCCGCTATGGGCCGCTTCGCCGGCGTGCCCGGGCGGCTGGAGAAGGTGGCAGTGCCCGGCCGGGCGGACCTGCCGGCCGTCTGCGTGGACTACGCCCACACGCCCGACGCGCTGGACAAAGTCCTCTCGACACTCCGCCCCCTGGTCAGCGGACGGCTCGTCTGCGTGGTCGGCTGCGGCGGAGACCGTGACAAAACCAAACGCCCCATCATGGGCCGCATAGCGACCCGGCGGGCGGACCTGGCGGTCTTCACCGCCGATAACAGCCGCAGCGAGCGGACGGAGGACATCATCGCCCGGATGCTCGCCGGTGTAGAAGAGAGGCGTCGCTGCCGCGTCGAGCCCGACCGGCTGAAGGCCATCGAACTGGCCGTCCGGCTGGCCGCCTCCCCGGACTCGATGGTCGTCATCTGCGGCAAAGGCTGCGAGCGCCACCAGGACCTGGGCGGGCGCAAGATACCCTTCGACGACCGGGTCGTCGCCCGTCAGACACTTGAGAGAATGCCCCTGCGACGCAAGAAAACCGCCTGAGACATCGTGAACATCCTCCGACACGACAACATCTTCACAGCCACCTGCATCGCCGGCGCCTGCGGCGGCCGCCAGACGGCCGGACCGCCCCACGCCACGGCTACCGGCGTCTCGACCGACACCCGGACCCTTGAGCCCGGGCAGGCGTTCTTCGCCCTGGTGGGCCCGAACCACGACGGCCATCACCACGCGGCCGCCGCCGCGGAAAAGGGCGCCCCCGTCCTGGTCGTGCAGCGGGCCGACGTCCCCGCGCCGCCCGGCGCAGCGGTCATCCGTGTGCCGGACACCGAACGCGCCCTGCTGCGCCTGGCCGCATGGCACCGGGGGCGGCTCCGTGCCGCGGTGCTCGCCATCACCGGCAGCTACGGCAAATCCACGGTCAAGGCGATGGCGGGTGCCATCCTGGAGCGGACCGGCTCCTGCACGGTCGCGCCGGCCAGCTACAACAACCGCATCGGCGTCGGGCTGACACTGCTCTCAGCCCGACCGCGGGACGAGTTCGTGGTGCTGGAGATGGGCACGAACCACCCGGGCGAGATTGACGAGCTCGCGGCGGCCGCCCGGCCAAACCTCGGCGTCATCACCGCCATCGGCCCGGTCCACCTGGAGGGTCTCGGAGACCTGGACGGGGTCAAGGAGGCGAAAGCGGAGTTGATCCCTCACGTCTCCCCCGGCGGCGCCCTGGTGCTGAACGCCGACGATGAACGCTGCGCCGCCCTGGCAACGCGTTACGACGGAACCGTCTACCGCTTCGGCGCGGCGCAGGGGGCCGACCTGCGGCCCACCCGGGTGTTCCCCGGCGGGGCAGGCTGGACCTTCGACGCCGTGGGCTGCCGCTTCCGCGTCCCGGTGGGCGGTCGCCACAACGTGATGAACGCCGCTGCCGCCATATGCGCCTGCCTGGCCGCCGGCGCCGGACGTGGTGCGGCGCGGGAGGGGCTGGCCGCCTTCCGGCCGCCCCCCATGCGATACGAACGGCGCACACTGGGCGGGGTGCTGTTCATCCTCGACTGCTACAACAGCAACCCCCCTGCGCTGCGCACCGCCGTGCAGAGCTTCCTGGAGGAACCGGCCGCCGGCCGACGCGTCGTCGTCTGCGGCGACATGCTCGAGCTGGGGCCGGATGCCCCCGCGCTGCACAGGCAGGCCGGGCGCGAACTGGCCGAGGCCGGCGTTGACCTGCTGGTCGCCGTTGGAGAACTGGGCCGCCATACCTCGGACGGCTGGCAAGAGGCCGCCCTCCCCTCCCAGCAGGCCGCCCGCTTCCCCGACGCACAGACGGCCTGGCGGCCACTGCTGGCAGAGCTGAAGCCCGGCGACGCAGTGCTCCTGAAAGGCTCCCGTCGTGTGCGGCTGGAGACGATCGCGGAACGGATCGCTGAAGACCTCGAGAAACGCCGGGAGGCCGCCTGATGCTGCACGCACTGCTCAGCAACCTGGAGCTCGTCCCGGCGGCCGGCCCCGCCGCGCGCGCGCTGCTGGCCGCCCTCACGGCGGCGGCCCTGGCGCTGCTGGCGGGCAGCCCCATCATCAGCCGGCTGGAACGGCTGGGCGTGCGTGAGCGCACGGAAAAGACCCCCATCGAGGACGAGGCGCTGCGCCGCCGCATCGCCGGTAAGTCCGGCACGCCCACCATGGGCGGCCTCATCCTGCTGGTAGGGCTGGTGCCGGCGGTGCTGCTGTGGGCGGACCTGGCGACCGTACAGGTACATGCCGCCCTGCTGGCCGTGCTGGCCCTGGCGGCCCTCGGCCTGGTGGACGATTACGGCAAGCTGCGAGGGCAGGGCCGCACGGCCCGCGGCCTGCGCGTGCGGCACAAGCTCCTGTTCCAGGCGGCCCTCGGCGGAGCGCTGGGCCTGATGCTGGCGCGCGCCGGCGCCGCCCGGCCCCTGCCCGGCGCCCGCTCCGCGGCGCTCGCGCTGCCGCTGGCTGCAGCCTGGGGCGTCCTCGTGCTCGCCGCCATGGCCAACGCCACGAACGTGACTGACGGGCTGGACGGGTTGCTGGCGGGGCTGGTGCCGCCGGCGGCCCTTGTGCTGGCCGGCGCCTGCTGGGCGGCGGGCACGCCGGAGGCGGCCGCGCGGCTCGACCTGCGGCACGTGGCCGGGGCGGCCGAACTGAGCGTCGTCTGCGGCGCCCTGGCGGGAGCGAGCCTGGCCTTTCTGCGGTTCAACCGCCACCCGGCCCGCGTGTTCATGGGCGACACCGGCTCGATGGCGCTCGGCGGCGGGCTGGCCGTCTGTGCGCTGGGCGCGGGGCAGGAGGCGGTGCTCGCCCTGGCGGGGCTTGTCTTCCTGGTGGAGTTCGGTTCCTCCCTGCTGCAGATAGGCTCTTTCCGGCTGCTGGGGCGACGCGCGCTGCCCATCGCACCGCTGCACCACATCTTCGAAGCGCGCCACCCGGAGCCGCTCATCGTGCGTGGCTTTTACCTGGCCGGCATGGCGGCGGCTGGCGCCGGCCTCTTGTGGATATGGATCTGAGATGAGTCAAATCAGCGCCACAGAAGAACACCTGCAGACCCGCCAGAGGGTGGCCCGGATCGGCTGGCGGCGCCCCAGCGTGCGGCTGACGCTGCTGTTCGGCGCGCTGGTCTGCTTCGGGCTCGTGATGGCCGTCAGCGCCACCGGCACGGAGTTCACGGCGACCCTGACCCACCGGCTGGGACTGACCGGACTGGGCCTGTGCGCGTTCCTGCTGGGCGCCAACACGGACTATCACCTCTGGCGCCGCCACCACGTGGGGCTGCTGCTGTTGACGTTCATCGCCCTGATGGCGGTGCTGGTGCCGGGCATCGGCGCGGTCAGGTGGGGGGCCAGACGCTGGATTGACCTCGGGCTGCCTTTCGGCTTCCAGCCCTCGGAGTTCGCCAAGGTGACCCTCTGCATCTGGACAGCCGCTTACTGCGAACGCAACCTGGGGCGGATCCGCACATTCACCCACGGCTTCCTGGCGCCGCTGGCCCTCCTGGGGCTGGCCTGCGGCCTCATTCTGCTGCAGCCGGACTTCGGGACGGCGGTGCTGACCGGCCTGGTGTGCGTAACGGTGCTGATGGTGATGGGCACGCGGCCGCTGTTTTTGCTGCTGGCCTGCGCGGCCTCGCTGCCGCTGCTCCATCAGCTTGTCTTCGACGTGCCGTACCGCCTGCGCCGTGTGACGGCCTTCCTCGACCCGTGGGGTGACCCGCGGGGGGCGGGCTACCAGCTCATCCAGTCGCTGGTGGCCATCGGCTCGGGCGGGCTGACCGGGCTGGGGCTGGGGGCCGGGCGGCAGAAGGCGGAATTCCTGCCCGGCGCCCATAACGACTTCGCCTTCAGCGTCATCGGCGAGGAGTTGGGCTTCATCGGCTCGGTCGGGCTCATCCTTCTGCTGGCGTTGCTGCTCTGGCAGTGCCTGCGGGTCGTCAAGGGCAGCCGCGACCCGTTCGGCTTCGCCCTGGCGCTGGGTCTGACCGTGCTGCTGGGCGTGCAGTCCGCCGCGCACATCGCCGTGGCCACCGGCTGCGTGCCCACCAAGGGGCTCAGCCTGCCGTTCATCAGCGCGGGCGGCTCTTCCCTGGTGGCCAGCATGCTGGCGGCGGGCATCCTCGTCAGCATCGCCCGCTCCCAGGAGCAGCCGGAGCGGTTCGACTTCAGCCCCCCCGCAGGGGACGCCCCGCTCTACGAGCAGGCCGTCAACTCGGGGCTCCGCAAGCTTGCGCGCGCGGGCGCGAGCATCGTCCCCACCCCCGAACCGGAAGGAGGTGACGAGCCCCGTGTGTCCTGAAACATCCCGGGAGTCCATCAGGGTTGTGTTGGCCGGCGGCGCCACGGGCGGTCACCTGATGCCGGGCGCGGCGGCGGCCACCGCGCTCCGGCAGATGCTGCCGCGAGCGCGCTGCCTGTTCCTGATGACGGACCGGGACGTCGAGCAGCACTGCGCGGCGGCCGTCAGCGAGTTCGAGCGGCAGCAGGTCCCCCCGACCCCCTGGGCCGGGCTGCGGCAGAAGGCGTTGTTCGGGGTGCGCTGCGCGGAGGCGGCCGGGCGCGTGATGTCGGTGTTCGGTTCCTTCCGTCCGCACGTGGTAGTGGGGCTGGGCAGTCACAACTCCTTCGTACCGGTCACGCTGGCGAACGCGCTGGGCCTGCGCACGGCGCTGTTCGCGGCGGACGCCGTGCCGGGCCGACTCGTGCGGCTGCTGGCGCCGCTGGCGGACCGTGTCTTTTTGCAGTGGCGCGCGGCCGAACACCGGCTTGTCACGCGCAACGCGCGCGTGACGGGCATCCCCGTGCGGGCCGCTCTGTTCGGCGTGGAGCGGGCGGCGGCGCGGAGGCGGCTCGGGCTCAGGGAGGACCTGTGCACCCTGCTGGCCGTGGGCGGCTCCCAGGGCGCCCTGCCCATCAACCGCACGCTCGACGGGGCCCTGCGGCGGCTGGACGGCGGGCTCCAGGTGCTGCACCTGACCGGCGTGGAGCACCTGCCAGCGGCGCTGGAGAGCCCGGTCAACCAGGCCGATTGGTACCGGCCGATAGGCTTTCTGCCGCGCATCGGAGATGCCTACGCCGCGGCGGATTTCGTGCTGGGGCGGGCCGGCGCCTCGACGCTGGCGGAGCTGACGGCCCTCGGGCTGCCGAGCATCCTGGTGCCCTACCCGCACCACCCCGACCGCCACCAGTACGCCAACGCCGGGCTGCTGCGGCGGGCCGGGGCGGCCATCGTTCTGGAACAGGCCGGGATGACCGAACGCCGCCTGCTTTCGGTAATCGGCAGGCTGGCCGAAGACACCGACCTGCGGGCCCGCATGGCCCGCAACGCCCGGCGCCTGGGCCGCCCGATGGCCGCCCGCGCCGTCGCGGGGGAACTGGCCGCGCTGGCCGGCTTCACCCCCGCTGCGCAGTCACCATCTGTCATGACTTCAGGGGTTAAAAACTTGCATTCAAAAGCTGCTTGAAAGGGACGAAATATGGCAATCCGGCGGACTTCTAAGGCGTTTGACCTTTCCACAGAGCACTGGCACTTCATCGGAATACTCGGCACCGGCATGAGTTCCATGGCCGGCTACGCGGCCGAACGGGGGGCCCGGATCACGGGCTCCGACATCCGCCCCGCCCCCGTCATGCAGAGCCTCACGCGGCGCGGGGTCCAGGTCAACCTCGGTCACGAGGGCCGGGGGCTGGACAACGGAACCAACCTGGTAATCATCAGCCAGGCCATCGGCGAGGACAATCCTGAACTGGCCCGCGCCCGCAGCCTCGGGCTGGAGGTCGTACGCTACCCGGAACTGCTCGGCCGCCTGATGGAGGCCCAGAAAGGCGTGGCCGTCGCCGGCACCCACGGCAAGAGCACCACCTCGGCCATCATCGCCTACGTCATGCAGCAGGGCGGGCTGGACCCCTCCTACCTGATCGGGGCTGATGTGCCTCAGCTCGGCGGCGGCGCCCACTGCGGCACCGGAGAATACCTGGTGGCAGAGGCCTGCGAGTACAAGCGCTCCTTCCTCTGCCTCGCCCCCCACATCGCCGTCATCACGAACATTGACGCCGACCACCTGGACTACTTCTACGACCTGTGGGACATCCGGGAGGCGTTCAGCGAGTTCGCCGGCTCGGTCGGCCCGGGCGGCGTGCTTGTGGCCAATGCCGACGACGAGAACACGCGCTCCGTCATCGAGCAAGCCGGCGTCAGGACCGTGACCTTCGGCATCGAGGCGCCCGAGGCCGACTACCGCGCCGAGCGCCTCTGGCGGGCCAAGGTACACACCAACTTCGACCTGGTCCACAGGGGTGAGAAGATTGACCGCTTCAGCACCGAGCTTTACGGCACCCATAACGTGATGAACGCCTTGGCCGGCATCGCCGCCTGCCACCAGGCGGGCATGGAGTTCGGGCAGATCAAGGAGGCGATGGAGTCCTTCGAGGGCGCCGCCCGCCGGCTGCAACTGGTAGGCAACCCCTGGGACGTCGCGGTCGTCAGCGACTACGCCCATCACCCCCGGGAGATCCGCGCCAGCATTGCCGCCACGCACCAGCGCTTCCCCAACCGGCGCGTCTTCGTCATCTTTCAGCCCCACCAGTACTCCCGCACGCGCAAGATGCTGGAGGAGCTGGCCGAGTCCTTCCGCGACTCCTGGGTCACCTACGTCTGCGACATCTACGCCGCCCGCGACAGCGTGGAAGACCGCCGCGCCGTCAGCGCCAGGGATCTGGTGCGACAGATGAATCATATCGGCCTTTTGGGCCACTACGTGCCCGAACTCGGGGACATGAAGCAGAGAATCGTCAGCGACGTCATCCGGGACGACGTCGTGCTCGTCATGGGGGCCGGCAATATCTGGCAGGTCGCCCGCGACATCATCCCCATGATCGAGGAGAAAGGACGGCGCCAGATTGCAGCCTGAACACGCCACCGGGAAAGTCGTCAAATTGCGGCAGTTCACCACCCTGCGCCTGGGCGGCACCCCGCAGCGCTACTACCGGCCCGCCGGCCTGCCCGAGTTGCGCCGGTGTGTCCGGGCCTGCGAGCGGGCCGGCCGCCCCTGGCGCGTGCTGGGCGGCGGCTCCAACCTGCTGGTCGACGACGGCGAACTGCCCTGCGCCGTCATACACGTCGCCGCCCCCGTGTTCGACTCGATCGCGCCGGCCCGCGGGGCCGCTGTGCGCGTCGGCGCCGGGGTGCGCACATCCCGGCTGGTGGCCTTCTGCCGGGATAACGGCCTGGGGGGGCTCGAGTTCCTGGCCGGCCTGCCGGGCACCGTCGGCGGCGCCGTCGCCGGCAACGCCGGCGCCTGGGGGCAGCAGGTCTCACAGCGGCTCAGCCGCGTCTGGCTGCTGCGCAAGGACGGCCGGCACCTGGCCCTCGAGCCCGAGCAGATGGAGTTCAGCTACCGCGGCTCGGGCCTGCGGGAGGCCGTCATCACGGAGGCCGAATTCCGCCTCGAACCCCGCGACAGGGAACTGATAGCAGGCCAGGTGGCCGAGTATGCGGCCGCCCGCGCCGAGCGGCACCCGGCGGGCATCGCCAGCGCCGGCTGCATCTTCAAGAACCCGCCCGGCGACTACGCCGGCCGGCTGCTGGACGAATGCGGCATGAAGGGCGCCCGCGTCGGCGACGCCGAGGTCTCGTCGGTCCACGCCAATTTCGTCCTCAACCGCGGCAACGCCACCGCGGCGGACGTGCTGGCCCTGGTGCGCAGGATGCGCCGGGCCGTTCGCAAGCGATTCGATATTGGACTCGAACTGGAAGTAAGACACTGGGCCGCCCGGACGCAGGTGGCCTGAGAGAGGAGAATGTCCATGAGCCGCAGCAAACCAAGGACCGCCGTTCTGATGGGGGGTGTGGGTGGCGAGAGGGAGGTCTCCCTGAAGTCCGGCCGCGCCGTCGCCGCCGCCCTCGACAGAGCCGGTTACGACGTGATACCGTTCGAAGTCAACCAGCCGTCCCTGGAGGGCCTGGAACGTCACCGCCCCGACGCCGCCTTCGTGGCCCTGCACGGCGCTTTCGGCGAAGACGGCACCGCGCAGCTTATGCTCGAGGAGATGGGCCTGCCCTACACCGGCAGCAGCCCGCGCGCCAGTCGCCTCGGCATGGACAAGCTCGCCAGCAAGCGCCTGTTCATCCGCCACGCCGTCCCCACAGCCGACTATCTGGCCATCGGACCGGACCAGCAGGAGGACGCCGCGGCCGAAACCCTCGCCGATTTCGGTTACCCGGTCGTCTGCAAGCCCGCCACGGGCGGATCGAGCCTCGGCGTCGGCCTCGTCAGGCGACCTGAAGCCCTGGTGAACGCCGTCCGAGAGGCCCGCCGCCACGCGGACGTCGTCCTCGTGGAGCGCTATGTCCACGGACGTGAGCTGACCGTCGGTGTGCTGGACGGACGTGCCCTGCCGATTATCGAACTGGTCGTCGAGAACGAGTTCTTCGACTACAGCGCCAAGTACGAGGACGGCTCCACCCGCTACCTCACCCCCGTGGCCCTGCTGCCCACCATCTACCGCAAGGCGACCGACGCAGCCCTGCGCGCCTGGCGCGCGCTCGGTTGCAGGCACATGGCCCGTGTGGATATGCTGTACGGATACGATGGCACGCTGTCGGTGCTGGAGGTCAACACCATCCCCGGCTTCACCCCTCGCAGCCTGCTGCCGATGGCGGCGGCGCAGGACGGCATTGAGTTCCCGGACCTGTGCGACCGCATCGTGCAGGCCGCCCTGCGGGATGCGGCCCTGGCCCGGCGGCGCCGCCTCAGCGCATAAGAGACCCGCAGATGGCCGCTAAAGCCCGGAAGAAAAAACAGAAGAAGACCCCGAAGGCCGACCGCCCCATCCGGCGCGCCGTCGCGCGGGGTCTGCTCTGGGGCGCGGCGCTGGCCGCTGCCGTCGCCGCCACGGGGGTCGGCGCGGTCACCCTCTGGGACGCTGTCGTCCACAGGCCGGAGTTCCGGCTCGACCTGCGCTCGCTGAGCCTGGCGGACTGCCCCGAGTGGATGGACCGTGAGCTGCTGAGCCGGGAGCTGAGCCGGAAGCTCGACGAGCTCCCCGACGAGGCCTCGATCTTCTCCCCCACCCTGGCCCGCTCGGTCCAGCGCGAACTGCGCGCCTCCCCCTGGGTGCTGGAGGTGACGGAGGTGCGCCGACGACTGCCTGACCGGCTTGCCATCGGCGCCGTCTACCGCGAGCCGGCCGGCGTGGTGCTGTGGAACGGCCGGCGACACCTGGTGGACCGGCAAGGACACTGGCTGCCCGAAGACCTGTTCCGCCGGCCCGCCGACTGGACCGAGCCGGAAACCCCCGCCGTCGTGGACCGACTGTGGCAGGGCGCCCCCGCCGTAGGCAGGCCGTGGAACGCCCCTCGCTACGAGGCGGGGGCGCGGCTGACGGCGTTCCTGCGAGGGGCCGGCCTGCTGGACGAGTTGCCCATCACCGGTATTGACGTGACCGGCGTCGCCCGCCAGACCACCGAGCCCAAAATCACCCTCGTCACGGATGGCGGCGGAGTCGTCCGCTGGGGAGCGTCCTGTGTCTTCGACCGCATCGAGGGGCTGGAGGCCGATCCATCGGGCCCCACCGACGAAGAGAAAC
>PUMJ01000129.1 GCA_003551305.1 Candidatus Brocadiaceae bacterium
ACCGTCAGGGGGCACCTGTCGCAGCAACTCCGCCAGCCCCTCCAGGCCCAGTCGCTGCGATGGCCCTACGCTGAGATCGGTTGCCCCGTCCGTATAGGCCATCAGCCGGTCCCCCGGACCGAGGGGGACGACATCGTTCTCGTAATGTGCGTCCGGCGTCACGCCGAGCGGTAGCTGCGGAGTGGACAGGTGCTCGACCACATTTCCTTCGCCTCTTTGCAGCAGCAGCGGAGGGTGCCCGGCCAGGGAGTAGCGCAGCCGCCCGTCTGAGGCGTCAATACTCATCGCGGCCGCGGTGAAGAAGCCCAACCCGCCGGCTCTTCGAGATGCGCGGTCGTTCAGGGCGTTGAGCAGGGCGGCCGGGTCGCCCAGGGCGTCGGCGCACTCGGCCAGAAGCGCGTATACGAGCGCGCTGTAGAGCGCCGCCGCCGGCCCGTGGCCTGCTGCGTCTCCCAGGAACATGGCGAACTCATCTTTCGAGGTCCGGCGCACATGGTAGAAGTCCCCGCCTATCATGTCGCGCGGCGCATACTGGACGGCGAACCGCAGCCGTTCATCCTGCGGCAGGTCACGGGTGAGCATCTGACGCTGGACGGTGCGGGCCAGTTCCATTTCGCGAATGCTCACCCGTTCGTCGCGGAAGACCTCGACGCCGCCGATGACCCGCCCGTCGTCGCTGAGCACGGGGGCGACGTTGGTGGAGAGGGCAAGCCTCTCCCCGTCTTTCGATAAGGTGTAGACGATCACCGGCTCTGCGTCGGCCTGTTGGTTCTCCATCGCCCGCACCAAAGGGCACAGGTCGGTGGCACACAGGGGGCGCCCGTCCTTGTCGGTGTGCTGCAGAATCCTGGCGCTGCAACGCCGGCCTATAACCTCCTCGGCGGTGTGGCCGGTGATGCGCTCCGCCCGCCGGTTCCAGAACACGATTCGCCGCGTGGTGTCCGTTATGTAGACGCCCATGTTCATCGCATTCAGGATCTCACCAAACCCCCGATCGTTGATTTCCTCGATGCTTTTCACTCTGCAAACCTCCTCCCGGGCCTTCGGGCCGCTTCAGGGGCAGTGTTCCCCCAACAAAGGCCCGATCGTACGCCGCGTTGGGGTTACAGACAGCGTACCAGACCGCTCCGGCCGATGCAAAACGCCGGTTGCGCATCTGAAGACCTCTGCGTAACATGGGGCCGCTGACAAAGCCTTTGAAAGGGAGAAGTGATGCGCACCGAGCTTCTGCTGGCGGACAGGCCGGAGGACCTGGCGCGCGCCGCCGTGCTGCTGCGCGCGGGGCGGGTGGTGGCGTTTCCCACGGAGACGGTTTACGGGCTGGGGGCGCGGGCGGACGACCCGGAGGCCGTCGCCGAGCTGCGGCGCGTCAAACAGCGCCCGAGGGGCAAGCCGTTCTCGCTTCTGATTGCCAATCCGGATGATGCTGTTCGATGGGGTGTGTTTGACGAACGGGGCCGGGCCCTGGCGGCCCGTTTCTGGCCGGGGCCGTTGACGATGGTGGTGCCCGACGGCGAGGGAGGCACCGTGGGCTTGCGGTGCCCGGACTGCGCTGCAGCTCGGGACCTGGTCCGCCAAGTGGGCGTGGCCCTGGCCGCGCCCAGCGCCAACCTGAGCGGGCGGCCCCCCGCTCTGACGGCCCGCGAGACGTTGAAGAGCTTCAGCGGTCGCATTGCGGCCGTGCTGGATGGCGGCGCGGCACCGGGCGCTCGGGCCTCCACGGTCGTGAGCCTTTGTGGCGAGGGGCTGCAGGCGCTGCGGGAAGGGCCCATCGCGGAGAGGGACCTGCGGGCGGCGCTCCCCGGGTAAGCTCGGCGCCGACCTGCCTTCCGACCGTGGCAAAGGCGCCTGAAGGGCATTGCTCACGAGACGGCTACTCGGAGTTCATCAGGGGGACGCCGACAGTGACGGTGGTGCCGGCGCCTTGTTCCGAATGCAGGTCGATGAAGCCACCGTGGGCTCGGGCGATGTTGTAACAGATGGCCAGCCCCAGCCCCATGCCGTCCGCCTTGGTGGTAAAGAAGGGCTCGAAGAGCCGGTCACGCTGCTCAGGGCTGACTCCGGGGCCGTTATCCTCGAACACAAGCAGCAGAAACGAATGGCTCTCGGAGACGCCGTCCCCGATTCTGGCCACGGGCAGCTTATCGCGCGGTCGCAGAAAGCCGTCAACGCGGAGCCGAGCGGTCTGTATGCCCTGGAGCACCTCCAGCGCATTGCGGGTGATGTTCAGTGCCATCTGCCGCAGGCGTGAGCGGCCGATGGCCAGAGGCAAGGGGCGGTCTATGACGGACTCCTGGATGCTGATGCCCTCGGTGAGCTGCAGTGCTTGAAGCATGTTGAATACTTCGCTGAGGACCTCTCTGGGGTTCATCACCTCGCCCGGGGCGTGCTCCGAGGGGCGGGACAGGTCCAGCAGGCTCTGCACGATGTCGCGGCATTGCTGGGCCTCTTCGGCGATGTTCTGCAGTTGCTCACTGGCGGCGGCGTTGTCCTTGAGCCGGCTCTGCAACATGTTCGTATAGCCGACGATGACGGTAATGGGGTTGTTGATCTCGTGGGCCACACCCGCCGCCAGGCGGCCGACGGTGGCCAGCTTCTCCGCTTCGACCAGTTGCCGCTGGTTCTGCTCAAGCACCTCTGCCATACGGTTGAAGCTCCTGGCCAGTTCGCTGAACTCCTCGGCTCCCTTCAGGTGGATGCGCGTGCTCAGGTCGCCGCCGGCCAGGGACCTGGTGGCCTCCACCAGTGAGCGGACGGGGCGGACGATGGACTCGTGCGTGTAGTGAACGACCAGGAGACTGAGAAGCAGAGCCACGGGCAGCACGATCTGGGCCGTCGCAATGCTGATGGCCCAGGCGGACTGGGCCTGTTCCGAAGCGTCCAACACGCGGATGTCGAACGCAGCGGCCAGTCGGTCGCTCTGCTCGAACATCTCTTCCAACCGCATGCGTAGCTCAGTGTTGAACTCCTCATCGGGCGGCGGGCCCTCGCCGAGAGGGGAGGAGTAGCGAAGCAGCAGCGCCCTGAACCGCGCGGAGGCCTCAGTCAGATGACGCACTGCCGCCCAATCCGGGCCGAAACGGGCATCGAGGGGCTCAACGATCTGCCGGATCTGGCCGGCGATTTCGCGCAGGTCGCTCAACTTGTCCCAGTCCATGCCGGAAGGACCAAGTACTTCGGGCTGGAAAGCCAGCATCTGCTCGGTCAGCGCACGTATCTGTGTGGCCTCGCGTCGTATCTCCACGTATTCGCTGACGCGTTGGCTGGCCGTGCGTACCCGCCCCAGGCGGTTCAGAGTCAGCATGAGGGCGACCCCGAGCACCCCGACCGAGAGGGCGAACCCGACGGCGAGCCTCAAGCTGATGGAGGTGCGGAAGCGGGCCATCGGCAGTTATCCTCCCCCGGGCAGCGGCCGCTGCCCGACTTCGGCCGCCTCTCTGAGCAGTTGCCTCAGTCTCTCGGGCGGCTGAAGCTGCAGCCGACCGTCGCCGCGCAACACCCAGCCCCCTCGTCCGCCGGGGCAGTTGGGTTCGGGCTCCGTGACAATAACGCTCCCCGGCCTTTGCTCAATTCGGCTGGCAGGCGGCGTGTAAAGATAGCGGGCGCCTCCCCCAGTTCTGCTCTTCCAGGCGGGGCAGTGCAGCCTCTCGACCACGCAATAGCCACCTTGCACGAGCAAGTCGAGGTCCCGCGGATAGCGGCCGCCATTGTCCGCCCGGTAAGCCGCTATCGCGTCACCTAGGTGCAGCAAGTTGGTGCGACACACCTCCAACTGTCGGGCCTGGTGGGACTGCTGGCGCCGCGGCACGACGCGACCGAACCACACGTTGGAGGCCGCACCGAGCACTCCGATGAAGATGCCGCACAGGAGAAAGCTGCGGCGCAAGCGTCCGGCGCGCTGGCGCATGTCGGCAAAAGCAAGCGACGCCAGCACCACCGCGCAGAGGCCCAGAACCCAGTGCAAGTAGGCCGTCAGCCCGAACACAAGGGCCGCGGCGGCCAGCGGCCCGACGGCGCCCCGGGGCGCCGCCCGCTCCTCTGAGACATCCCTGGCGGGGCGCCCGAACCAGAGCCGGCGCGAGAGGCGGCCCGTGCCGTCAGATGAGCCCAACAGAAAGCGACTCGGACCGATGCTCACCACGTCGCCGCGGCTCAAGCGCAGCCGTTCGATCCTCTCGCCGTTGACGAGGGTGCCGTTGCGCGATCCAAGGTCCTCCACCCAGCAAACGCCCGCATCCGTGTAGAAATAGGCGTGCCGACGGCTCACCTCTCGATCCTGGAAAACTACGTCACAGGTCTCGGAGCGGCCGATCAGCAGGCCGTCACTGCCGATCTCGTAGCGGCGGCCATCGTTCTCCTGACCTGTCACCACGACGTGGAAGCCCGTCTGCTCGTCGCCGTTCGAGTTCACAGGCACCCGTCTCTCCCGAAAATCGGCAAAACGCGACATATTTTGCTACTTGCGAATCTACCGCACGGGAGGCGTTCCTGCAAGCAAGACGGAGGCGTGGCCGGGCGGGGTCCGGCAGAAAGCAGGCCACTCGCCGGCTCCAGCCGCAACAGCAGACCACCGGCCAATAGCGGCGAAAGACCCCCGAGGGCCAGTGGCGCACCCGGGTCATCAACGGGCTCTGGATTCGGTGCGAAACGGGTGTCTAAACGACCTTGAACAGCATAGCAGGGACTTCGCGCGGGGGGCGGCGAACGGGGCTGCGGGCGCCCCTGGTCAGACGTCACCGCGGGCCGGACGGCAAGCGGGCGTGCTGAATGGGGGAAGGGTGGTGGGTGGGGTGGGAGTTGAACCCACGACACCGTGATTTTCAGTCACGTGCTCTACCCCTGAGCTACCCACCCACCGGAAGTGCCCGGATTCTACGCCCTCCGGCGAGACCTGTCAAGTTTCGGCGTCTTCTGCCAGGTGACGGACCATCTCGCGGGCTCTGCCGAGGGCCTCGTCAATGCGCGCGACGTCGCTTCCGCCGGCCTGCGCCAGATCGTCCCGGCCGCCGCCGCCGCCGCCCACGACGGCGGCCGCCTCCTGCGCCAGCCGACGCGCGCTCCAGCCGCGCCCGACCAGGTCCCGGCTCAGACCGACAACCAGGGCCACCTTGCCGTCGGAGTCGGAGGCCAGCACGCAGGCCGTCCTCTCATGTTTGTTTCGCAGCACGTCGGCCGCGCTCCTGAGTTCCGCGTGAGAGCCCGGCATGCGGGCCACGACCAGTTGCACGTCGCCGACTTGTTCAGCGCGGTCCAGCAGGCTGCCGGACGCCATGCTGCGGGCGGCGCGCTCCCGCTCTTGCTGCAGCTCTTTCTGCTGGGAGCGGATTTCTTCCAGAACCTCCTCGGCACGCCGCAGCAGTTCGCTTTCCTGGGTATTGAGGATGCGGCACACCTCTGCGATCTGTTCCTCCCGCTGCCGCAGCAGGGCCAGGGAGTTGAGACCCGTGACGGCCTCGATGCGCCTCACGCCGCCGGCCACGCTGCTTTCGCGCGTGATGCGGAAGAGGCCCACCTGACCGGTGCGCTCACAATGCGTGCCGCCGCACAACTCGCGGCTGTAGTCTCCGACACTGACGACGCGGACGATGTCGCCGTATTTCTCGCCGAACAGCGCGATGGCGCCGGCCTCGCGAGCCTCGCTCAGGCTCATGCGGGCGGTGGCGACGGGATCGTCGGCCAGGATGCGGCGGTTGACCAGGTTCTCGACTTTGCGCAGGTTTTCCGCTCCGAGTTCGGTGGGATGGCTGAAGTCGAACCGCAGCTTCTCATCGGAGACCAGCGAACCGCTCTGGGCGGCCTGTTCGCCCAGGACGTGGCGCAGGGCAAAGTGCAGCAGGTGCGTGGCCGTGTGGTTGCGGGCCGTGGCCATGCGCGTCTCCTTGTCGACGCGGCACGACACCTCCTGTCCGCGGCGCAGGGTGCCCTCTTTGAGGGTGCCCATGTGGAGGAAGAAACCTTTCTCCCGGCGGACACCAGTGAACTCGAAGCGCCCAGGTTCGGTCCCCTCGCCGATGATGCATCCTATGTCGCCCACCTGCCCGCCGGCTTCGCCGTAAGCGGGGGTGCGGTCCAGCACAATGGCGGCCTCCTGGCCGGCTTCCAGGCACTCGACAAGCTCATCTTCGCGGATGATGCCGACGACGGCGGCCAGGCTCTCCAGCGTGCTGTAGCCGGTGAACTCGGTCTCATCGGCCTCGTTCTGGAGCCGGCTCAGCGGGCCGCTCACGAAGACACTGCCCTCGAAACCGCTGGCGCCCTTGGAGAGCGACTGGTGGGCCTCCATCTCGCGCAGGAACCCCTGGGTGTCCACGTGCATGCCCTCCTCGGCCAGGAGGGACTCGGTCATCTCCACCGGAAAGCCGTAGGTCTGGTAGAGGTCGAAGACCTGTTTGCCGCGCAAAACGGTCGAGCGCTGCCGCTTCAGGTTCGCCACATGCTCTTGCAGGACGGCGGAGCCGCGTCGGACCGTCTTCTGGAACGCCTCCTCTTCCTGGCGGATAACGGTGCTGACATGGCTCCGGCTCTCCTCGAGTTCCGGGTAAGGGTCGCGGAAGACCTCGACGATCGGGTCAATCAGCTCGGTCAGGAACGGTCGCCCGACCCCAAGCTGGAAGGCGTCCCTGACAGCCCGTCGCAGCAGGCGGCGGACGACGTAGCCTCGCTCCTCGTTGCTGGGGATCACGCCGTCGGCGATGCAGAAGACCACGGCCCGGGCGTGGTCGGCAATGCGTCGGACCTTCTCCGTGGTGCCGGCACTGAGTGGCTCGTCCAGACCACAGATGTCCGTAACTGCCTCAATGAGGGGCACGAAGATATCAATCTCAAAGTTGGTCTCGACCCTTTGCATCACGCGGGCCATCCGCTCCAGCCCCATGCCGGTGTCAATGTTCTTCATGGGCAGGGGGGCCAGGGTTCCGTCCGGCTGACGGTCGAACTGCTGGAAGACCAGGTTCCAGACCTCGACGTAACGCCCGCAGTCACAGGCCGGGTCGCAGCCGCCGCGGGTGCAGCCGACGCCCTTGTCCCAGTAGATCTCGCTACAGGGGCCGCAGGGGCCGTCGGGGCCCTGGGTGCGGGCGTGCGGCGGCCAGAAGTTCTCGCCTTCGCCGAAGCGGAATATGCGCTCTTCCGGTACGCCGATTATGTCGCGCCATATCTGCTCGGCCTCGTTGTCGTCCTCGAAGATGCTGACCGCCATCTGTTCGGGGGGGATGTCCATCTCTTCGACCATGAACTCCCATGCCCATTCGATGGACTCGCGCTTGAAATAGTCGCCGAATGAGAAGTTGCCCAGCATTTCGAAGAACGTGTGGTGGGAGGCCGTCTTCCCGACGTTCTCTATATCACCTGTGCGCAGGCACTTCTGGCAGGTGGCGGCCCGTTTCAGCGACTCGTCACCATGGCCGTAGAACTCGTCCTTAAACTGGTTCATCCCGGCACCCGTAAACAGCAGCGTCGGATCGCCGCTGGGGACCAGCGAATCAGGAGGCAAGACGTGGTGGTCGCGCGCGCGAAAGAACTCCAGGAATCGGCGGCGTATCTCGTCAGTTCTCATGGCGTCAGATATCCGATGCAGGAGCGTGTCGGGCAGGAAGACGGGGGGTTGCGAGCCTCGCCCGGTGCTGGGCAGAAAACGGAGCAACTACCCGGACACCGATAAGATAGCACTCCCCGGCCGTGCCGTCAAGCAGCCGGGGGAGCGGGCGTGAGCGTCTGTCCTGCCGACTTCGGCGCACGGCGCAACGGAGTCTGCCCTTTCGTCGTATCGCGAATGTGGAGTGGGATCTGCGACCCCGTGCGCCGGAACGCAGAGCGTCTTCCGCCCGTTGCGCGTGGCAGGGGCCGAGTCTGTTGCACACGGCCTGCTGTATCGAGCCGGCCGCAAGCAGGCCACATACCGGCCCCGGGCGTAGCGCGGGATATCCAAACGCCCGCCGGAAACCCGCGCCCTGAAGGAACGGTGCCTTCAAACGCTGACGCGCCTGGCCAATCCTGCGCCCGCCACTTGCCCGCGG
Organism: Candidatus Brocadiaceae bacterium; assembly: GCA_003551305.1. Classification (GTDB taxonomy): domain Bacteria; phylum Planctomycetota; class Brocadiia; order SM23-32; family SM23-32; genus B1Sed10-231. The sequence goes on from PUMJ01000129.1 coordinate 8,016, forward strand.
CCTGTCTGCGTCAATCTCCGTTCATCTGTGGATGCCCTGGTTTCTGCACTCACAATCCCGGCTGCGCCGGCCAGGGACCCGTGTGAACCGCCGGGCGGTTGCGGACGGCAGACCGGGCATGTAGACTCAGCCCCACATACAGGTCCACGGCACTTCGGAGGCCAGGCCAATGACACTGAAGACGCGCCCCACGCCGGGCGAGACGGACTGGTTCACGCACGACCGCTTCGGGCTGTTCATTCACTGGGGGCTCTACGCGCTGCCGGCCCGCCACGAGTGGGTCAAGAGCAGCGAGCGGATAAGCAACGAGGAATACCACAAGTACTTCGAGCACTTCGACCCGGACCTCTACGACCCCGAGACCTGGGCCGAGGCCGCCGGGCAGGCGGGGATGAAATACTTCGTGGTCACCACCAAGCACCACGAGGGCTTCTGCCTGTGGGACAGCGCCCTGACCGACTACAAGGCGCCCAACACGCCCGCCGGCCGTGACCTGCTTGAGCCCATGGTTCAGGCCTTCCGGGCCCGCGGCCTCAAGGTAGGTTTCTACCACTCACTGATAGACTGGCACCATCCCGACTACACGGTGGACCGGTTCCACCCGATGCGGGACAACGAGGACTACATCGCCCGGGACGCCACGCGCAACTGGGGCCGCTACGTGGAATACCTTCACGGACAGACGCGTGAACTGCTGACGCAGTTCGGCGAGGTTGACATCATGTGGTTCGACTTCTCCGTGACGGCGAACGACCGTTTCCCCGGCAAAGGTCGGGAGGAGTGGCGCGCCGAGCAGCTCATTGAAATGGTGCGCGAACTGCAGCCCGGCATCCTCATCAACGACAGGCTCCAGATCGACCAGGACATCAAGACGCCAGAACAGTACGTGCCCCGCGAGTGGGTCCGCGTGGACGGAGAGCCCGTCATCTGGGAGGCCTGCCAGACCTTCAGCGGATCATGGGGCTATCACCGCGACGAGGCGAGCTGGAAGAGCGTGAGCATGCTGGTTCGGATGCTCGTGGATACTGTCAGCAAGGGCGGTAACCTGCTGCTGAACGTCGGGCCGACGGGGCGGGGCGAGTTCGACCGCCGGGCGCTCGACCGCCTGTCGGGCATCGGCGAATGGATGAAACGCCAAAGCCGCGCCATCTACGGCTGCACACAGGCGCCGGCGGAGTTCGCCTGCCCCGATGACTGCCGCTACACCTACAATCCGGACACGAACCGGCTCTATTTGCACGTGTTCAGCTGGCCGTTCAAGCACATTCACCTGGGCGGTATGGCGCAGCGGGTCCAGTACGCGCAACTCTTGAACGACGCGTCAGAGGTGCCGATGCGGGCCGGAGCGGAGGAAGGTCTGCTGACGCTCGAGGTGCCCGTGCTCAAGCCCGACGCGACGGTCCCGGTCATCGAGTTGTTCCTGAGGTGAGAGGGAAGCCCTCTCAGCTTTCGCGGCGGACGCCAAGGGTGCAAAGCCCGTTGATGATACCTTCGCGGCGCGTGGCTTGCGTCTGCCCGGGATGCGTGCAGACGCTCTCGAAGCCCGGCATCCTTTCGTCGAGCATCTCCAGAAACTCGCGTATCGGCATGACGGCACCGGCTGCGAGGTCGAGGGCGGCCAGGATGCGCCGGTCCAGCGGATCGTTGTAGTCGTCCATGGCCTGGGGAGGGTCGTGGTGTTCCAGGATGCGGTCGCACCGCCGGTCGGGCCGCAGGTGAGAGCAGGGCCCACAGACGAAGTCCGGGCCGACCACGAAACGCGCCGGGTGGTCCAGACCCCGGCCCAGCAGCCGCACCAGGGCACGCACGCCGTTCTCGCCCGGGGCCGGTTCATACTCCGGCTCTTCGTCGAACCCGAAGTCGGTCACCACGTCAATCAGGTGGTGGGGCCGCAGGTCAATGGGATCCATCGGTCATCCTCCGTCTTCCAGGTCCAGATAGGCCAGGTCTTCGGGGCCGAGTTCCACTTCAAGCGCAGCCAGTGAAGAGGATGTTTCGTCCGGGTTCTCCGGCCCGATGATGGGGAAAGTGGGGAACGGCTGGCACAGCACGTAGGCCAGGGCGATGTTGATGGGTTCGACTCCCCGTCGATCGGCCATCTCGCGGGCGCGCGCCTGCCGCCGGAAGTTGTCTTCACTGTACCAGCTCCGCACGAGGCTCTCGTCGGAACGCTTGTCCGGGTGGGCGCGGTCGGTGAAGAATCCGCGCGCCTGGCTGGACCAGGCGATCAGGGGCATCTGCGTGCGCACGTGCCACCGGTGATAGGCCGGTTCGGAGGAGGCGACGCAGCCGTCCCAGACCGGCCGGACCATGCGCGCCAGGCTGAAGTTGTTGCTCAGGGCCCCCAAGCCCTGCAGTCCATGTTCCTCGGCATAGGCATTGGCGGCGTCCACGCGACGGAAGTCCCAGTTGGAGCCACCCCAGGCGCCGACGCGCCCGGCGCCTATATGCACGTTGACAGCCTCCACGAACTCGCCCACGGGCACCGCCTGATCGTCGCGGTGCATCATGTAGATGTCCACGTGGTCGGTGCGCAGGCGCTCAAGGCTTTCAAGGAGCTGACGGCCGATTGCGTCAGGGTTGCAGTGCGGGGGGTGTGCACCCTTGCCCAAGAGGACGACCTGTTCCCGCACATCGTGGCGCTCGACCCACTCGCCCAGCAGCTCCTCGCTCTGACCGCCCCGGTAGATGTAGGCGGTGTCGAAGCCGTTGCCGCCGTTTTCGAGGAAGTGCCCGTAGATGCGGTCGGCGGCCTCGGGGCTGTCGGCCGCCATCGTGCCCATGAAGATGCGGGATATGTCCTTCTCAACGTGGTCTATGCTGTCGTACTGCATGTGCGGCTCCGGTGCGGGGCTCGGGGGGCGTATTGGTCAGGCGGTTCGGTCCGCGTCGTATTCGAGGCCGATCTCGGCGCGCCAGCGGTCGAGCGCTTTCATGTTGCCCAGGGAATCGTCCCAGGTCATGGCCGGCGGAGCGGCCTGGCGCTGCTCCAGGTGCGCGGCCACGGTGTCCGCCTCGATGCCGTAGAGCCACCGATCGGTCTCCACCCGGATCTCCTCTGTACCGCCGCCCTTGTGCAGCAGGATGGTGGCGGTCCCGCCTTCTCGGGCGGGTATCCACGGGGAGGGCACCTCCAGGTATCCGTCGGAGCCGTAGATGCGCACGGAGTTTTGCTGCGCCAGCCGGACCCCGGCGGCGAGCTCGGCCAGTATGCCGCCGGGGAACCTCAGGCAGGCTACGGCCCACTCGTCCACGCCGGTCTCCCCCAGGTGGCCGCATCCTTTCAGCTCCACCGGCTCGGTGAAGTTGCGCTCCCTCGCCACGCCCGCTATGAGGCGCGCCATCGAGGTGCAGTAGCATCCGACGTCAAGAATGCCGCCCCCACCGAGGCGCCTGTCCAGCAGGCGGCTGCGGGGCTCCCAGCCGGTGCGGAAGCTGAAGGCGGCCTGGATGCTGCCGACCTCGCCGATGGCCCCGTCCCGGACGAGTTCGACGAGGCGCGCCGTCTGGGGGTGGCACCGGTACATGAAGGCTTCCATGAGGAAGACGTCATTGACGCGTGCCGCCTCGACGATGGCGGCGGCCTGGGCGTGGTTGATGCCGAGGGGTTTCTCGCACAGGATGTGCTTGCCCGCTTCGGCGGCGGCGATGGCCCACTCGGCGTGGAACGGGTGCGGCGTGGCTATATAGACAGCCTCGACGTCCGTGTCCTGCAGCAGGGCGTCGTATCCGGCGTGCCTGCGCGCCACGTCGAACTCCTCGCCGAATGCGTCGGCGGTTTCCTGTGATCTGCTGCCGACGGCGACGAGCCGCCCGGTCTGCGAGTCAGCAAGACCGCGGGCGAACTGATGTGCGATGCTGCCGGTGCCGATGATGCCCCAGAGTAGTTGCTCGGCCATAGGTGCGGACTCTCCTGATGGTGTTAGGGAACAGAGAGTAAGAGATTAGTGGGCAGCGGTGCCGGGCGCAAGGGCAAGAATGCCCTGCGACCGGCGGTGTCGTTGCCAGCTATTGCTGGCTGCATTCAGCCTGCCCTCCGGAGCGGTGCCGGACAAGTGAGGCGTAGCGACGAACGTGCACTCGTGGGTCGGCCAGGTACTTGGCCACCAGTTCGGACTGCGATCTGCCGAAACCGGCCAGCACGTCGGCCGCCGCCAGTTCGATCTGCCAGAGGCCGTCTTCGGAGGCCGGCCACTTGCTGGTCTGATTGGTCTGCTGGAACAGGCGCCTGCGCGGCAGGTCGGTGCGCTCAAGAAGCCTCTGCAGGGCCCCCACGGCCCCTTTGTCGCCGATGCGGCCCAGGGCGCGGATAGCGGCGATGAGCGCGTCCGCGTCGCTGAGTGGGTCTTCGAGCACGGCGATGATAACGGGCATTGCTGCGGGATCGCCGATGCGCCCGAGCAGAACGATGCAGCTTTGCCAGAGAGGCACCATGTTCCGGCTGTGGGGGGTGTAGTCTGTACGCTCGGCGACGCGGGCGTCCACAGCAGCAATCAACTCCTCCAGGGCAGCAGGGTCTCGATGCCAGGCCAGGGCTACGGCGGCCCAGAATCGCGCTCCCGGGGGCCCGGATGCGACGACGTCCTGCAACAGGGCCACCGCCTGCTCGCCGCCATGAGCCAGCAGCCAGACGGCGTCTTTGGGATCGTTCGATGCCAGCATGGCGCGCAGTTCGCGCATCTCCCTTTCCGGGACAACCGGGCCGGGCGCGACGTCCTCCCCAAGTGCTCCGCTCTCGCGCAGGTGGGCCTGAACGAGAGAGACATCCAGCCAGCGGGGCGTTATGCCACGCTGCACGCAGAGCGCGGCCGCGATTCCGGCGGCCTCGCCCAGACGGTGCTGATTGCGCATGGTGCGAAACTGGTAGTTGTATTCCTGCGTGCTGGAGGCACTGCGGCAGGCCACCAGAAGAGCCTCGATACGTTCGGGCAGCATCATCCTGAACGGCATCTGGCCGCCCTGTGGGCGTTCGCGGTTCCCCAGCAACCAGACCCAGAGGATGGGGGCTTCCTGCTGGTTCGCGAAATCCTGGGAGTGACAGTCATACTTGGCGGCAGAGTACCCGATGCAGTCGTCGAAATGCGTGGGGATGATGCCTTCCAGGAAGTCCGGTCTGGCATCGCCTGCGATGATGGGGCCTTGCCTTATGCCCAGCAGCGGGCAGATGGTCAGAAGGGGGCGCCGACCTTCACCGTCGGGGGCCAGGCGCTGCCATGCCTGGCGGATGCCTTCCCTGCGGGCACGCGTCAGGTCCACAACGTCTCGAGGGTCACAGTAGCCGGCGTCGTGGTTAGTGCAGCCCGTCTCGCCCTCGGGCTGCAGGACGTAGCATACCTGGCTGTAGGGTTGCATGATACCGTCCACCTTGCGGCCCACCTCGTACGGGACCCCGGCCATTCGAGCCACGTCGGCGTCGCCGGTGCTGTCAATGACGATGTCGGCCCGGAAGAGCCTCTTGCCGTGCGGAGTGGCGGCCCATACGCCGCTAATGCGATCGCCCTCACGCTCCACGCCGATGGCCGTTGCTCCATAGACAATCCTGGCGCCCGCATCTCGTGCCATGCGCTCCAGCACCAGCCGGCCGGTGTCGAAATGAATGTGCACCGGACGCGCAGAGGGGTCGTGGAGGGGTTGGGCCTGCCTGACCCGGGCGTGAAACTCGTCCTGGAGACCGCCCGGCACACCATGGCCGCCGTAGCGCTGGCCGGAGCCGGTCTTCATGCCGCCCAGAAAAGTGGCGGCCTCGATGCAGTTGACTTCCGCCCCCTGGCGCGCAGCGGCTATTGTGGCCAGGGCGCCCGCCGTCCCGCCCCCGACCACCAGAACTTCCGTTCTCACTTCGCCGAAGCTCATGCAGGGGGTCACATCGCCGCCTTGAGTGACCGGTTGTGGAAGCCCGTCCCACACACGCGACACGCCCCTGGCAGCGGCCTCGCCGCGTTCCAGGCGGGCGGCATTGTCCATTCGTCCGGCCGGGCTTGCCCAGTCTCCACCGGCAAACAGGTTCTTGGCGGCATCGTGCCGGACGCCGGGCTCACCGTCCGGCAGAATGCACGCACCCCTCACAAGGGGTTCGACGCTTGCGAACAAAACGCTCGCGTCGGTCAACTGCTTGACATGGGACCGCACGAATGCGACGACGGGGTCCAGACTCAGCCGTGCTTCCGCACAGCTCGAGGTCGGGACCGTCCACTCGACGAACACCTCACGCTCCCGGACACCGGGCACGAGTCGGAGGGTTGTCACGCCATCGGGGCCGCCGTCCAGGGACGCCGGAAACCGCATTTCACCCGTCACCGGGTGCATGGACATGCTCATCTGAGCCGTGCCGTCCCTCTGCTCTATGCCGGGACCGGCGCAGCGCCAGAGCGTCGCCTGGTCCGTGGCGTCCACATATACTCTGGCCCGCAGGGTCTGCTCGCCTTGCTTATTGCCGACGGTAACGGCTGACACGCTGTTGTGACTGCGGTACACGGCCGTGGGCTGGGAGTAGAGCAGCAAGGCAATGCCGTGTCGTTCAACAAGCTGGTCGAGGACGACCTCGGTCACGACCGGATCCACTCGATCGGCCCGAAGCCCGCGGGCAGCATTGAGGGCGCGGTATACTGTGCGGACGGCTGAGGAGTCGGTCCACCTCAGGTCGCAGGCGAAGGCCGACGTGATCTCGAACCCCAGCAGGGGCCGACGTTCGATGAGCATCACGCGGCGACCGGCTCTGGCCAGCGCAAGGGCGCAGGCAGTGCCTGAGAGGCCACCGCCGAATACTGCCACATCGTAGAGCGTGTCAAAAGGTCTGACAGAAGTCATCATTCGGCATCCCCCCGCATCAGCCGCAGTTTGCGGGCGCGGTCGCTCATCCATAGCAAAGAGCTTGTGCTACTCGTAGAGCTGCTCGACCTTCCGGGTGATGGTGTCGAAATCGCGCTCGAGTGAACGGTAGAGTTGCTGGAAGACGGGGTAAAGCTTGCCGTAAAGGCGTTTGCTCTCCTCGTTGACCTGGTTCTCGCCCGTGACGGCCATGGCCGCGTCGCACGCCTCCGGCACGCTGTCCCAGGCGCCGGTGCCGACTCCCGCCAGCAGGGCGGCCCCGTAGGCGGGAGCTTCGGTGCCGTTCAGCCCTTTACCTGCATGAGCAGGACGGCCTGGTCGTCGTCCTGAGGCTGGCCTGCCCCGTGTTCGGCGACTGCCTGGATGATCCGTTCTGGCAGGGCGGCCGCCGGCTGGTCTCTTGTCCGTGTCAGCAACTCGTCCAACCGTTGCACGCCGAACACCTCATGCTCGGCGTTCATGTGCTCGGTGATGCCGTCAGTGCAGAGGACCAGGCGGTCGCCGGGCCGCAGTTGGACGGTGTGCTCCTCATAGGGAAAATCCCGGCTGATGCCGGTAA
>PUMJ01000245.1 GCA_003551305.1 Candidatus Brocadiaceae bacterium
GCTGCGGCTGTCCGCCCGCCACGGCTGCTGCGGTGGCCAGGCGGGCGTGCCGGTGGCCGAGCCGGGCGCGCCGCGCTCGACGGAGGGGTACGCAAGGACGCAGATCCAGGGCATCCACGTGTACGTGGCCGAAGACATGGGTCCGGGTCCGTACCGGGTCGACCTCGAGGGCTTCTTCCGCTGGCGGCGTCTGGTGGTGGAAGGCGAGATGGGCCAGGTGCAGGAGTAGACGATGCTGGAGTGAGCCATGAGTGAAGTACAGCGCAGCCTGAAGGTCCCGGAGCTGGAGCAGGGCTTCATGAACGACGATCACCACGAAGCCGCCCGGTTGCTGGAAGCCGTGGGCCGGGCCCGCGAGGAGGGCGACGACAACGCCGTGCGGGAGGCGTTCGCGGCCTTCGTCGAGTTCAATCGCGAGCATTTCGCGCGCGAGGACGAGCTGATGGAGCGGGTCGGTTTTCCGCAGAAGGACTACCACCGGCAGGAACATGCGGCCCATCTGGCGCGCTGGGAAGCCCTGCTGGCGGGGCTGGAGGACGGATCGCTGCAGGGCGCGGATCTGGTCTCGGCACTGGATGACGAGATCATCCCCTGGTACCAGCGCCATTTCACCACCATGGATGCCCTGCTGGCGCGGTTCGCCGAGCGCGCCGCGGGGGAGTAGTCCCTGCCGGCGGGAATCCGCTGAACGAAGCAGGAACGAAAAAGGGCCGGCACACGCAGTGCCGGCCCTTTTCTCTGGTCTGGTGCCGGCGAGAGGAGTCGAACCTCCGACCTATCGATTACTGAGCGGTCGCCGAGTTCGAGCGATCGATCCTGCAGGAGCGAACGCGAGCAGGCCTGGAGGCGGCGAGGCAGTGCAATCGCGTTGGGGGGGCAGTTCGCCGGCGCTGACGGGGGAACAGCTCGAACATGCCCGCGCGGTGCTGCTGCACACGAGCACGCCGGTCTCGGCCTCTTCGGGTGACACCGGGTTGATGGTCACTGCCTCCGGTGGTCGGGCGGCGACAGGCGCCCCTTTGACGAATCGCTCGGGGTGGTTTCGGTGCTGGGCATCGAGCACCGCTGTCGCCGCGCACGGATGGCATCAAAGCGCGCCGTAAAGATCTGCTCCCGGGTGTAGCCGCCGAGCCCGCTGTGGTGGTGACGGAAGTTGTACCAGTCGAAGTACTCCTCGCACTATAGGCGCTCCTGGCTTGCGCTTTCGAAGCGCCCCGGATAGTCCGGCTGGTACTTCCTCGTCTTGAACTGGCCTTCGCTGAAGGCGTTGTCGTTGCTGGTGCGCCGCCGACTAATGTGTCATGTCTTGTGCATCATCGGGAAACCTTGGCTTCGTAAGTCGCTCGTGAGATGGTCAATTCAGCGTCTTGCCAGGGTAGTCGCCTGCCCCGCTGCTTCATCAAGTTCAGAGCCGTCTCCGCTTGTTCCTGGGTCAGTAGCCCAAATTCGATCATTTCACTAAGGATCCACAGCGTACCTCGGATATCGGTGTCTTCTTGTGCTGCCAGCACGCGTAGATTGCCATCTCCGGTCACCAGTGGACAGGACTCCTGTTTGGCGAGGGCTAGTGCGAGTCGGTCGATGAACCCGGGCTCATCGCCGTGGGTTTCGCCCAGGGCAACCGCATAGTCGACGTACTCCCCGTTCACCACCAGCGTCTTCAGCCCCATGTCGAGCAAATACGGGCAACCCTCTTTGATCTCTTCCTCGTAGAGGACGTCCGGCATCGCGAACTGATACGGGAGCTCGAAGAGCGAATGCAGTATCTCGCCGGCCTCCAAGTCGATGACGATATTGGCATCACTGATAAGCAGCAGCATCCTGCGGCTCCATGCAGCGTTCCCGGTAGAACTGCATTCGCGGGATGCCGAGCAGCTCGGCGGCCTTTGCCTCCGAGATCAGCTCTTCGCCGACAGCGTGATACACCAGCTGCTCAAACTGCTTGGGCGTCTCGGCCGCTATCGGTTCACCCGGCTCCTGCCGCTTCCACCGGCGCGCTGAGAACATCCGCATCAGCGACTGGAAGGAGGAGTGCGGAATGATTTCACACTGGAGTGCACGCATGGCCCAGCCTGCCATGGAGAGGCCGTATTCGTGCTTGAGCCGGTACAGCTCTCGCGGCTCCAGACGGTGCCGCCGTTCCCCCAGCTCATGGATGACTGCGCTTTGAGGGGCCAGAAAGGCACCGGCCAGGCGGTCGCAGGCCTTCTCCTCGTCGATTCCGGCCGCCAGGCGGCCCGCCAGGAGTACGTGGGCCAGCTCGTGAGCCAGCGTAAACCGCTGGCGATCTCCGGGCCACGAGGTCGAAACGGCAATCACCGGGTACTGCTGTCCGTCCGCGGTAACAGCCATGGCCGTCATGCCGGAAAACGCCTTGTGATCGATGTTGACCGCGAGAATCATGAAACCGAGATTTTCGAGCGTGTCCGTCAGATCCCCGATCGGGTTCAGCCCCAGAGACCACGCTTGTCGGACCTCGTCCGCAATTTGCTCCAGCGCCTCCGGGTCGTCCACTTTCTCGGGAACCCCATCCGGTACCGCGAACTCGGGAATCGGACGCGTGGGAAAAGCATTCAGTAACTCGATGCGTTTTTCGATTTTCTCGGTCACACGGATCTTGACGGCCTCGGCGCGTTTCACGCCAAAGCCGGACTGCTTGCGGAACTCCACATCGTTCAGATGCACGGCCGTCTTGCGAAAAAAATATTCCGTACGTACCCCGCAAGCCCCCGCAATGGCCAGTAGCTTCGCGGAATCGGGTGTCACCTCGCCGTTTTCGTATTTCCGGACCGCTGCCTTGGTCACACCCAGACGCTGGCCCAACGCTTCCAGCGTAAGGCCGGCAGAAAGGCGCGCCTGGTGAATGCGTTGCCCCAGCATCGCTGGCTCCCGTGGGTTTACTTCTATACTTATACTACACAAAAAGTAAACCACTGTGGAGCATGATTGGTTTGTCCACGGGATATCCCGGGCACCAGATCGACCTGGTCAACACAGATGGCTGGGGGATGAGCGAGGTGAGGCGTTGGCCGGTCAGGTACAAGCGGGGGTGGTATTGCGCCTTCTGCGGAGCGAGGGCCTGTGGATGAGTTGGGCCGTGAGGCGGCCCACCCCTGGCATGGTTGCCACCCCGGCTTCCATGCCAGGGCGGCGGTCTGGTGCCGGCGAGAGGAGTCGAACCTCCGACCTATCGATTACGAATCGATTGCTCTACCAACTGAGCTACACCGGCTGAACGCGGCATCATAGCGGAGCGGGGCGAGTCCAACAATCCCCCGGCGGGGCGGCCGGGGTGGCGGGTCAGTGCGCGTTGCCGTCGCGTTCCGAGCCGACGCGGATGATCACGTCGACGCTCAGCACGCTGGTGCCCTCCGGCAGTGCGGGCAGATCCTGTACGTCCACATGAGTGGGGGCGACGTCCTCGAGTTCGCCGGTTTCCACATGGAACAGGTGGTGGTGCGGCTCGAGGTTGGAGTCGTAGA
>PUMJ01000193.1 GCA_003551305.1 Candidatus Brocadiaceae bacterium
CACGGCCTCCAGCAGCAGGTCAATGCCGCGCACCATGTCGCTGATGTGGCAGAAGCTGCGGGTCTGGCTGCCGTCGCCGTAGACGGTGATCGGTTCGCTCTTGAGGGCCTGGCGGAAGAACGTGGGCAGGGCGCGGCCGTCGTAGAGGCGCATGCGCGAGCCGTAGGTGTTGAAGATGCGCGCGATGCGGGTGTCCACGCCGTGGACCCGGTGGTAGGCCATGGTCAGGGCCTCGGCGAAACGCTTTGCCTCGTCGTAGACGCCCCTGGGGCCGACGGGGTTGACGTTGCCCCAGTAGTCTTCCGGCTGAGGGTGTATCTGCGGGTCGCCGTAGCACTCGCTGGTGGAGGCCAGCAGGAAGCGGGCCCCCTTGCTCTTGGCCAGCCCCAGCGCCTTGTGCGTGCCCATGGCGCCGACTTTGAGGGTCTCGATCGGGTATTCCAGGTAGTCCACCGGGCTGGCGGGGCTGGCGAAGTGGAGCACGTTGTCCACGGCGCCGCCGATGTAGATGTACTCCGTGACGTCGTGATCAATGAAGCGGAAACGCTCGTGCCCGAACAGGTGCTCGATGTTGGCGCCCGAGCCCGTCAGCAGGTTGTCCAGGCAGATGACCTCATGCCCCCTCTCCAGGAAGTGGTCGCACAGGTGCGACCCGATGAAGCCTCCGCCCCCGGTGATAATCGTCCGTTCGGCCATCTCCTGCCCTCCTTGAACGCGTCTGATTGTGTCCGTGTCCCCGCGCGTCCTCACCCGTCCTCGTCCTGGCCGGCTTCTTGCGGCCGGCGCGCCAGCAGCCGGCGGGGTTGGTCCATCAGGTAGACGTTGTCCGTCCATAGCTGGTCCGGCGGCGCCTGCTCCAGGGCGTGGAAGCATTTGTGCATGCCGGCGCTCAGCACGTCGCAGTAGTGCAGCATCACGGCCTCCGGCGTGCGGGGCACCACGGGCGAGCCCCACTCCTGCTTGCCGTGATGGCTCAGGATAACGTGCAGCAGCAGTGTTTTGCAGCGGTCGGCCTCGGCGGCCCCCTCCTCGCCCACTCCGGGCCTGACGGCGCTGTCCCACAGGTTGCTGACCATCGAGGCGCTGACGAAAAGGTGGTCCAGCAGTTCCCCAACCTCCGTGCGCTCGCTCACGCCGGCCGTCAGGCTGTAGCAGTTAACCTTGCCGATGTCGTGCAGGGCGGCGCCCGCCAGCAGGAGGTCGCGGTCCAGCCGGTCGCTGTAGAGGTCGCAGAGGCGATCGGCTATGTTCCAGACCTCCAGCGTGTGCTCGGCCAGGCCGCCCTGGTAATTGTGATGGTGGAAGCTGGCGGCCGGCTGCGTCTTGAACCGGGCGGCGAAGCCCTGCTTGCCGTGAAACTCGGCCATCAGCCGGCGAAAGTAAGGATTCGTGAACTCGTCCCCCTCCCAGTTGAACATCGTCTCGAAGGCCCGGTCCACGTCCACGTCCGTGGTCCGCACGTAGGCCGAGAGGTCATACTCGTCGGGGTGGAGCACGGTATAGCGCTGGATGTTGAGCTGTTTCTGCCCGCGGTATTCGTCCACGCGGGCCAGCACCTCGATGCCGTGGCCCCTGACGACCTCCGCACCGATGTTGTCGCTCCAGATCTTGCCCTCGATGCCGACGCCGCTCTCGTCGTTCAGGGTCAAGCTGTAGTAGTTCTGCCCGCGGCGGTCCACGGCGAGCTTCGCTTCGGTGACCAGGAACACCTCGTCGGTCAGAAGCTGGCCAGGTTCGAGGGCATGTACGGCCATGCCGGGCGCTCGCAAAAGCGGTGAGGGTAGCGGAAGCGGACAGGGTAGAGTCCGGGGAGAGCTTTGTCAAGTGAGCGGACGCCTGCAGGGGGCTCCTCCGGCCGGGAGCGATCAAGCGGAAATGAGACGTAAGTGTTTGCTTTGTAAAAGTCTGCGTCACCACCTTTCCCCGTCTCACCCGGGTGGCTGCCCAGTGCGGTGACCGCCGTGCGGCGGAGAACCGCTGGCTCCGCTTTCGTCCCGGCGGCGCACCTTCCCGGCGCGTATTCGGTCCGGTGAAGCGCGGGTACAGCTCCCCCCGCGGCGATCCGACGCACCGCCACCTTTTCGCCATGCGGAGCCGTCACAGCAGCCCCTGCCGCCCCTTTGCGGTCGAAGGATCATTGCGCCATTCCGTCTGCGGCGTTAGTCTGGATTTCAGGAGAGGGGCGGGGACCGCCCTCTCCGGGACTCATGCAAAGGGGGGAGAGGCGATGCTGATCGCCACAGAAAATGCCGTGTACGAGCTGGACGAAGCCGATGGGGCGGAACCGGAGCCGGTCCTGCGCCGAGAGAGCATCCGACGGGTCGAACAGGAGGCCGACCGCCGCATCGCCGCCTGCGAAGACAATGCCCTCCTCATCATTGAGGGGGCCGACGCCGCGTCCCGCCGCATCGAGACGGGCATCGAGGGGGCCATCCACTCCCTGCTGCTGTTGGACGACGACCCGCTGGAGGTGCTCATCGGCACCGAGCCGCCGCACGTCTACCGCCTGCGGGAAGACTCGGTCGAACGGATCCGCACCTTCGACGAACTCGAGTGCCGCCGGGACTGGTACACCCCCTGGGGCGGCCCTGCCGCCGTGCGCAGCATGGCGCGCACCGACGACGGCACCGTGTATGCTGACATCCACGTCGGCAGCATCATGCGCTCCCCGGACGAGGGCGCCACGTGGGAGCCGGTGACGCCCGAGCTGCACGTGGACGTCCACCAGGTGGCCACCTGCCCGGCCGAGGCCGATCGCGTCTACGCCCAGACCGCCGACGCGTTCTGGATTAGCTACGACCGCGGGCAGTCCTGGACACACCGGGCCCGAGACATCGACGAACGCTACGGGCGCTGTGTGACCGCCCATCCGCAAGACCCCGACCTGGTGCTCTGCACCGTCAGCGACGGTCCGCACGGGGACGACGTGCACGGTCAGCTCTACCGCAGCGAGGACGCCGGACGCAACTGGACGCACGTTGCCGAAGGTTTCCCCGCCTCGACGGAGCACAACATAGACACGTACCACGTGGCCTTCGACCCGGACGGGCGTGCCTGGGGCGTGGTGGGGCATACGCTGTACGTCGGCCGTGACCGGGCGAGCCGGTGGGAACCCCTCTGGGAAGCCCCGGAGCCCATTATCATGCTCTCATGTTCACGCCGTTGAGGCATGTTTGTCGGGTCCTGGTGCACCACTCAAGCCCCGCCGCGAGGGGCCGGAATACGGGAAAAACCGGAAAAAACGGGAAAAACAACATTTTGGGGTTGAAATCCACACGCAACCTGAGTTAGGGTAGATATGAGTCAGGGGTGAGTGTCATCCCTGGCTCTTGCTTTTGGCGTCGGAGTCGACGCCGCAACCGACACGGTAACGTAGTCAGGGAGCGGGGCCGGCCCGGGGTCCGCATGGGCGGAACGGGGCGGTCCAGAAGTGAACTGAACGCGAAGCCACGGGAAAGGAGAAAGGAGTACGCGGGCCTCATAGGGGGATGTTCGTGGAGGCCTGCGACCCTGAGGAGTTTGTGTCGTGACCAAACCCATCCGAGCAGCCGACGATGACCTGCGCCCGCGTGGGATCACCCCGCGGCTGCGCCCCTTCTTACATCGGAGGCACCGGGTGTAATCCATTGACCACAGTGGATTGCCTTCGTCCCCCCTACCATGCGGGGACGACCGCTTCCGTCTCCTCCCGGCGTACCTCGCCCGTTTTCGTGCTGATCGTGTAGCATAAGCGACGGGGAGCGCCGAACGACCCGACGCCGCACCCTGCCCGGGGGGAGCCATCCGCCGAACCGCCGCCCGCCCTGCGCACCCCGTGTACCGGCAGAGCAAGGCGGAAGACCGGACCCGGCGACAGAAGCACGCTGGGCCGGCAGCAAGGCCCAACGCCGCCGGCAAGGACGAACGAGACGTGCACAAGCCATGACCGAAGACATCGTGAAACAGCCGAAGACGAACCAAACCACCCCACGGCGAGGGTGACGCGTGCCGCCGGGCTCGCGGGAGTATCGCCGCCACGGAGAAGTCCAAAATGTCTGACAGAAAACCGATTGTCTGGACCCACAGTGCAGACCCCGACTGGCTTTTTGAGAGGCTTGACGCCCTCGCCGAGGGCGGGGACAGGGTGAGACTCTGTCTGGAAAGCGACATGGATTCCGGCGGCTATTACCGCCCCGAGGCGGTGGTGGTGACCGAGGAACGCATGCTGACCATCTCCCCGCAGAACCCCGAGCCCGCGCGCGAGGTGGCCCTCGGCGAGGTGGCCCTCGTCAAGCTCAAGTGGCACATGGGCAGCGGCTTCCTGCTGCTGACCACCTGGGACGAGAACGTGGAGATGCTGCGCTTCAGCCCGAGCCTGTCTGACGCGGTCGAGGAGTTCCGCGACGAACTGCAGCAGCACCTCATGTCGAAGCTCGCCTGGGAAGAGCCCGACCAGCACGAGGAGGCCGTCGAGCACCGGGACGAGGAGGAAGACACCGCCGACACCAATGAGGGCGCCCGGCGCTGCCCCAACTGCGCGCAACTGCTGCCCCGTGACCGCGATGTCTGCAGCGCCTGCATCAGCAAGAAGGACATCATGGGCCGCATCCTCAGCTACGTGGTGCCCTACAAGCGGCTGGTGGGGATGAGCCTCGGCCTGACGTTCTGCATGGCCGCCATCCAGGCAACCGTGCCGCGCCTTAGCCGCACCCTGGTGGACGACGCCATCGCCGCCGACAACCTGCCGCTGCTGAGGACCCTGGTCATCATCGTGGCCGTGCTGCTGGTGACGGGGGCGGTGCTGGCCGCCGCGCGCAAGCTGGTCGTGGTGCGCATGGCCCAGAACCTGATATACGATCTGCGACGCGAGGTCTACTCGCACCTTCAGCGCCTTTCGATGGACTTCCACGACCGGCAGAGCACCGGCCGGCTCATAGCCCGCGTCCTCAGCGACACGGCCGAGATACAGCGTTTCGCCGTCGGCCACGCCCAGCAGTTCGTCGTGGACATCATGATGCTGGGCATCGTGCTGTTCTGGATGCTCAGCTACTCGGCCTCCTTGACGCTGATGCTCTGGTTTCCGCTGCCGCTGTTCTACTTCCTGGTCAAGTGGTATCGCAACAACGTGCACAAGGTGCTGCGCAAGGCCTTCCGGTTGCGTGCCGCCCTCAGCGGTCACCTGGCCGACACCATCCCCGGCATCGAGATGGTCAAGGCCTTCTCACAGGAGGAGCGCTCAGTCGCCGAGTTCAACGCGATAAGCGACGGCTACCGCCAGGAGCGCGTGCGCGCCACGGCCTTCTCGGCGCAGTTCATCGCCGGGTTCATGGTGCTCACCCAGATGGGCACCGTGCTGGTCTACTGGTTCGGCGGCCGCGCCACCATGCAGGGCACCGGCTTCACCATCGGCCAGCTTGTCATGTTCATGGGCTGGATAGGGCTGATGTACGCCCCGGTGCACCGCTTCGCTCAGATAACGGAGCAGTTCGAGAACGCCGCCACCTCGGCCGAACGCGTCTTCGACGTGCTGGACTCCGAGGTCGTGGTCCGCGAAAACCCCGACGGCAAGGACCTGGAGGCCATCGGGGAGGAAATCCGCTTCGAGAACCTCACCTTCCACTACGACTCCGGTCCCCACGTGCTCAAGAACGTCTCCTTCAGGGTCAAGGCGGGCCAGACGGTCGGCATCGTCGGCCCCAGCGGCTCCGGCAAAACGACGCTCATCAAGCTGCTGTGCCGCTTCTATGAGCCCACGAAGGGCCGGATCCTGGTGGATGGAGAGGACCTGGGGGAGATCAAACTCAGCTCCTTCCGCAGGCACCTGGCCATCGTCGGCCAGAAGCCGCTGCTTTTCCGCGACAGCATCCTGGAGAACATCCGCTACGGCCGCCCGGAGGCCAGTCAGGAGGACGTCATCCAGGCCGCCCGCGTGGCCAACGCGCACGAGTTCATCATGCGCTTCCCGGAGGCATATGACACCGACGCCGGGGAGCAGGGCAACCGCTTCTCCGGCGGCGAGAGACAGCGCATCTGCATCGCGCGCGCCGTGGTGAAGGACCCCGAGCTGCTTATTCTGGACGAGGCCACATCCTCGGTGGACACCAAGAACGAGGCGCTCATCCAGGAAGCGCTCGACCGGCTGACGGAAAACCGGACGACCTTCGTCATCGCCCACCGGCTCTCGACGCTGCGCAACGCGGACAAGATCGTGATGATGCAGGACGGCGAGGTCCTGGACGTCGGGCCGCACGACAAGCTGATGAAACGCTGCCGGCCCTACCGGGAGCTTGTCGAGTCCCAGAGCGCCCTGAGTGCTGAGCCGGACTCCGAGGTCGCCGACGGCATCCACGCGGCGTGACCGCGAAGAAGGATTGACGACCAGGTAAACGGCACGAAGGTCTGCGGCCTTCGTGCCGTTTGCGTGTCAGCGGCCGCCCTGCGCCTTGACACCGCGCGGCGGGCGTGTCAGACTGTCCGGTTCACGTTTCGCTTCGGGTTGGCGGCGCGGGCATAAGGGGGTTGAGTTCGGTGCTGGTGGGGCCGCAGTTGCAGACAAATCTGTCCGGCGTCATCCCCATCTTCGGGCCGAGCACGCTCCACATGCGGGGCGTGCCGTGGCAGATGGCGACGGGGGTGCGGGGGCTGAGGCGCCGCACCTCGTCGATGCAGAACTCGTAGACCTCGCGGCGGACCTCGAACGGGAACGGCGCTTTGCGGTGCCCGTTCATCTCGTCCTGCGCCCGCTCGGCGGCGCGATAGAAGTCGGGATCCAGAAGCTCCTGGGGCAGGAGCTCGGGCAGGTCCTCGAAGTCGAACCAGCCGAGCATCTCGAGCGTCACCAGGTCCGGCCGGGTGCGCTCGAAGAGCCTCTCGATCATATCCCGGTACTCGTGCCGCCAGTTCCTGACCGGCACGACGGGGCTCAGGCGGGCCCTGACGTGGTAGCCCGCCTCGTGGCAGCGGGCCATGGCGTCGATGCGCCCCTCCATTGTCGCCGCGCGCCGGTCCACCTCCCGGCTGACCGTGGCGCTGGAGAGGCTCCAGCTTATGATCGTGTGGCCCCCGTGGTCCAGACCGAGCAGGAAATCCACGTTGTCGCTCTTGGTGAAGATCATCAGGTAACGCCCGTCCTGCTCCGCGAAGTAACGCACCATGGGCGCCACGGCGTCGTACTCCGGCTCGAACGGCGGCAGGTCGGTCATGTTGGAGTACTTCCACAACTGCTGTTGCGGGTAGTCGGCGAACAGCGAGGGCAGCCGGCTCATGAAGCACTCGACGTCGAGGGTGACGTGCACCGTGCGCCCGAAGCCGCAGTATGCGCAGCGGAAGGGGCAGCCGAAGACCGGGTTCAGCTCCATCGCGTTCTGGCAGTGGATGCCCTCCGCCTCCAGCTTCAAGCGGCCGGGGCGGAAGTGGTAGTAGCGGTCGTCGCGCTCCAGGCGTTCGTCCCAGGCGCTGAAGACGAAGACGGCGTCGTCTCCGAACTCGTCCTTACCGTGTCGCCGGTGGCCCCGCCGGGCTATCTCCTCACGCGCCTCCTCGTCGAGCTCCCGCACATCGGCACACGCGATGTGGGGGCGCACGCGCTCGTAGCGTCGACGGCAGTTCGGCAACTCGTGGACTCGTGGGTCCACGTATATGACCTTCGCCGGCATCTCCATCATAGTCCGGTCCTTCGCCCTGTGGTGACCGCCTAAAGGAGACCCATAATCCGAGATCACCCATTCACGGTAGCGAAGTTAAACATTCGCCTTCATCGTGAGAGTGTCCCCTCCCCACGCGCTGTTTGTCAAGGACGAATCCGTGAAAGAAGCCTACCGCGCGGGTCTCTGCGGCCTTTGTCCGGGGGGATAAGCCCACCCGAAAAGTCTCTTTCGGCCATCGAGAGGCTCCTTGAGACTGTGGCCTGGAGAAGCCCTGAGCGAATCCGGCTCCCTGTCGGGTTGTCCTGCCGGCCGCGCCTGCGGCCGCCTGGCGGTTCCGGTTCACCGGCAGGTATGAGGGCGGTGCCGCGCTCTGCGAGCGCGCAAGGCCCTGCACTCCAGAGTTCGCCGTTTGTGCGTGTCGCACAACTCCACATCGTCCGGGGCGCCTCCCCTGGAGTGCGCCGGCTTGTCGGCCTACAGCCGCGCTGCGCCTTGACACCGCGCGGCGGGCGTGTCAGACTGTCCGGCTCCACTGGCCAACCATACCCCTCAGTAAGGAAGGACGCACGATGGGCGACATACCGATCGGGTTGCAGCTTTTCTCCGTCCGGGGCGAGGTCGAGAAGGACCTGGCCGCCACCTTGAAGTCCGTGGCCGAGATCGGCTACGTGGGCGCCGAGCCCTGGGGCTACGGCGGCGAGGCCGTCGAGTGGATGGGCCACTCCGCCGAAGACATCCGCGCCATGTACGACGACAACGGCCTGACCTGTTGCGGCATCCACCTGAAGACCGAGGCGCTGCTGGGCGACAACCTGGCCCGCACGGTCGAACTGAACAGCGTCCTGGGCAACCGCTTCCTGGTCATCGCCATTGACCGGCCGCGCATGTCCTCGATGGAAGGCATCCAGGAACTGGCCGGCATCCTGAACGAGACGGCCGGGAAGGTCGCCGAGAAGGGCATGTTCGTCGGCTACCACGCGCACGGCTCGGACTTCATAGACATCGAGGGCGAGACGGCGTGGGACCGCCTCTTCAGCATGACCGACGACGAGGTGATCATGCAGATGGACATCGGCAACTGCGCCGGCGGCGGCGGCGACCCGATAGCCATCCTGAAGAAGTTCCCCAACCGCGCCCGCTCCGTACACCTGAAGGACCACGGCGGCCCCGAGGGTGCCGTCATCGGCGAGGGCGAGGCGGACTGGGACACCATCTTCGAGCTGATAGAGACCAACCAGAACACCGAGTGGTTCGTGGTCGAGGAAGGCGGCAAGGGCGGGCTCGGCTTCGACGTCTGCCGCCGCAGCCTGGAAGCCCTCCGCGCGATGGGCAAGTAGACCCGGCAGAGAGCCGGAACTGCGAACGAGGGCCGGGGCAGCCTCCGGCGACCCCGGCCCTCGCTTTCTGCGCGCCTCCGGCTGCCCGCCCCGGCCAGCGGGACGGGCGCCCTCAGTCCGCCGCGGGCTCTGCGTCGTCCCCGCCTCCTCTGCTCAGGAGCCGGGCAATCCTGCGCGGGAAGATGACCAGGGCCAGCGCCATACTTAGCATCAAGACCCAGTTCGGCTGCTTCACCCACACAGCAGAGTCCAGATGCTCGCTGAGCGGCATCACGAGGCTGGCGGCCCCGTAGACGGGCAGTGGCAGGTGTGAAAGCAGAAGCCACAGGCCGAGCACCAGCAGCCACGGCCACAGGTGGGCAGCAAACACCGCCGGGGCCTCCCGCCGCCCCGGCGCCCCCCAGATGCAGATATGGGCCGCCCCTCCTCGGAACACGAGGAAACCCAGTGCGACGGCGGGCCCCAGGCCCCACCACAAAATGAACTCCATCGAGAAGGCAGGCCATTCCATGGGAGCGGCGTAGGGTATCGCATGTCTCAGGGCTACGATGCTCACTCCGACTGCCAGGAGCAGGCGGGCGGTCTTCACTTCGTCTTCGGATGCGTCCGGCCGGCCGTAGAAGACCCGCCCCAGCCAGAGGCCTGCGCGTCCCGTCACGAAAAGCACGATCACGCTCACCAACCCCGCGCCGAGCAGCACGACCAGCAGGTCCCCCGCCCCAACCGCCCTGCCGCCCACCTCAGCGGGGCGCCACGCCAGAGCATCACGAACCTCACCGAGCAGCAGGTAAACGGCCGTCAGGCAGAGGGCGACCTGCACAACGCGAGCGGGGGGCAACTCCGGCAGACGCCCCGTCGCCTCCTCCTCGGGGGTCTCCCTCTGGCGCCCGTAGAAGTCCAGCAGCCGCCCCGCTGAGAGGGCCAGGGCCAGCGATGTCAGCAGCCACAGGGCGCCGCTGATGACCACGGCCAGCGTGATGGCCCTGCGCCCGGGAACCGGGGGTGGCCGCATAACAGCCGCAATGCCGAGTTGCCTGATGCCGAAGATGCTGAACTGGACCGCCATCAGGGGAAGGGCGACGCCGAGGATCCTGGATGGCGGCCCGACATGGTCCGCGCGGACAGGCGACAGCCGGTCAGCCAGGGGGGCGGCCAGCACGCCCACCGCCGCAAAAAGCGCCAGCCCGGGCAAAAGGTGGGGCAATACCGCGAGTATCCTGCGTGGAGCAAAAGCAGCAGATTGCATCGGCAGGAGCAGCGCCTGCAGAGCATTGTCAGAAAGAGCAATGATGTACCAGACTGCCATAAGGATAAGCCCGAGTCTCAGGTTGTCCCGGACGTGCGGCGGGCCGCTCTCTTTCCGCACGGCCCATCGAGCAACCGGCCCGGATCGCCAGAGCAGCACGACGCCCAGAAGCAGTGGAACTACCCGCGCAAGATGCTCGGCGGAAAACCGCGCCAGGGGTAAAGCAGCTCTGAGCAGGCCGAAGCCGTACACGGCGATGATCAGGATGCCCGCCACGCGGACCGCCAGTTCCACCCGCTGTTCCCTGTCCATCTCGGCCACCTCCACCCGGGCAGCACGGCCTGTCCTCCGGCGATTATGCCCGGGATCTGGGTGATGTCAAGAAGTTTTTCTCAACAGGCCGGGGGCCTCGAACGTCCCGCGTACACATGGCGGACCCGCGTCTCCTGCAAGTGCGTATTACCGGCAGGGAAGCTCGCGAGGGCCGCCCGCCGTACGATGGGCCCGCCTGGCCTGCCCTGCTTCGGCGAAAACGGGCGGGCTGCCGGCAAGCCGGCAGTTCGCCGTACGGCGAAGAAAGCGGCGGCAAGCCGCCGCACTCCAGCATCCGCCTGCGGCGGACATGGGGGGTGCACCGTGCTCGTTCCAGCCGCATGGGCGAAGCCCTTTGGAGTGCGTGTGCAAGCCGCTCGGCCCGGCGCACAGGGTCAGCCGCTCCTCCGCTCTTGCCCCTGCTCTCCCCGCTCACCGGAGATGGGACCTCCCGCGCGTGCTATACTGCACCGCAGGCCACCACGGTGCGCTGGTGAGAGGCGATGAAGAAGCGCTACTATTGCCTGGTCTGCGGTTACGTGTACGAACCGCAGTGGGGCGACGTCATGCAGTCCATACCGCGCGGAACCCCTTTCGAGAACCTCCCCGACGACTGGCTCTGCCCCGAGTGCGGCGCGACGAAGGCGCTGTTTGTGCCGATGAATTAGCCCGGCAGGGCGTCCCGCCAGCCGGCCGCGAGCCGTCGGGCCAGATCCTCGACCACCTCCGCGTGCTCCGGCCGGACCGCTATGTTGTGGTTCTCGTCCGGGTCGGCCTCGTGGTCGTAGAGCATCCGCGCCGTCACCTGCCCCTGCTCGTCGGTCCACTCGGTGTAGAGGTAGCGGTCGGTGCGGACGGAGTCTCCGGATTGGTAGCGGCTGAAGGTGGCCGGCTTCCAGGCGGTCTCTCCGGCGTCGAACAGCGGCACCATGCTGCTGCCCTCCAGGTGGTCCGGCAGGGGCAGCCCGGCCAGCTCGCAGAGCGTCGGGTAGACATCCACGAACTCGACCAGGTCGGGCAGGGCCGCCCCGCCCCCGATGCCGGCGTAGCGCATGATGAGCGGGGCGTTCAGCGACGTGTTGAAGTTGCAGTGTTTGCACCATAGGCCGTGCTCGCCGAGCTGCCAGCCGTGGTCGCCCCAGAGCACGACGATGGTGTTGCTGCGCAGGCCGAGCCGGTCCACCTCGTCCAGCACCCGGCCCACCTGCGCGTCGGTGTAGCTGGTGGCGGCGTAGTAGCCGTGCACCAGTTGCCGGGCCTGCTCGTGGGTCAGGTCGCCCTGCTGTGGGATGCCCAGGTAGGCGCGCAGTTCGCCCCAGTTGTGCAGGGCCTGGGCGGGGGCGTCCTCGGGCGGAAAGGGGTTGTCGGCCAGGTCCACCTCCTCGCGACGGTAGTAGTCCCAGTAGCGCTCGGGTGCGTTGAACGGCAGGTGGGGCTTCAGGAAGCCGGCGGCCAGGAACCACGGCTCGTCGGCGCGGGCCAGGCGCTGCAGGTCGCGGATGGTGCGGTCGGCCGTCTTTCCGTCACGGTAGGCGTTGTCGGGCACGTCGGCGCACTCGCAGGGCTTGCCCGCGCCGTCCGGTCCTCGGCCCTTGATGCTTTCCTCAAGCAGATAGTCGCGCCAGTCGTCGCGGGCGTCCGGGCGCCAGGGTTCCTCGCTCCAGCTTCGCTCGGCGCAGTCGGTCAGGTGGTGGAAGACCTTGCCGTTGGACAGGGTGAGGTAGCCGTGGTTGCGGAAGTGCTCCGGCAGGGTGAGGGCGCCGGGCAGGTCCCGGTCCACCCAGGTCTTGTAGTCTGTGAAGCGGTCGCGGGCCGGCCGCACGCCCGTCAGCAGGCTGGCGCGCGTGGCGCCGCAGACGGGCACCTGGCAGTAGGCGCGCCGGAACAGGACGCCGTCCTCCGCCAGCGCGTCCATGCTGGGCGTTACCATCTGCTTGTGCCCGTAGCAGGCAAGCTGCGGGCGCAGGTCATCAACGACAATGAACAGGACGTTCGGTCTCTGGTCGGGCATGGGGCACTCCTCCGGGCGGACAGTTCTCGCGGGGCCGGCGCGGCTATTCCGGCCGTCCGACGCCTATGTTACCGACCGCACGACCCCTGTGCCACCGGCCGCCGTCGCATCAGCACGTGCCACAGCCCTTTATCCTCGCCCCCATCTTCCTGCATCTCCAGGATCGCAAAGTGCTCACCGCAAAGCTCTTCAACGTCCTCCCGGGTGAAACATCGGTGATAAGCCCCCTCCGCGAACAGCCACTTGCGCTTGCGGCCCCTGAAAAACGGAAACCCGGGGCTGAAGACCGAGAGCAGGTAATGCCCCTGGGGCGCGAGCACCCGCAAGAGGCCGGACAGGTACGCAGGCCAGTCGGCTTTGCGCAGATGGTGCAGGCAGCCGTAGTCGAGAAAGACGTCGAAGGAACCGGCCTTGAACGGCAGCGCCAGGGCATCGGCCACAACGAACCCGATGCCCTGCGTGCCGGCTTGCCGGGCGAACTCGCGCGCGCGTTCAAGCGCCAGCGGCTCGTAGTCCACTCCCGTGACCCGGAAGCCCATGCGGGCGGCGGCGATGCAGTGGCGCCCCTCACCACAGCCCAGGTCCAGCAGCCTCCCGCCGGGGGCGGCCTCCCGCACCCTTTCCAGAAACTCCACCACCTGCGAGTTGGGCTCCTCCACCGCCCAGCCGTGCTCGCCGGTGCGGTATGCCTCAAAAAAGTGACGGCGGTTGGCCTCCTCCGCTGAACGCATGGGCAATGCCTCCTCCTGTCGATTCGGACGAACACGGCCCCGGCCACGCTCAGTCGTCCGCGGGTTTGCGTAGTTCGAACTCGTTGAAGACGTCTCCCGCCTCGTATTCGTCGTCGAACTCGTCGTAGAAGACCGTGCGCACCTGCAAGGACTCCTCCGACACCGTCACCAGGCCGACCAGCGGCATGCGTGAGGCGTCTTCGCGGAAGCGGATGAACCAGTCGTCGCGGGCGGGGCCGCTGGAGTTGACGCCGCCCCCGTCGTAGTAGACAACGCCGCGCTCGCGGTCTATGGTCGGGGCGGCCTCGAAGCGCTCCTCCGCCAGCGGACGCCGCCCGGCGGCGCCCCCTTTGGGGACCAGCAGCACGTCCTCCATCCGCTCGCCCAGGCGGAACTCGTCCACCATCGCCAGCCGGTTGGCGCGCTTGCCGCGGTGGGTGAGGGTGTCCAGCGTCAGCGCCCAGTCTCCCTCCACTTCCATGACCAGGTCCCAGTCGTCGGGCTCCTGGTCGGGCAAGGGTTCAGGCGAGCGGTAGGTCTTCAGATGGGCCACGGCGCGCCCCTCCTCGAACACGAACTTCGCCAGCACGAAGTAGGGCTCTTCCGGCACGTTGCCTTCCTCGATGATGGGGTCCGGCGCGATGGCGGACTCCCCGGCGAGGGTGACCTCGAAGTGGCCGAAACGGCCGTCCTCGATGACGCGCGTGGTGCCGACGCGGATGAACCTGTCCTCGTTGCGGCTGTCGCTCAGTTGCCAGCCGCCCCCGCCGTAGTATCGCTCCATCTTCTCCCACACGTAGCCCATCCACAGTTCGCGTGTCTCGGTGGTATCTACGGACTCCAGGGGGCGGTGGGCGCTGACCGCAGCGTCCCTGTGCGTCCCCAGGGCGAAGGTCCTGAGCGAGCGGCCGACGGCCTCGTAGCCCTCGTAGCGGACCAGGTCGTTCTCCTCCAGCAGGAACAGGCTCTCCATGCCGGACTCGCAGCCGATGTCGGCGCGCGTCTGCCAGGGACCGGCGAACCCCCGGCCGCCGTCCCAGCCGTGCAGCTCCACTTCGTCCAGCGGCCAGCTCACCGCGTGGCTGTGGTTGTGGCCGTTGAAGACGATGTCCATGTAGTGGCGGTAGAAGTGCGGGCGCCAGACGTTGCGGGCGGTCCGGGACGGCACGTGACGGCGGAAGCGGAACACCGGCACGTGGTGCGCCGCCATCACCCACGCCCGGTCCTCCAGGTCGAGGTCGGCCAGCCAGCGGGTCTGCTTCACGTGGGTCGAGCCGTCGGGGCCGCGGCCGGAGGTGTCCAGGATGACGAACCGCCCCGCCCCGTAGGTGAAGGTGTAATTGCGTCCCTCCAGCACCTCGGCGTAGCCGTTGGGGGGCAGGCGGAACTGGTCCAGGTAACGCCGCACACCCGCCTGGGTGTCGCCGGCCTCCCGGTGCTCCTCCGAAACATAGTAGTCATGGTTGCCCAGCAGCGGCATGATGACGGTGGAGTGGAACAGGCTGCGGTCACACTCGGGCGTCAGCGAGTTGAAGAACGCGTCCCACTGGGGCTGCTCCGAGCCCGTCTGCACAAGGTCGCCCAGCAGCAGCGCAAAGGCCACGTCCTCCTCCGTCAGCCACCGGCCCAGGGTCTGCCAGGTGGCCGAGGGGCGCGCCCAACCCTGCACGTCCCCGATGACGGCGAAGGTGAACGGCTCGGTGCCCTCGACGGCCGTGCGGAACGTGCAGACCGGCCCCAGCGCGCCCTCGGGGCCGCTGACGCGGTAGGCGTAGCGCGTGTCCGGCTCCAGGCCGGCCAGTCGGACGTGGTGGTTGAAGCCGCCGGCCGACTCGACGGTCTCCGCCTCGCTGACCGCCGCCCACGCGTCCTCGTCCTCGCCCTCCTGCCCGTACAGGACCGACGGGGCGGCCAGGGGCTCCAGGGTGCGCCAGCTCACCGTGACCTCGTGGCGCGGGTCGCCGGGGAAGGTGACGTGGATGTTCAGTATGCCCTGCTCGACGCCGGCGCGGGCGACCGAGGGACTCACCCACACGGCCAGGTAGGTAACGAGAACCAGGCAGAAGAAACGGCCGACACAGCGGCGGGACTGCGACAAGCGGGACTTCATGGCAACCTCCTTACGATGGCTGCGCACAACTCTTCAGGACAGGTGTATCCACGGCCAGGAACTCCGTCCGCCCGAAGATCATACACGTTCAATGGTAATCCCCGTCCCGGCGTGGGGCAAGCGCGGGCGCGGAGGCGGCGTTGACATGCCCGCGGCGGGCGGCTACAAAAGCAGCACACCCCGAGGACACCCCTATGACCGACGAGCCGACCATCGTAACCCGCGCCGACATAGCCGGCGGCCTGGCGTCGCTGGGCGTCGCGCCGGGCGACGTCATCCTCGCCCACAGCTCGCTGAGCCGGTTTGGCCGGGTGGAGGGCGGCGCCGACGCCGTCATTGACGCCTTGCTGGAGGCTGTGGGCCCGCGCGGCACCCTGCTGGTGCCCACCCACACCTGGAGCGCGGTCAATGCTAAGGAGCCGGTTTTCGACGTGCGCCGGACGCCGTCGGTGGTGGGCCGCATCACGGAGGTCTTCCGCCGGCGCCCCGGGGCACTGCGCAGCCTGCACCCGACGCACTCCTGCGCGGCCATCGGCCCCGCGCAGGAGGAGATGCTGGACGGACACGAGACGCAGGTCACCCCCTGCGGGAGCCGATCGCCGTATCAGCGCCTCATCGAGCGGGGCGGCACGATCGTGTTCCTGGGCGTCACGCTCCAAGTCAACACCACGTTCCACGCGCTGGAGGAGATGGCGTGCGTGCCGTGGCTGTTCGACCGGTTCGAGATGCTCTACGTCGTGGACTACGACCGCATCGAGCGCAAGGTGCCCTCCCGCCGCCACGCCGACGGCCTCAGGCGCGACTACGAAGCCCTGGAGCCGGTGCTCGAGCGGGAGGGCGCCCTGGTGAAAGGGCACATCGGCGAGGCCGGGGTGCGGGTGCTGGACGCCGCCCGCATGGCGGACATCCTGCTGCCCCGCATGGCCGAGAACCCCTTCCTGACTCTGGGTGTCGAGTTCGCCCGCCGGGAAAGGACACGCTACGACGAATGGCGCCACTGCTGGTGACAGCGAGCGGGGGCGTCGGGAAAACACCACGAAACGGCGTTCGGGACGCAGGTGGCGAGGATTGAGTCGAATTCGCCGGCGCGGATGGTTCAGCCGGTTTCGGTGAAGAACAGCGGCTCTCCCGGGCGAGCCAGGTCGGCCTCGCGGATGCGGTCCAGCCCCTCCTGGGCTATCTGGCCGACACGTTCGTCTTCGCGCAAGAGCTCCAGGGCGTGGATGACGTACCGGCGCATGTCCCGGGGCTGCAGTTCCTCGGCGTAGTGGTCGGTGTTCTCCACGTAATCCAGGCCGATGCGTACCAGCAGCTCCGTGCACTCCCGCATCCGACGGTTGTTCTGTTCTGTCAGGATGCGCTCGTGCTCTTCCCGTGAGAGGCGCGCGGTCTCGGCCGCCATCACGGGGTTGATCTCCGTCCTGGTGGCAAAGTGCGAGACGAAACGCACTGTGAAGTATTTGTGACGGATCAACCACAGACCATCGAGGATGCTGTCTCGGACTTCCTCGTACGGTTTGCTCAGCATAAAGATGTACTGGTAGATGTGGGGATGATCGAGGAATCTTTCATCTTCCACGATCCTCTCCAGGGTTACCGCGCTGGCCCGGGCCAGCAGCTTCAGGCCCTGGCTGTATCTGTCCTCCAGTTCATCGGCGCGCTCGAAGCAGAGGGCGGCCACCTCGGGCGAGAGCTGCGTGACCTCCTCGTCCAGCATCTTCTCGAATTCCTCGGCGGCCTCTCGGGCGAGCGGGTTCTCGTCCTCACTCCACTCGGCGATCAGTCGTCTCAGGGCGCGGATCTCGGGGCCGACAAAGACCTTCTTTTCGAAACCGGCCAGATAAGAAACCAGGCGCCGTCGCTCCACGCCCGTGGGGCGCGTGGGCACGCCGCGGGCCAGCCAGCGCAGCACGTCCGTAATGCGCTCCTCAGCGTAGCTCTGCACAATGTCGGGCGGGCGCTGGTCAATGATCTCCCACACCACGTGCCGCACCTCGTCCTCGAGTTGCGCCGGGTCGGCATCCTCCAGATGCTCGAGCAGACGGGCAGTCAGGCGCCCCCGAACCCAGCCGACGGCCGTCTCTCCGAGGGGAAGGGGTTCGCGACTGTCCTGTCGCCTCACGATCATTGCCCAGACGGTATCATGCACCTCGGGCTCCAGCCGGTCGGGGTTGAGCCACTCCTCGGCCCGCAGCTCATCGGCCATGGCCCGGGTGGCCGCTTCAATCGCCTGCTCGGACGGCTCACCCTCGGGCAGGAGGGCGGGGTTCGCGTGGCGTTCGGCGATGATGTCCCACAGCACCTCCCGCACATCCTCGGTCAGGACCTCGGGCGGAATCTGCCCGTGCTCGTCCATATTCTCCAGTATCTGTTCGGCCACCTGGCGCCGGCTTGAGACGGTGCCCCACCGGGTGGCTTTCTGCAGGGCGAGAACGCGTGACATCCGGGGATCGTCCTCAACGTCCTGCAGAATCTCCTGATTGGCGAACAGGAAGCCCTTCACCGGGTGGCGCATCAGCGCTTCGACAGCTTCCTGGAACCTGGGATCGCCGAAGGAGGGCAGCACCTCTTCCAGGTCCCCGCTCAGCGTCCTGATGGCGCGCACCAGCCGGTGCTGCACCACGAAGGAGTGCCCCATGATGCCAAAGCCGACCAGGGTGATCGGTAGGAATATGGCGTAGAACGTGACCTCGAACCACAGGGGCAGCAACCGCCCGGTCTCCGGTTCGCGCTGCCGGGGAGACTCTTGCTCTTGTTCGACCTGACTCGTTTCGCTCATCTCACGCTCGAATCCGTCAGAACGGCACCATGGTTATTGCACTGGCGATAAGCCGCAGGGCCACAGCCCCCATGCCCACCAGCCCCGTGCCGGCGGCAAAGCCCGCGGCCAGAATCGGGGCATACTCCTGCCAGCGTTGACGCCCGAACATCTTCTGGAAGTAGAACCGACCCGCTATGGCGCCCGCGAACTGCGGGAACGCCATGGCCGGGTCGCCCACCACGCCCTGTATCGTGCCGTACACGAACAGAGTCGGGGCACCTATCAACCGCAGCAGGGGGTAGAGTATCAACCCGTAAGCCGCCCCCGCTCCGATGAACTCCCACTTGATGGCCTGCAGAAAGAACGCATTGCCGGTCGTCGTGGCCGTCATCCAGAAGGCCCGCACCGCCGCATCCCGCGGCCAGAAGCGCATGGCGAACGGATAGTCTTCGGGGATGTCGCTGATCCTGTAGAGGAACGACCAGAAAAGGAGGCTGGCGAACACCGCCAGGGGCAGCATGACCACCTGCGCCTTGAAGATGCTGATGAACTTGGTGCCCGTCAGCTCGATCTCCCGGAAGTGGGCCGAGCCGGCCCCCGCGTCGCCCAACGGCACCGGTGCGAACCATATGTCCACCCCTTTGTAGCCGCTGAGCACAAAGGACGCCTCCCTCACGTAGGGAATGCCGATCCTGTGGCCCGTCAGGCCGCTCAAGCGGGCGCTGATGTAGGACATCAACGGCGTGTAGCCGAACCCGAACGCCACCAGTATCCAGAGGGGGAACTTGGGCACCAGCCAGTGGCAGAGCAGGATCATCCAGGCCGTCTCCGCCACGTAGAAAAGAAGGGCGACGGCAACCGGTACGTCACCGCGACCTTTGGGCGGCGCGGTGCTGGAGATGCCCGTCTCCCTCTTCTCCCGGCCGGCCTTGATGACCCGGCTGATGGCCACGTAGGCGCCGATGATGGCGATGGCCAGGGCCGTGCCGATGCCGAAGCTGAGCCAGAAATCGAACTGGTTGGCCAGCCCGGTCTCGATGTAGTCCATCCCCGGCTCCCACAACTGCAGAACACCGGCGCGGTAGAGGATGGGGTTCAGCACGAGGCGGCCGATGACGCCCGAGACGAAACTGCCCATCACCACCCAGAACGGGAGCACCATGCCCCAGAAGACCCCGCCCAGGTTCGTGCCGATGGCCAGGGGGACGGCGCGGAACCAGGCCACGTCCTGCAGGGAGACGGTGAAGTCGTAGAACGGCACCTGGATGAGGTAGAGTTCCTCCCTGAGGAAGACCCCGGACAGGACGGGCACCCCCACGTATAGGGCTCCGAAGGCGATGCCGATGGTGCTGCCGATCGAGAAGCACTGCCAACGCCAGCTTTCCTCCTCACTCTCGGCCAGGGCCGTGACGCCCTTGGCCTGGATGGGCGCCAGGGGAAAAGGCAGCCGCTCGATGTCGCTGGTCAGGCGGAACAGCGCGTAGCCGAGGCTGAAGAAGTTGAGCCGCTGCCACAGGACCAGAGTCCCCATCAGCGCCAGGTAGGGCCACCAGTCCCGGTGCAGCAGGCTGCGCAGGGCGTAGGCCTCGCTGCCCGGCGGAGGGGCGCGCCAGAAGGGTATCTGGCTGGCGATCTCGAATTGCTGGGCGGCGTCGCTCCGGACGAAATACTGCATCCAGATGAACGTCATGCCCTGGCCCATGACGGCGGCGCCGAGGATGCCCCAGGTGACGCTCCAGATGACGAACATCTCCTGCCGCGTCAGGGTGGTGCGGCAGCGCTTGGCGATCTCCAGGAAGATGATCAGGGTGACCCAGACGGCCGGGACGCCGAGCTGCTGGCCCAGCATCAGCCACATGAACATCGAGCCGGGCATGACGATGAAGGCGACAAACAGCCCGGCCAGGATGGCCTTGATTCCGAAACCGTCGGCGAACTCCGTCGGCTCGCCCTGCTCCTCGCGCAGGTGAAAATAATCTTCTTCGGGCATTTCTCAGACGTTGCCTGCCGGTCGCGTGCGTCGGGGGGTGGCTCACTCGGTGTCGCCAGGGGTCGCCGCCCGGTCCAGCAGTTCCTCTCCTTGCTGGCTAAGTTCTTTCTTCGCCTCAGGTGTCACCAGACGCCAGATGAGCAACTGCTTGCGCAGGTCTTTCAGGAAACCCAGGTTCATCCGGTGCCAGGTCTGGAACTCGCCGCTCTTGCGCGTGATGGTGAAGAACAGGTAGGAGATGTCCCCCTCCTCGGGGTCGGGCACGGAGGCGATCTTCACCTTCTGGCTCACGCCCATGTCCAGCGGCGCGACCCAGACGTCGGCCTCCAGGCAGATGTGTTCCCGTCCTTCTTCCATCTCGGCATAGAAACGGAGGTTGTCGGCCGTGAAACTGCCCACGGCGTCCTCGTCGTTGCTCTCGAAGTAGTCTCGCAGGTAGGACATCACCCCCACCGTCTCCTTGGAGCTGACCGTGAAGGGGAACCATATCTCCCACACGTCGCTCTCCGGCTTGGGGATGCCCATCTTGCGCGTCTCGTCCGGCACGCTCAGCTTGCCCGCCATCCGGGCCGGGTATGCCGTGGACAGCAGCACCACCACGACCACCAGCACGGCCGACCACACGGCCGCAATGCTGGAGTAGTTCAGGGACATGCCCTCCATCAACCACGGCATCATCACCAGGATGCGGCTGATGACCTGCCCGAATATGTAGCCCAGCATGGCGCCCATGACGGCGAATACGCTGCTCTCGGCGAAGAACAGGGCCCCTATGTGCATCGGCGCCAGCCCCACCGAGGCGTAGGTCTTGATCTCGCTCATGCGCTCATAGACCGCCCCCAGCATGGTGTTGAACACGATGAGGGCGGCGATGATGATCGGCACCAGCAGCCCCCGTATGCCACCCATGCTCACGCGCGCCCGCGTGGCCACGCGCCGGATGTAGGGTTCCTCGCCGGGGCTCTCGGCGTAGCCGGCATACAGAGCCAGGTTCACCCGGCTCAGAAGCTGCGAAAGCACCTGCCGGAAGGGCCTGAGCGCCTGATCGGCCTCAGAGGCCACGCCCGGCCCGGCCGCTATCGCGCGCACCGTGCCGCCGAGCATCAGGTTCAACTCGTTCGGGATGATCACCACGCGGTCCGGCTCCATGTGGACGTACTGCTCCTCCTCCTCCTCGCGTGCCGAGCGTCGGTGCACGAACGCTTCCACGTCCAGTTCGCCGGTGGCCGTCAGCGCCATCCCCTCCCCGGCCTGCTCTCCCGGCCCGGCCTCACGGAACTGCTGCGCCACGAAGTCAACGGGCGTGATCTCCTCCCCGTCCAGGTCCGAGTAGCGGAAGGCCTCCTCGCTGCGCAGGATGCCGACAACCCGCAGCTCCCGCCCCAGCACGTTTATCGTCGCCTGGCCGACCTCACCGTCCTCGATGCGCAGGCTCTCCCTCAAGCGCGTGGGCACGATGGCGACGAAGGGCCAGTCGGGCATCGTACGGTCGAACCACTCGTGCTCCAGGAAGCGCTCCTCGTGCAGCCGGGAGAAGTAGCGCTCCTCGGGGCTCAGCCCCAGCAAGGCGTTGGCCACACCGCGCCCGGTCCTGCCGTCGGCCCGCGTGACCTCTATCTGCAACTCTTCGGTCCGCACGGGGTTGACGAACCAGCTGCGGGGCGCCGCGCTCATCCCCTGCACTTCGAAGAAGTTCAGCATGTCGTAAGTGACGAACTCCGAGAGCGGCCCCCAGCCCAGCCCCCGCAGCAGCACGCCCTCATACGGGGCTCGCCGCGCGGAGGTGTACTCCAGCATCCGGGCGGGGGTCATCTCGAAGCTGGTGAACGACAGGATGGTGAACGTCAACAGAATCAACGTCACTGCCGTCAGGCCCGTGCGCACCTTGCGCTTGCGCATGTTGGAGATGCCCAGGATGAAGGCCGCCATCGTGGCGCTGGCGCGGGCGACGTCCGCGCGGTGGATCATGTCGATCTTCTGACGCATATTCTCCATCACGAGGCCGAACTTGCTGATCAGATACCATATCGTGCCCAGGGCGGCCACCAGCATGAGGAATCCGTTCAGGATGATGATCGGCGTCTGGGACAGCACGAAGGCCGGGTGCACAAGGCGCAGCACGACGTAAGAGATGAGGAACATGACCGCAACGGCGACGAGCTTCTTGCGAATGTCCACGTAGTTGATAAGCAGCCGTTCGGCGAACAGCACGAAAGGCAGCAGCAGGGCGAAGTAGAATATCACCCCCGCCACCACGTCTGTGGAGGTGTCACGCACGTCCGGATAGACGCGGTTCAGCAGCCCCCACGCCATGCGCGTGTTGTAATAGTAGTCCTCGTAATCTTTGTTCTCAAGCGCCCGCTCGGCCGCCTCGATATAGGCGCCGGACTGCTCGAACAGGTCCCAGACGGCCCTCTTGGCGATGCCGGTGGCCCTGAGCCGCTCCAGCCGGTAGCGGTTCAGCTCGTACATGTCCTGCACGACGGCAAAGGCCGTGCGGTGGATAAAGTTCTCGGGCAGGTCCATCTCGTAGCCGACGCCTGTGCGCTCCCGGCGGCCGCCGTCTTCAACCTCTGCCTCGCGGGGGAAGTTGATCAGCACCCCCTCGAAGTCGGCGGTCCCGGCGGCCAGGGTGAACTTGACGTTGCGGCCGCGCTCGATAAAAAACGTCGCAAAAGGCTTGCTGAACGGACTGCCGGTGGTTTCCTGGCCGACGAAACTGACCAGGTACTCCAGGTCACTGTCGGACTCTCCCGCCAGGGCGCTCGTCTGCCCCAGGTTCCGCAGGGAGAGCGGGTCGGTCAGGTCGAACAATGTCACCGAGACGCACCGGAAGAAGTTGGCGCGCAGGTCCGTCTCACGCTCCGTCCAGTCCCGCACACGTTCCCGATCGGTGGCCCCCACCAGTTCGGATTCGGCAACGAAGTTAACCACCCCGTCCGTGGGCGACATCACGAAGCCGTCCACCCTGAAGGTGGTGTCCCTCCTGACGCCGAAGACCTCGAACAGGCCCTGCAGATTGCTCAACTGGAAGTCGTGGGTCTTAACGCCCAGCATGTGGTTGACCTGCTGGTCGACGGGCACCCGGACGGCCATCAGGGCATTGGGCACCGGGACGTTGGGCATATAGGGCAGCCGGGCGAACTGCACCGAACTGCCGAATATGCTGCCCATCTGCCGCCGGCTCCACACCTCCCGCCGGTTCACCGGCAGCACCGGCACGTCCGCCGTCTGCTTGATCAACCAGGCCGACCCTATGGCCTGGCGCCGCACGTTCTCCAGGTATGGCTCCATGTGTTCGAAGGTGTCCAGCGGCGTGTTGATGCTGTTGCGCGGGTCGCCGGTGGTGGCCAGGGTGACCGCCGGATAGCCGCACATGGAAAGCACCTCGCTGTCGAAGGCGACACGCCCCGGCTGCAGCGAGCGCCAGTCGCGCCCGTGCTGAGGCACTATGCCGCTCTGGTAGTCCAGCTCCGTGGCCAGGCGGTGCTGCGTGTGCAGGTCGTCCATCCATCGCACCAGTGCGGACGAATACTCGCTGTAGGCGCGCTGCAACTCGACCTCGTTGTCCGGAAGCTGGTTGTAGAAGTGCCCTTTGTAGAAGGCCCCGAAAGTGGTGCGACGGCTGGAAAGATCGAGCCCCATGAAGAAGTACGGCTCTCCCGTGCCCTCGCCGGCGGCCCGGTCCTGGTCGTGCCGGCGGGGGTAGACCGTGTCCCGTGCGTAGGCGCGCGCGCCTGAGAGCGCCTGGTAGTGGCCGGGGGCGGCCACGAACTTCACCGTGCGGCGCGGAGGGTGCCTTTTCAAAAAGTCAGCAATCTCCAGCAGCGACGCGATGCCGCTGGCGCTCTCCGCCCCGGGGCTTATGGCAGGCACCACCGAGACGCTGTCGTAATAGCCGAACACCACGAGCGTCTCCTCCGCAAGCTGCGGGTCGGTGCCCGGGATGACACCGCTTATGCGCTGAACCGTGACCTCCTCCCAGCGCTGCTGAGCACGCAAGTTCGCGCTCGCCAGGGAGTCTTCCTCACCCACCCGCCTGAGCTCCTGCAAGGCTTCGGTCTCGTCGAAGGCGTCGGCCGTCTCACCGCTCACGGCTGCCGCCAGTTCGGGCAGTTCGCTGCGGCGCATGTAATAGCGCGGCACCGGCATCGGCACCTCGGCGTATTTCTGCTCGGCGTCGGTGCGGAACGGATGGACCGGCTCGATGAAAACGATGGCTCGGGCGCCCAGCTTGGCGGCGTTGACCCAGCGGGTCATGGACTCGAACTGCATCAGCACGATGCTGTCCTCGATATCCTTGCCGTTCAGGTCACTCAGGTGACCCTCACCGCCCCAGACAAGCCGCCCGGAGATGCCGTCCCGCGGCGTCGTGGAGGTGCGGGCGTAGTTGGGCATGATGGTGAAGACGGGCAGTTCGGTCTCGCCGACGGTCAGTGTGCCGTCGTGCGAGGGGCGCCGGGGCCTTTCCATATCCGCGGTCTCCTGGCCCGGAACGATCGGCACCACCACCTGGAAAGGCGTCTCGGTGACGTTGGCCAGGCCGATGTCGCGGAAACGTTCGGCGATATACTCCGCCGACTCGTACATGCCCGGATAGCCGGTGAAGCGGCTCTGGTGGCCGGAGAAGTAGCGGATGTGCTCGGAGGGGTCTATAGCCTCCAGGTCCCTCGTCAGGTCAGCGCCCCGCACATCCGCCTGCACGGCGAAAGCGGGCACCACCAACGTCAACAGCACCAGCCACAAGTATGTGGCCATTCTGCGTTTGGTAAACATGTTCCGCACCCCGCAACAAGCGTCATCCCTTCAACCTTTATTATAGCCAGAGGCCTCATCCTGTCAAAGTAAAACGCCTTTCCGCGGGACGTGACCTTACCGCAAGAGGCGGTGCGTGGTAAAATGCCGACGGTCACAATTCCCCCATGACGGGACTCAGACCATGGAAGACGCCATCCGCAAGGCCGATGTCCTCATCGAAGCCCTCCCTTACATCCAGCAGTTCGGGCGCCGCCCCGTGGTTATCAAGTTCGGCGGCAGCGCCATGGAAAGCGACGCTATCCTCGACGACGTCCTCGAGGACATCGTCTTTCTGGCCGCCGTCGGCATCCGGCCCATCGTCGTGCACGGCGGCGGGCCCCAGATATCGCGCGCCATGCAGCAGGCGGGCCTCGAGCCCCGCTTCGTGCGGGGCCACCGCGTCACCGACGCCCCCACACTCCGGCTCGTCGTCAAAGTGCTGACCGAACAGGTCAGCGCCGAACTGGTCCGGCGCATCGAGGCCCACGGGGGGCGCGCCCGCGCGGCCTTTCGCGACGGGCAATCCCCCCTGCGCGCGCGGAAAAAGGTGGGAACCCGCATGGCCGACGGCGCCACGGCGCGGGTTGACCTCGGGTTCGTCGGCGAAGTCAGGGACGTGGACGCCGAGGCCGTGCTGCCGCCGGCCGGCGAAGGCCTCATCTCCGTGCTCCCCCCCGTCGGCCAGGATGCAGCCGGCCAGCTATATAACGTTAATGCCGACACAGCCGCGGGCGCCGTGGCGGCCGCCGTGCAGGCGGAGAAGATCGTCTTCCTCAGCAACGTCCACGGCATCATGAGCGATCCGGATGACGAAAACTCCCTGCTCTCCAGCATCAGCGAGCCGGAAGTCGAGCAACTGGTCAGCCGCGGCATCATCGCCGGCGGCATGCTGCCGAAAGTCTCCGCCTGCCTCACTGCCCTGGACTCCGGCGTCCGCAAGGCCCACATCATTGACGGCCGCCTGCCTCACTCCCTGCTGCTGGAGATATTCACGGACGAGGGGGTTGGAACCCAGATTCTCAAACCCCGCAGCTGAGCCCGCCTCTGCATCCGCGTTTTCGGCATCGTGGAGGCCGGGACGCCCGGCCGGCAACCCGACAGGCATCCGAACCTCCGGCCTTCGCGGGTGCCTCGCCGCCCCGGGCGCCGCGCGGCCTTACTGAACCCACAAGATGAGAACTCCCCGGTGGGTGGGTACCATGCCCGGGCGAAGTAACGTCCAGGCGGTTGCGGCACGGTGCAGGGCGTGCGATAATGGAATGCTGCCGTGTGGCCACATCTGCTGTCAACGGCTGCACGGGCTTTTTTTCGGCGGCGTGGTGGCCGGCACGTCCCAGATGTCCCGCGCTGTCGTGTCCCGAGAGTCAGATCGCACTGCGGCCGCTTTCTGCGCGACATGCGCCTGGCTCGCAACAACAGTCGGGGCGTCGGGCTTGCATCGCGCCGCCGCTTTTGATGGAATATCCGGCTGTTTTCACAACGCAGTAGTGGGCAGGCCATGGCTACCAAGGCCATCATCTCCGACATCCACGGCAATCTGGAAGCGCTGGAGGCGGTCCTGCGCGAGATCCGCCACCAGGGCATTGACGAGATATGGTGCCTCGGTGACATCGTCGGCTACGGACCCGACCCCGTCGCTTGCGCCGATCTTGTGAAGAAGAACTGCTCAGTGACCCTGATGGGCAACCACGACTGGGCGGTGCTCAACAGCCCCGTGGGGTTCAACACCCTGGCCACGGCCATGGTCTATAAGACAAAGGAATGGATGAGGGTCACGGACAAGTCCACAGAGGAGGACAAGGCGCGCTGGAACTTCCTCTCGCAACTGCCCCTGAGCGCGGAGATGGACGGCACGCTGATGGTTCACGCCTCTCCCCGGGCCGAGCTGAGCGAATACATTCTGCCTTCGGACGTCTCCCACGACCCGGAGAAGTTCTCCGAGATCTTTAGCATGATTGACAGGTTCTGCCTGGTGGGCCACACGCACTGGCCCTGCTGCATCAGCGACGAGCTGGAGTTGACTTTGATCCGCAGCGATGACTGCACCGTGGACCTGGGTGAGCAGAAAAAGATCATCAACGTCGGCTCGGTGGGCCAGCCGCGCGACGGGGACAACCGCGCCTGCTTTGCAACGCTCAACGACGAGGTAATCCAGTACAGCCGAGTCCCATATGACTACCGTCGCACCATGGAGAAGATCAGCAAACTGGGCGACGAATACCAGATGCTCGGCTACAGGCTGGGCCTTGGCCGGTGAGCCGGCGCCGTTTACTTTCTGGGAGGTGACCGCAAGTGCTCCCGACAATCGCCAGCGTAGTTGTCATTGCCGCAGGGTCCATGACCATCCTGGGGGTCCTTTTCGGGGTGGGGCTGGTGCTGGCGGCGCGCGCCTTCCAAACAGACCAGGACCCCCGGCTTCAGGCAGTTCTCGACGAACTGCCGGGCATCAATTGCGGAGCCTGTGGATACGCCGGCTGTCAGCAATACGGGGAGGCCGTCCTGGAAGGGGAAGACATCAAACTCTGTGTGCCCGGCGGCCCGGACTGCGCCGCGGTCCTGGCTTCCATCATGGGTCTGGAAGCGGAAGAACAAGGAGAACAGAAAGCTCGGCTGCGGGCCGTTGTCCACTGCCAGGGCGGCAGGGACAAGTGCGGCGAGCGGTTCGAATACGTCGGCGTGGACGACTGCCAGGCCGCCGACCTGATTTCCGGAGGGCCGAAGGCCTGCTCCTACGGCTGCCTGGGGGAAGGTTCCTGCGCGAAGGCATGCCCCTTTGGCGCAATCGTCATGAATGAAGAACGCCTGCCCGTCATTGATCCGGACAAGTGCACCGCCTGCGGCATCTGCGTGGCCACCTGCCCCCGCGACATCATAAGCCTGGTCCCGGTCGAGCAGAAGATATTCCTCGGTTGCTCCAGCCATGACAGGGGCAGGTCCGTCAAGGACATCTGTGCGGTCGGCTGCACCGCCTGCACCCTCTGCGCCCGCAAGGACCCCAACGAGGCCATCGTCATGGAAGAGAACCTGCCCGTGCTGGACTACGAGAAAGCCAAGGGCGACTTCTCGGTGGCCGCTGACGTCTGCCCCATGAGCTGCTTCGTGGTGGAGCAAGAGCCCGAAACCGTGGCGGCAAGCGCCGAGAAAGCCGAACAGAACAGCGGCTGAGCCGCGCACGCGGCAGCCGATTGTCTGAAGTCATCGTTCGTCGGCCCCGTTTGTCTCAACCTTTCAGGAGGTTTATCATGGTAGAAGTAGTTGCGGAGGAGTGCACCAGTTGCGGCATCTGTGCCGATGTGTGCCCGGTGGAGGCGATTTCGCTCGACGGCGGCGTCGCCCTGATTGACCAGGACGAATGCACCCAGTGTTTGGTGTGCCTGGATGAGTGCCCGGTCGAGGCCATCAGCGAGGGGTAGGCTCTCGGGCACAAGACATTGCCATGCGGCCGGCCGGGCCCCGCGCGATGCCCGGTCGGCCGTTTTGCCTTGCGGCACGGCGCCGTCGCCCGGCCGAACGCAGATATGCCCCCGCCGAATACAGATCCGCAATCGGACCCATGACGGAAGGACGGGGAGAGACCCATGAGGAGGGGGAGTAGAAGACTGGGGGCACTGATGGCAGTGGGGCTCAGCCTGGCCCTGTGCACGGGGGTCCTCGCAGTCGAGGCGCCGCAGAGAGACCCTTCCATGCTGCTTGAGGGCCGGGCCGCGGCGCGCCGCGCCCTGCGGTGGCTGGCGCGCCAGCAGGAGGAGAACGGCTCCTGGCAGGACGACCCGGCCGTCACCGGGCTGGTCGTCACGGGCATGGTGCGCAGCGGACTGCAGGAGTACGACCCCCGCAGTGAGCCGGTCACGGCGGCGCTTGACTACATCCGCCGTTTCGCCCGGCCGGACGGCGGCATCTACGAACGCTACTACGCCACCTACACCACCGGCATCTGCGCCGTGGCGCTGGCGGAGGCCGGCCTGCCCGAAGACGAAGGACGACTGCACCGCGCTCTGAACTATCTGCTGCACGCCCAGGCCGACGAGGGCCATGGCTTCCTGCCCGATGAGCCCGATTACGGCGGCTGGGGCTATGAACGGGCAGCCGTGGACGACGCCATGCGCCGCCCGGACATGTCCAACAGCCAGTTCGCCCTGGAGGCGATTCACGTGCTGGAGCGGGCGCTCGTGGAGGACCCGGAGGAAGACGACCTCTACCACGTCGAAGACGCTTACGAGAAGGCATTGCGCTTCCTGGGGCGCAACCAGAACCTGCGGGAGGTCAACGACCAGCCCTGGGCCTCCGACACCGGCGGGTTCGTGTACCGGCCAGGGGAGAGCTTCGCCGGCGCCACACCCGAGGGGGGCCTGCACAGCTACGGCAGCCAGACCTTCGCCGGACTCAAGAGCATGCTCTACGCGGGCCTGACCCGCGAGGACCGGCGCGTGCAGGCTGCCTACGACTGGATCCGCACGAACTGGACTGTCGAGGAGCACCCGCCCCTGGGGCAGGACGGGCTCTTCCACTATTACCTCATGGTGGCCCGCGCCCTGAACGTCTACGGCGCCGAATACTTCGTTGACGCCGAGGGCCGCCGGCGCGACTGGCGCAAGGAACTCGTTGACCGGCTGCTGAGAATCCAGAAGGGCAACGGCTCGTGGATCAACGAGGAGAGCGGCCGCTGGATGGAAGCCGTCCCCGAACTGACCACCGCCTACGCCGTGCTGACCATGCAAGAGGCGCTGCAGGGCTGGTAGGCAGACCTCATGCGCCGAACACGGACCGGGTGTTCCGCATCACGCCTGCCGCCTGTTCGGCATCGAGGCCGGCCCCGCGCAAGACGGCTTCGGCGTGCTCGCGGGTGGGATAGTCGCCCGGGGCGTGGCCGTCGGAGCCGAAGCTCAGGGGCGCGCCCCGCTCCAGCGCCAGCCGCGCCACCAGGCCGTTTGCCAGGCAGTGGCCCTTGCGGGCCGTCACCTCCAGCATCACGCCCCGCTCGGCCGCCAGGGCGACATCCTCCGGGGCGATGAGGCCGGGGTGTGCCAGCACGTCGCAATCCGCCTGGATGGCCGCGCGGTTCGTGCCCGGGGCCACCGGCTCCACGATCGTCTCGCCGTGTACCAGCACGACCTCGGCACCGGCCTCGCGCGCCATGCGCACGGCGCCCTTGATGAGAGGGGGCGGCACGTGGGTTATCTCGCAGCCGGGGAGCAGGGCCATCTCGCCGTAGTAGCCCGCCCCGACCGTGCAGAACTCCACGACGGCGCTGACGGTGGACTCGATGGTGGCGTGGTCGGCGTGGTCACTGATGACCAGCCCCCGATAGCCGGCCGCCTGGCAGCGCCGGGCCAGCTCCGCCGGGCCCAGCACGCCGTCGCTCAGATAGGTGTGTGTGTGCAGGTCGTACATGTCCGTTCTCCCGGTGTTCGCGCGCGGATGAGCCGTCCTCAGGGCGCGCCGTTCAGCTCGACGGGCCGGCCGAGGCGGGCGGACTCATAGACGGCCAGCACGACCTCGACGGCGTGGCGGGCGTCCTGGCCCGTGATGGCGGGCTGGCGCCCCCGGGCCACGGCCTCAACGAAGTCCATGATCTGGCGGGCGTGAGACGTGCCGTAGCATGCCTTGCCCACCGCCCCGGCTTCGTCCCGCTGCTCGGCCTCGACCAGCAGTTCCTGCACGCGCCCGGCGGCCTCGTCGTCCTCGACGCGCAGGAACTCCAGTTCGTCCTGCCCCCCGGTGGTCAGCCGGAAGGAGCCACCCGTGCCGTAAAAGTGCACGGCGGCGTCGAAGTCGAGGTGGCTGGAGGCGGTCGCCTCGATAGTGCCGACCG
Organism: Candidatus Brocadiaceae bacterium; assembly: GCA_003551305.1. Classification (GTDB taxonomy): domain Bacteria; phylum Planctomycetota; class Brocadiia; order SM23-32; family SM23-32; genus B1Sed10-231. Next base: position 30,733 of record PUMJ01000193.1, read on the forward strand.
CCCCGTTGGCGAATTCCAGCGAGGCGCAGGCGGTGTCCTCTGTCTCGATGCAGTCGGGCAGTTGCAGGTTCGTCTGCCGGCCGAAAACGCTCCTGACGGGACCGGCCAACCACTGCATGACGTCGATGCTGTGGATGGCCTGGTTGATAAGGACCGCGCCGCCCTCGCCGGCCCAGGTGCCGCGCCACTCGCCGCTGTTGTAATAGTCAGGGCCCCGGTAGCAGCGTATGGAGGCGCCGGCGTTCAGCAGCCGCCCGAAAAGGCCCTCCTGCACCGCCCGGCGCATGGCGGCCGTGACGGGGTCGAACCTGTGCTGGAAGACGCCTGCCAGCATGCGCCCTTCGGCGCGCGCCGTCTGCATCATCCGGTCCATGCCTTCGGCGCTGATGGCCAGGGGCTTCTCGCACAGCACGTGGGCGCCGGCACTCAGGCAGTCGCAGGTCAGGTCCGCGTGGGTGGCGTGCGGCGTGCAGACGCTCACGGCGTCCGGCCGGACCTCCTCCAGCATCTCCAGGTAGTCGTAGCAGGGCTCACCCCCGGCCAGCGCGGCGCAGCGGTCGGCGCGTTCGGGGATGACGTCACAGACGGCGACCAGTTCGGCTTCGGGGCACCGGGCGACGGCGTGGGCGTGCACCGGGCCGACGCTGCCGCAACCGATAACGGCGTATTGCACTTTGTCAGTCATGGGTCCATCTTTCCTGAGAGCCAGGGGACGGATTCTCAACGCGCGGCGGGCAAGAAACCCCACCTATAACAGATGCCCCGGCCGTTTGCCAGCGCAAGAGATACGGGTCAGGCCCCTTGCCCGCGTCAGCAGGCTTTGCAGGGGCAAAAAAACCAGGACGGTCACGGCGAAACCACAAACACGAGACCGGCGCCAGGACGATTGTCCGACAGGCAGTCGCTCGGGCCGGATGCGCCGGCGCACGTCACCAGATCGTCTGGATCCGAAATCCCCGGGCCGGGGGAGTTAACGATTCTGATGCGCAGGCTCGTGGCACCACCCCCTGATCTGGAACCGGCGATTGAGCCCGGTAAAGCTGGTGATGTCATCCTGAGTTCGCCGAACGGCGCAACGAAGAGTCTCGCCGTTCAGGCGCACAATGGACTCCCGCGTAGAGATTCTTCGTCAGGGCTCCGGCCCTCCTCAGAATGACAGCGCTCTTTCCGGCTGAGCATTCCTTGTGCAGGTCTCCATAAGGGAGTCATCCTGCCGGCAGGGTCGATACTCTGTTCCCATCACGGAGTTCTGACCGGAAGCATTCCATCCTCTGGATAGCCTTTCAGGGGTTTTGCACATCCACCGGTTGTCCCATCAGGGCCGTTCAAATGTCCGGCCAGCGCTGTCCTGAGACCCTCTCCCGTGATTGAGCCGTCGGGACCGCCCTGCTATAGTGATAATGTCGCCGGGCTGCGGAGGGCCGCCATGTCAGTCGAATGGTTCATAGTCGTCATTATACCCTTGCTGTTGGTGGGGACGATGGCGGCCGTTTTCTGGCTGTTGAAGTCTCCTTCCGACGGAACCCGGAGGCGTCGCGCGCAGATGGCCGGCCTGGCCGACCGCCTGGGCTGGCGCTACTTCGGCCAGGTGCCGGGTGGGGCGGCCGAGACCCTGCCCTCTTGCAGTCTGCTGCAGGAGCACGACGGCACCGTCGAGTTGTGCAACCTCATGGCCGACCGCACTCACAGCCCCCGGCGGCTGATGTTCCACTGCGAATCTCGTCCCCCTCGCTACACCCCGGATGCGGGTCTGCCGACCTGCCTGCACACCGTCATCGCCATGCGCAACGGCGCTCCGGCCGTGCCGGCCTTCCGCGTCTACCAGCAGGATGCGCTTGGGGGGCCGGTGGGAGTTTCCGGCCTGTTTCGGCTGGATGCGCCGGAAGACGCCCGGTTCCGACGCCGGTTTCTGTTTGCCGGCGCGCCTCCCGAGCAGGTGGACGCCCTGATGACCGAGCGGCTCCGCCGGGCCCTGGCGAACTGGCGGCGGCGGGGGCCGAAACCGGTCGTGGAGGTTGGTCAGCGCTGGCTGGTGGTGCACGTGGAGACCGACCCTTCGGGCCGCAACGCCCGGGAGGCTGCCACCGCGCTGATCACCTACGCCGAAGGCGTCGCCCGGGCCCTTCAGGCGCAGGCCAAGATCATCCCATGACAGGCGACCAGGAACTGATGATGCGCGCCTCCGAAGGCGACATGGACGCCTTCGAGCAACTGGTGCGGCGCCACCAGCAGGGTGCCCTCAGCGTCGCGTGTCACTTCCTGGGCGACATGACCCGGGCCGAGGATGTCGTGCAGGAAGCGTTCCTCAGGATACTGGAGGCCGCCGAGCGGTATGAGCCCACGGCCTCCTTCCGCACCTACCTCTACAAGGTCATCTGGCGCCTGTGCGTGGACGTTTACCGCCGGCGCGCCCCGCGCCCGCTGGAGGGGCTGCCGCCACCCGGCGACGAACGCCGCGGGCCGGAGCAACTGGCCCTCAGCGAGGAGCGCAGCGCCGCCGTCGCCGAGGCCGTCCGCCGCCTGCCCCCCCGCCAGCGCATGGCCGTCCTGCTGCAGCAGTTCGAGCAGATGACCTACCAGCAGATAGCCCGGTCACTGGACTGTTCCGAGAGCGCCGTGGAATCCTTGCTTGTGCGCGCCCGTCGCAGCCTGCGCGACAGCCTCCGGCACCTGCTGTAAAAAAAGGACTCTTCCGGCTAAGGCGGCGGGGGACCTGCTGCGAAGACCTGCCGGGAATTCCTGCCGCCACAGCAGGCCGGCCGCCTGCAGCAGGGTTGTGGTGGGCGAGGAGGGATTCGAACCCTCACGGCCCGCGGGGGCCACTGGATTTTAAGTCCAGAGCGTCTGCCATTCCGCCACTCGCCCGGGGCTCCGCATCCGGCAGGCGGTGTGGACATTCTACGACGCCCCGCAACGAAGGCCAAACGACGGCCGCGCCGAGCGCTCTTGCTGGCCTCGCCGCAACCGCCGGCCTGGGCCCCGTGCTTCAGCCTGCAGTTACTGACGCCCGCTTGCTTCGCCTTCAGGGGCGGAGGTGAGCCGGGCGAAGCGCTTCTGCAGGTGGAGCTTGAGAAAAGAAGGAAACGGCGCAGGGCTGCGGTAGTCGAAGGTGTCAATGGCCTGGCTGAGCCCGCTGCGGGCCCGGCAGAGCAGGTCTTGCAGCGAGACCGAGTCGCCTGCGTGCTGGCGGGCCACCTGTTCGGCGGCGGGCTGGTAGGCGCGCAGCAGCGCCTGGCGGATGCGCTCGGTGCGGCGTTGGAGTTTCTCCAGGCGGTCGAGCAGCCGAGCGGAGACGTAACGCCGGGGGTTGAGTTCCTGCCGGCCCTCCGCCAGCAGATACTTCGTATAGTTGTAGGCACGGAACAGGGCGGTTTCCTCCTCTTCGGTCTGGGGTATCGCGGCGGCCTGTTCCCCCTGTTCGAGTTCCAGCCGGCCCAGCAGCGTCTCCCACTGGCGGCCGAGTTTCTCGGTCTCGAACTCCGGCAGCCGGAAGTCCTCGTCCGGCACGTGTTGCACCCGCAGGTCCAGCAGGTCCCTGGCCCGCTCCTGGTTGATGATGCGGTATATGCTGGAGCGGGAGCGGGCGTACTGCTCGGCCAGCTCTTCGACCGGGGCGCCCTGGCGATAGCCGCGATAGATGTGGCGGCGGTCGGCGCGCCCGATCTTGCCCGCCTGCCCACGCAGCAACTCGCGCTCGGGGTGCTCCTCGCTGAAGCGCTTCAGCAGCTGGCGGACGCTCTCCTGGGAACGGTCAAAATGTTCGGCGACCTGCGCAGCCGCTTCTGTGAGGCTCAGGTCATCCTCGCGGCGCAGTTGCTCGACCCGTTCGATGATCTGCCGCTCCTCCTCGGCGTCCATGCGGGAGAAGTTGCCGGATTTGCGCAACTGCTCGCCCCGCAGCTGCTCGAACTTCCGGAGCGCCTCCCGGCGCACGCCGACGCGGACGCGGCCGTCCGGGAAGACGTACTTGCGCGCCACCAGGCCGCGGCGGCGCCAGCGGCGCACCGTGCGCACCGAAACGTTGTGCCTCCCGGCCACCTGCTCGACTGTCATCACCTGGTCTCGGGCCTCACCGACCGGTGCGGGCACCGTCTCGGAGAGCGCGTCAAGCACCAGCAGCAGGTCCGGCATCACTTCTTCCCCCCGGAACGTCTGCTGCGACTGTTCAGCGGGGCGGAATCCTGTGACCCGGTAGTAGAGGAACTCGAAGGGGTAGGTTCGCTGCGGGTCCAGCTCCAGCAGCAGCGCCTCCAGGCGGTCGGTGTGGCGGCGTCGCACCGCGGGAGGGCTCATCAGCAGCCCGCGCCGCAGCTCGCGCACGGAACGGTGCCTGGGCTCGCGCATCTCGGCTCAACCCTCCGTCCCGCTATCGGCCACAGCGCCCGGCCGGGGTCTGACCGAGACGGCGTTGGTCGGCAGGTCTTCGAACCGACTGTGCCGGAGGACCAGCCGTCGGGCCGCCTCGAGGGCTTCTTCTGAGGGCTCCCCAACCAGGCAGGCGAGGGGGCCGGGATGCTCGGCCAGCTCGAGCAGGAGGGAGCCGGGCGGCGCGTCCCGGGCCAGCAGGCGGTTGTCCTCCTCATTGCGCCCGACAAGCGCATAAGTATCCGGTCCGAGGGTGTAGAGACGGCCGCGCCTGACCGCGCGCAGGTGTTCCACGGTCAGAAGGTTCATCTGCATGAGGGTTTGCACACGGTCGGCGAACTGCGGGTCGGTCAGCCGGCACCCGCCCGCGGGGCCGGGGTAGTCGGTGATGCCCCACTGCTCGGCCAGGGCCATCTGGCGTTTGCGGGAGCGGCCGCGGATGTCCAGCAGAGCGTCTCGCTCGATGAGGCCTTCCTGCTCGGGCAGCGTGGGGGGCAGCAACTTGCCGGAGAGCGGCCGGAGCACTCGGCCTTCGACACCGGCTGCCTTTTCCATCCGTTGGAAGGCGTCCAGCCGCTGAGACATGGGCCGCTGCCCGAGCACCTCCCCCGTGGCGATGAAGTCCGCCCCTCGGCGCCGCGCCTCCTGCCACGCCCTGGCGTACATCATCTGTTTGCAGTCAAGGCAGGGGTTCACGTTCTTGCCGAAACCGTACTGCGGCTCGCGCAGCATGGCGACCATGTCCTCGCTGACGTCACGCCGCACCTCCGGGCACGGCGGCAGGTAGGTGCCGTCCTTCAGGGGGTAGAAGATGCTGTGGTGACGGAGCAGAACGACCTCGACCCCGGCGCGCCGGCGCAGAACCTCGGCGGCGAGGATGCTGTCCAGCCCGGCAGAGAACAGAACGACGGCCTCAGGGCTCTTTGTGCGCTTCTCGTCCGTCATGCTCCGGCAGCAATGAGGGAAATGGGTTTCGGCCCGTACTTCCAGCATAGCAGAGGTTCCTTCATCAGCGCAATCCGGCAGACAGATGGCCGGCGTTCTTCAGTTTTCGGCCTGCGACTGAGTGCGGGGTTGTCCAACGCGCTATGCCCGCGGGTGCGTCGTTGGGCGGACGCGGGGGCCATTCGCCCCGGGGAGAAGGCTGGAAGGCGACGCGACATTGTGCGGCCGGGGGGCGAGTGCCGCCTGCGACCTCGCTGCCCGAGGAAAACTTACGGTTGACCCCGGGCTGCGGGGCAACTATCATCATAGTAGTGGGTCTTTGAGTCAAGCAGCTTCCAGGATGCACAGGGTCCGGTCGTGCACGCGGCCCGCTGAAAGGGGCACAGGATGAAACGCAAGCAGTTGCTGGTGGGCCTTCTGGTGGGGCTTTTGCTCGGGCTCGGGCTTTCGTCCGTGACGGCCGGCGCGCGGGAGCGCTTCGGAGAGTTACCCGCCGACGTGGCTCGCCCCATCGGATGGTTGCTGAACAGGATTGATACTCATTACGTGGAAGAGGTCGACCAGGAAAGGCTCGTCACGGGCGCCATCCAGGGCATATTGGGCCGGCTGGACAGCCATTCGAGCTTCATGCCGGCCGAGATGCTGGAGGACTTCCGCACGCGGGCCCGCGGCGAGTTCGGGGGGCTCGGCATACAGATTCGCTTTGACTCGGTGCGCAATGTCGTCGTGGTCGAGCATCCCCTGCCGGGCACGCCGGCCTTCCGCGCCGGTGTCCTGGCCGGAGACATGATCATCAAGGTGCAGGAGGGCTCCAGCGACGAGGTGATCGAGACAGCCGACTTCGACGACGTCTATGACGCGGTCAAGGTGCTGCGCGGCGCGCCCGGCACGGAGGTGACCATCACGGTGGTGAGGGGCAACGAGCGGGAGCGCGAGCAGAAGGAGATCACGATCGAGCGCGACATCATCGAGATAGCCAGTGTCCGCTCCAAGACGATGCTGGACGAACAGAACAAGGTCGGCTACGTCTATATCGCCGACTTTACCGAAAGGACGACCGGCGACCTGGTCGACGCCATTGGCGAATTGAAGGAGCAGGGGGCTGAAGGAGTGATCGTTGACCTGCGCTTCAACCCGGGCGGGCTGCTGGAATCGGCCCTGCAGGTCTCCGACATGTTCCTGGACAACAAGATGGTTGTGCGGACGCAGGAGCGGCGCGGCCCGGCCCGCATTTACCAGTCCGAGCCCGACGAACTGTTCCCCGACCTGGAGTTCGTGGTGCTGGTGAACCGTTACAGCGCCAGCGCCTCCGAGATTCTGGCCGGGGCGCTCTCGGACAACGAGCGCGCCGTCGTGGTCGGGGAGCGCACCCACGGCAAGGCGAGCGTGCAGCAGATATTCCACCTGCCACCGCCGCGCCAGGACGCCATCAAGCTGACCATAGCGCACTACTACACGCCCGCGGACCGCCCCATCGCCAAAGACGGCATCACGCCGGACGTGGAGGTGGAGACGCCCGACGAGGATATCCCGAAGCTCATCAGCAGGCTCTCCGAACGGGTTGACGTGGTGCCGGACCCGCCCGACGAGGAGGCCGAAGAGCCGGACGAGTTCATCGACGTGCAGCTCGAGCGCGCAAAACAGGTCCTGGCGGAGATACTGGCCGAGAAACGTGGCGAAACCCAGCAGGAGCGAGCCGCCCTGGCCCCCGCAGAGTACTGAGAGACGACCCCCTCAGCGCTCCAGGGCTCTCAGCACGCCGGTGAGGCTGTGTATGACGCCGGGGCCGCCCGATGCGGCATCCCGCCGCAACCACAGCGCTCGCATGCCGGCCGCCCGGGCCCCCTGGATGTCTTCTACCTCGCTGTCGCCCACGTGCAAAGCGCGGCCGGGCGGGCAGCCGCAGCGGCTGAGAGCGTGGTGGAATATGTCGGGGTCGGGCTTCTCGATGCCGACCGCCGCCGAGATGGTCACCCAGTCGAACCGCTCCCACAGGCCCAGGTCGCGCAGGACGCCTTCCAGGCGAACGTCCCAGTTGCTCACGAGCCCCAGGGCCAGTTCGCGGCGCCTCAGTTCCCGCACGGTGGGCAGCACATCGTCATAGACAGCCCAGGCGTCCCCGGAGCCGAAGTAGTCCCACAACCCGCGCAGGAAGGCATCGAAGTCAGCCGGCACCCCGAAGGGGCGGCAGCTTTCCCGCACCACCAGGCGCCACCAATCCAGGGATTCCTGCTGCGTCATGCCGTATTCCAGGGTGCCGGCGGCGCGCCGTCGGCGCAGTTCGGCCCACGTCTGCTCGAAACGGCGCTCCACCTCCCGGGGGTCGGCGCAGAAGCCCTCCTCGGCCAGCGCACGCGCATAGACCTCACCCACCGGGGGATCCGCGTAGATCAGGGTATTGCCGACATCGAAGAACAGCACATCAACGTCCATAACGGCCTCCACCGGGCGACGCGCCACGAGCCGGAGCGGGACGGAGCCCCGGCTTTTTGACATAGCGCTTCGGACTCGTATAATGGACTCCCACGGTGCCCCGTTAGCTCAGCGAATAGAGCGTCGGCCTCCGGAGCCGAAGGTCGCAGGTTTGAATCCTGCACGGGGTACCAGTTTTTTTGCCGCCGCAGGCCGCAAGAAACAAAGCAGGCGAGAGTGGAAAGCAGAGCCGTAGAGCAACAGCAGCAACTGCTTCTGTGCCCTGCTCCGTTCCCCTTCACGACACCTTTCTCGCCTGCGGTCTCCTGCCCGGGCTCTGCGGTTTCTGTGCAGTCTATCCGAACAAGAGGCGGCTTTCAGGGGCGGGGGTGGCTGTTGTACCGATGCATGTAAAGAGATCGTCCCGCCGGGCGAGAGGGGGCGAGCCGCTTAGTCCTGCGACGAGGCGCTAAGCTCGCGCCACCGGGTCTTCCACTCATCATATGCCTCTTCGTCGCCCGTGAGCAGCATGTGGAAGGTGGCCTTGCGGCTATACGCGGTCTTCAGGGCGCTTCGTGCCAGCATGCGGTCCAGGTCGCTTGAGGCTCTCTCGAGTCCTGCCTCCGCCGTCCCTACCTCGTGCCGGGCTGCTTCCATAGTGTCTTCCAGCCGACCCAGGCGGGCATGCATGTCCGTCACCAACCGGAGGTACTGCTGGTGCGAGCTTTCCCAGCGCCTCCAGGCCATGTGCTCTTGGGCCGTTTCCGGGCCGGAATGGGCCCTCAGGTGACTGTCCATCTGAGCGACGAGACGTTCCCCCCTGTGCAGGACGGCGAGGGCCTTATCGTAGCTTAGCGAGCGTACGTAGTGCAGATGAAGCCCATTCAGTGCATCCAACTCGTTCGCCCAGGCGCGGGCCCTGGCAAGGAGCAGCCTGCCGGTCAGGTCGTCGAGTACGGCGCGGGCGGCGGGGTCGCGCAATCCGGCGGCACGCCACTCCGACACGACACGTTCGAGTGCGACAAGGTTACGACAACCGTAGAACCCGACGTGAGTGGGTGGGGCCGCGCCGGAGGCGCCTTCGATCTGGAACGCAACAGACTCCCGCAACAGTTCCTCATCGGGCTGATCAGCGTAGAAAACCACGATCTCGACTTCGTGCGGCCCCTCCTTGAGGTAAAGCCAGGCGTCAGTCACGGGCCAGGTCGGCGTGCCGTCGGAGGTGGTCTCCGGCGGATCGAGGTGGGGATCAACGACGAAGCCGTGCGTGATCTCCCCGAAATGGACGCGCACCAGCACGCGGCGCGCCGGCAGGTTGCGCAGGAGCAGAGAGGCATCCACCTGCCCGTCGTACGTCGTCCCCGCCCGCGGTGAGACGATCTCCAGGGACGGCTCCTCGGCCGCCGCCGCGCTCGCGAGCAAGCAGAGGCACGCTATGGCGCAAGCCAGATGTGCAGCCCTCATCTTGTCTCCTACTCCGGGGGGAACTCCAGTTGCATTCCGTCCCATGCGCGGCTCCACTTGAGGAACTCCCATTCGTCGTCTTTGGGCTCGTAATCGACCAGGGCGTTCAGGGCGATCACCTGCCTGAAAAGGTGCCTCGAAGTGCCCAGGTCCCCTCCCACCGAGATATACCGGTGGATCGTGTCAACATAGGTGCGCATTGCGGTGTACAGACGGTCCACCTCGCGCCAATCGAGGGGACTTCCTTCCTGGATCTTCCGGCGGACCGGCTCGGTCTGTAATTCCGCAAGTCTCTGACCTGCCCAGACGACGCCGTCTTTGTCGCCGACCCGGAAGGCTGCATCGAAGAGCAACTCAACCGCGCGCGGGCTCATCGCGTCCGCTCCTCCCGGCAGCATCTGCCTGTGGAGCGTCATCAGTTCGTAGGCTTCCTCGTAGCGGTCGGCCCTGGCCAGCGCCCACCCCAGCCCCCACGCGGCCCTGCTGAGGGCCTCGGCGTTGTCCGCGGAAGGATCCCGTCGGTGGGCGTCACGGGCATCGGTAAACAGCTCCTTCTCCTGCTGCAGACGACGTTGCACGGCCTCCAGCGCTTGTGCATCCGGCCCCTCGCATTCGATGATGAGGCGGCGGGGCGGAACGCCGGATACAGCTACGGTGACCTCGTGGCGCCCCACGGGAACGGGTATGTCGCAGCGCATGGCGGCGCCGCCACCCGGCGAGCGCACCGCACCCCACATGGTGTAGGTGCGCTCGCCCAGCCGAACTGTGCCGCGGTAGGTTCCGGGTTCGAGGTCGAGGCCGGCCAGGCCAACGCGTATCGTGGCAATGCTATGGCCAAAGATGACACCGTGACTGCGCATCCTGTAAACAGGCACCGGGTCCGACCAACTCGAGCCCGGGGCCAGCCGGCCGCCTGTGGCACTGAGCCTGCCCAGCCTGGGCGGGTAAAGGTCGCGCTCGTTCGGCTGCACCTCAATGGGGTGGGGCGCGATGATGTAGGGGTCCTGCGCGGGATGCGTGAGCACCGCCACCCCGTTCGGGCGGTGGGTGATCCGGCCCTCCATAGGCCGGCCCTTGTGCCGCGGTCCGAAGTTCAGGAATATCTTGTCCACCTCCCGGCCGTTGCGCAGGATGCGCACGTAGTACTCCGTGGTTATCGGGGCGGTAAGCCGGCGGTCGACGTTCTGTTCGGCCAGAAGGTTGAAATGCCGCACGTGCTCGGCCCGCAGCACGCCAGGCCTTGCCTGCAGCGCTGTTTGGCTGTAGATGGAAACCGGGTCCACGCCCTCCGCCCACTCCCCGAATATGCCGCTCGGAAAAAGCTGGATGTCGAATCTGCGCCGCTGGAGACTCAGTTCCACCAGGGGTTCGGCCACATAGCCCGGCGCGGTCTCGGCGGGGGCGTGCAGCAGGGCTTTCAGCTCGACCGTATCCCCTTCGCCGGGGCGGGGTCTGGTCCACTCCCTGAATTGATCATCAGGCAGCCTGACGCGTATCAACTGCGACCTGGGCATGATGGTGAAGACATCCTCTCGCAGGCCCATGGGCCCTTCCAGGCGGGGCCAGGCCTGGCGCGTTTTGCGCTCCCGGGTGCGCTGGTTGGCGCTCAGGTAGGCCACCCTGCGCGGCAGCGCCGGCAAGGGCCCCGTCAGGTCGTAGGACTCCTGGCCTGTGAGGGCCTCCGGTTTGAGTCTCCACGCCAAACGCACGTGGCGCTGGCGCAGGTACTCGTGGGGTTTGACCCGGTCGTAGCCGATGATGTCTGCGAAGATGAACACGGGCGGAACGGGATACCCGTAATAGCTCCTGCCGAGGGTTACCTGCCGTGCATCAATGCCGTCGAAAAGAAGGTCAATCTCCGCTTCTTCAAGGGCCGCGAAGCCGGCACCGGCGATCAGCCGCACAACACCGGCGGGGTTGCCCTCGACCAGGGCGCTCTTGACAGCACTCCACACGCTGCGCCCCTTGATGTAGGTACTTGCGGACACATAGACGTAGGATTCCTCGCCGCATAACTCCTTGATCTCCAGGCCGGCCCGGTCGAATGCCGTGTCGATCAGAGTTTTCTTCACGGCCTTGAAGGGAAGGGAGGACGCTTTGAGCAAACCGGAAGCGAGTTGCGCCGGGGTCAGATCGAACAGCGAGGGCGAGACAACCATGAGCGTGAAGTGCACGCGGGGCCTGACGCCGGGAAACCACTCGATCGGCTCCAGGGTACCGTTGCGCCGGATCTGTCCCCGGTTGGTTGCTTCGTCACCCAGGATCGCCTCGACCTCCCGGCGCAGCGCCTCGGGCACGTTGTCGGTTAGCCTTCGTTCCCAGGTCTTAGGCGCTTTCCGCGCGGAGCCGGAGGGCGCCCCGGCGGGATCCACCATGCGTAACACGCCGTCCCCGCCGTATGGTCGCAGGATGGACAGGTCCATGCCGCCCTGTTCCTCCCCGGCCTGCTCATGTAGCTGGCGCGGAAGGAGGTCGGCTTCTTCGAGTGTCAGGAGCACCTGCCGGCCCCAGGGGCAGAAGTCCTGCAGCGTCCGGCGGGCCGCCACGGAGGTCGGGTGTTGACCTATCACGCCAAGAGCATCCGTTTTGCGCACTCCCACCACGTCCAGGAACTCGCGCGGACCGGGTCGCCTGAACATGGGAAGCCGTTCAATATCGTCCGACGCCAGTGAGATCACCCGTTCCAGGGTTTCAACACCCCGGCGGTAGGGCTCCAGGTAGGCCCGGGGTCGGCCCGGCGGCGGGTGTCTGAACCATGCGGCCGACGCGTAGAGGCGCGCCTTGCCCAGCAGCAGCAGGGTGCGCAGGCCGAACTCTCCGTATTGCTCCCCGGTCAGTTTTCCATCCTGCGCGGCCCTGAGGATGATGGGCTCGAAGGCCGCCAGATCCCGGGCCACGGCATACCATTCCTCCCCCAGCGGGGCCGTTGTGTCTCTGCGTTCGCGCTCCTGAAGCTCGGCGAATCGCGGGTAGACCTCGAGCATGGCGTCAACGACCGCGGAGGAATCCAATACGGCCGCGCGGAGTTCGGGCGTCGGCGACACCTCGGGAGCGCCCAGTTCGGGCGTCGGCGGCAGGACGGGTGGCGCCGGCGGGGGCCGTCCTTCCCGCTGTGCCTCAACCAGGCGCTCCCGGCGTGCGCGGAGCCCCGCGGCGTAGCGCGAGAGCATTTCGTTTTCCTGGAAGAGTTCATCCCTCGTCTCATCGTCCGTCCACGGGGCCAGTATGATCGCCGCGTTCGCGCGGATCTTCCGGACGACCTCCTCAAGATGCCTGTCCAACTCACCTATGCGCTCGGTGAACTCGTCCGCATCGGCGGAGGAAACCGGCCCGGCACTCCTCAGCTCGGGCGGCGCGGGGGGCCGGTCGCCCGTCATGCGCTCGAGCCGTGCACGCAGGCCGGCCGCGCGGCGCCCAAGGGCCTCGTTCTCCATCTGCAGTTCATCCCGCGTCTCCGCGTCCGTATCGGACCGGAGGATCCTCTCCGCGTTGGCCTGCATTCTGCGGATGACCTGCTGGAGTTCCCGCTCGACCTCCACCACCTCCGGCCGGCTCGCTTCCTGCCCGGAGGCGGCCCCGGGGAACGCGGCGGGAAGGGCGGACAGCAGAGCGGCCGCGAGCAGGATAGTGAGGGCCGCCCGACAGTGCAGCGAGTTTGGTCTCATGGCAGCTCCAGCTTCCTGGATATCAGGGACCGGCTGGAGGCATCCCCACAGGTCGCCGCTATGTGCAGTATCAACTCGTGGGGGCCGGCCGGCAGGTCCAGCCAGTCATGCACGATATAGGCACGCCAGGGGCTCCACTGTGCAGCATCGTGCTCGACGCGGTCCTCCAGGTTGAGCACGAACGAGCCGTCGGGGCGGACGTGCCGTGACGGGGTGCCGGAGGCGGCCCTTACCGGCGTGCCGTCCAGCAGAGTGGGCCGGACCTCGACGGTCATCAGCTCTCCTTTGAGCCCCTCGGCCTGCAGCCCCGCGACAACCAGGAGGCTCGGGTGCTCGTGGAACCGGGCGTCCGACTGGGCCCCCACCGACAGGAGGCGCACCAGCCGTCCGTCGCGCGCGGCGGCTGCGGCCCGGGTCTGCAGGGCGTCCCCCGTCGGCGAGGGGGTCTGGACGAAATCCGGCAGGCGCCGGCTGATGCCGGCCGGGTCCGCCCCGGTGGGATCCGGGCCGTCCGGCGGTGTAAGCGTCACCGGCGCCGAAGGCTGTTCTTCCTGCCGGTCCGGGTCTACCAGAACGAGGGACACCACACGGCCATCCAGGGCGTAGAAACTCAGCCCGTCGGCGTCATAGTGGTGGGTGACGCCCAGCGCGGCGATGGGCGCCTCCGCGCCGCCCAGGTCGAAACCCTCGACGGAGCGGGCCGACCTGGAGCGCAGGGCGAAAAGCAGTTCCACCTGGTCCGGCGTGAAGCTGCGGGCGAAAACGAACTCCGCCCGCTGCACCGTGTCGGAGGCGTCATATTGCACGGCCAGTCGGGCAAAGCCCTTCTCGGTCGCCTCGAACACCTCCCGGAGTGCGCCGGCGGCCTCCAGGGGCTCGCCGAACAGCTCGGCCATCTGAGCGCGGTTCGTCGTGCCGGGGGTCACGTCCGCCAGCGACGCACCCGCGGCTGCCCCCGCTACCGGCAATGTCGTGAGGAACAACCCGAGCAGAAGACGCAGGATTCGCACGCACATGACTCCCCCTCCCCGAGACAGGGCATCGGCACTTACGCCGATGTCGAAGAATACACCTTCGGGGGCCGCCTGTCAACGCGTTTCGCGAACGTGCCATGGCGTGTGCCCGGCCACCGGGCGGGGCGCGGAGGCCCTGTGCCTCAGCGCTCCCGGGTGCGGGACCATATCGCATCGCGGTCGTAGGTCCGCCCGAGGCCGTCAAACTTACCGTGGATATGCCCCCTGCCGGCGACGTATTCGGGCACAGCCTCCGGCCGGCCGCGGACGGTGGCCTCCACGGCGAGTAAGGCCAGGGGCTCGACAACGTCGAAGTGCGCATGCACGAGGTCCTCATCGGGCAGGAAAAAACCATCCCGCAGACGCTGCTCGATAAGGTTGGCGGCCAGAACGCGCGCGAGCCTGAGGTAGTCCGGTCTGGGCCGGGCCCGGTGCATCTCCAGCACCGCGAAAATCGTCTGCGGCTCCGCACGGTCCGTGTCGAGGTTGAGGGATGGGGTTCCGTCAGATAACCCGCCGGGGTCGCCCAGCCCGTTGCCCCGGGCCATATTCCGGACGGCTTTCCAGAAGCGTTTTTCGCCGCTCAAGCGGAAAGCGCGAGCGCAGGCCGCCAGGAACAAGGCGCCCGCATCCAGCGGCTCAAGCGGCAGATCCTCGCCCGTGCGGTTGTAGTAACCGTAGTTAGTTATGACGTAGCCGGTCAGGTCCGTACCGTCGGCCCACATCGGCCGGAAGCTGTTGGTCGCCGGGTCGTAAGCGTGTTCCAGCAGAGCGGCTATGCCGTCCGTCGTCCACCGCAACAGACGCTCTGCGTGCTCGCCGAGCCTGTCAGCCAGTGCCAGTTGCACCAGGGCGTTGTGGGCGTAGATCCTCCTGACCCTCTCGCCCCACAGGACCCAGCCCTCGCGCGCGACGTCGCCGAACTCCGCGGCGAACTGATTCTCGGCGCGGTCTCCGTAGCGGCTCGTTGTGTGGCCTCCGTGGGTCAGCCGGTCGGGCGGGCGGCGCCGGCGGCGCGGCTTGCTGTACTGGTAGGCGCCGAGGCCGGTATCCGGGTGGCGGGCCTTCACGTACTGGTGGGCCAGGCGCTCGGCCCACCGGCGGG
>PUMJ01000084.1 GCA_003551305.1 Candidatus Brocadiaceae bacterium
CGACCGAAACCCCGGACCACCACCAGCCAGAGCTTCTGCTGCGGACGTTCCGGCAGCACTTTACAGCGCCGACCGTGTCCGTACCGGTGCTGCACGTGCATGTGCCGGGCCGGGGCCGCAAACGCCGCATGCGGCGGGGGCCGTCCGATGTGGCTATTCCACGGCGTGCAGGCGGCCGTCGGCGGTGATGAAGTAAGCGACGCCGTCCGCCACCCAGATGTCGGAGACGATGGGCGAGCCGGCGTCCACCTGCCCGCGCAGTGTGCCGTCCGCCGCGTCGAGGGCGTACAGGCGCCCGTCCTCGCTGCCGGCCAGCAGCACTCCGCCTACGAGCGCCGGGGCCGCGCTTACCACGCCATCGGTGGTGAACTCCCAGCGCACCTCGCCCGTGTCGACCTCCAGGGCGTACACGCGCCCGTTGCTGGCGCCGGCGAAGACGAGTTCCTCCCCGGCGGCGGGGCTGCTCATGGTAGCGTTGCGCACGGTCTCGTCGTCGTTCCAGCCCGTGCCGACCAGCCAGTTGTGCCACAGGCGGCGGCCGTTCTCCAGGTCGGCGGCGGCCACGCCCAGTTCGGCCGAGAAGAGCCGCCCGTCGCGGGCCGCCGGCACGCCCGGGGGCGTCTGCCACGAGTTCTTGCTTTGCACGATACGCACGCGGCCGGTGCGGACGTTGAGCGCGGCGGAGCTCGAGTTGCGTCGGCGGTCGAAAATGAACTCGCCGCGCCAGAGCGTGGGCACGACGCGCACGCCCATGCGGTCGCGCAGCAGCAGGTAGCGGCATATCCGCTCGCCGGTCCGGGCGTCCAGGGCCACGGTCCCGCCTTCTTCGCCCCAGTCGCTCATGTGGTAGAAAACGGCCCCGTAGGCGACGAGGGGGCCGGTGCGCAGGCCACACTCGCTCGCGTCATGGCGCCAGAGCGGCTCGCCGTCGGCCGCCCGCACGGCGTGCACAGCGGCGCCGTCGCTGTTGAAGTAGACGACGCCGTCGGCCACGGTCGGGCCGGCGGCGACCGCCCCGTCCGTCTCGTGCAGGCGGATGCGCTCGCCGGTGGCCGCGTCCAGCACGAGCAGCCCGGCGGGCATGCCTACGAAGACGCGCCCGCCCACCACGACGGGGTCGGCGGGTGGGTTATCCGCGTCGGGTTCGTCCGCCAGTTGCACGCTCCACTTCAGGGGCGGCGCGGCGACGGGGGCGGCTCCGGTGAACTCGCCCGTGCGGTGCACATTGCCCCGGGGCGTGGCGCCCTGGAGCAGGTCGTCGGGGTCCTCGCCGGGCGGGGCGTCCACGTGCAGGAACTCCACCTTCTCGTTGCCGTCGGCCGGGTGGGTGTCCTCCTCACAGCGCACCACGCGGAAGCCCAGTTCCGGGTAGGCGCCGACGGCCAGGCAGTTCCACCGCTCCGAGCTGCTGACCTGCGCGGCGCCGTAGCGGAACGAGCCGCCGCGGAGTGCGTAGTGGCTGGACGCAGAGGCCTCCTTGTTGGTTCCCTTCGGATTGCGTATCTCGTAGGGGTCGTAGTTATCCGGCTGCGGGTTGGTGCCGCCGGCCTCCCAGCACCACTCGAACACATTGCCGATGGTGTCGTGCAGGCCGAACTCGTTTGGGCGTGTGCGTCCGACGGGGTGGGCCGTGCCGCCGCTGTTCTCGCGCAGCCAGGTGTAGTCGGGGTCGAACGCATCGCCCCAGGGGAAGCGCGTGGTGGAGCCGGCGCGGGTGGCGTATTCCCACTCCGCCTCGGTGGGCAGTCGGTAGCCGTCAGCGCTCCAGTCCACGTAGATCGTCTCGGAACGCGGCATGCCCTCGCGCACGGCCCGGCCCAGCTCGTGCAGGTGCATGATGGGCAGGCGCAGCGCGAAGGCCTCGCGGTAGACCTGCGTGTGCTCCTCGTCGGCGTAGTAGACGGGGCGGCGGCCCTGCATCTCGCTGAGCGCGTTGCACCAGGCAACGGTGTCGTACCAGCTCACGCGGGTGACGGGCGCGTCCGGGCCGTGGGCGTGTTCGCCGGCACGGAAGGCCATGCTGCCCATGTCGCCCTGGCGGTTGAAGCGGTAGCCGTGCGCGCGGCCCCAGTCGTACGCGCTCTTCCACTCACGCCAGGTCACGGGCGTGCGGGCGATGTCGTAGGAGCTGAGGCTCACCTCGGTCACGTCGCGGCCATGGCGGCGGAACGAGCCCTCCTCCACGTGCACCATGTCCGGCACCGACATTCCCTCCGGCTCGGCGCCCGGGGCGGCGGTCGTCGTGTCGGGGGCGAACACCCAGGCCGCAGCGGCCACGGGCCGGCCCGGTGCGTGATGGCCGGCCGTCAGCCCCATCTCATCCAGCGCGGGGCCGCCGTGGGCGCGGTCGGCGCCGATGTTGCGCACCACACGCAGGCCGATGTCGTAGCGGCCCTCCCAGGGGCGGTCGCCGTAGGGCGAGGCCGAGCGTTTGCGGGGGTCCCGTGCGCCGTGCACGCCGCCGCCCAGCACGAGCAGCGCGTCGGTGCGGGCGGCGTCGAACTCGTCGCCGCCGGTCCATATCCACTGCGCCGCGTTGCTTGCCATGTCGGTCAGCCCGTGGCGGTTGGGCGGCCCGGCGCCCACCGGGTGCGTGCGGTCCGCCGGCTCGGGGGTGGGGTCGGCGTCGGCGAATGCGTGCAGCCACTCCGCCGCGGTGGGCAGACGGTAGCCGTCGGCTTCCCAGTCCACCCACACGCGCGGGGCGTAGTCGGGGTCCATGAAGTGGCGGTCGCGCACGATGCGGAAGACCTCGGTCTGCCCGGCGTCTGCGTAGTAGACGGGCCGGCGGCCCTCCAGTTCGCTGAGCGCGTTGCACCAGGCCAGCGCGTCGGCGAAGCTGATGCCCGTGACGGGCTCGTCGCCGTGGTATTGGCCGTCGGCCAGGCGCATGCTGCCCATGTCGCCCTCGCGGTCGAAGATGTAGCGCGGCTCCAGGGCGTACATGTTGCTCGTGGCCCAGCGGAACACCGAGCGCCAGAGCGTGTAGGGCACGGGCGTGGCGCTAACGTGCAGCGGGGGTGCGGGCACGGCCTGCCCGCCCAGTTCGACCGTGCCGGCCGGCACCGTCACCATGTGCATGTGCTCGCTGGGTCGGCGGGGGCGGCTGACGGTGGCGTGCACCTCGAAGCCCTCCATCTTCACGCCCAGTGTCAGGTCGTCGAGCGTGTGCTTGGCCATGTAGTAGCCGACGGCCTGCACGTCGCGGAACTCGACCTCACGGAACTCGGCGCCCTCGGGCTCGAACATGATGTGGTAGGGCGCGCGGGGGTTGTAGGGCGTCCACCGTTCCCGGGCGGGGTGGATGACGTGCGTCTCCCCGCCGCCTCCACCGTCGCCGACGAAGGCGCGCTCGGAGATGTAGAACTGCTCGCCCTCCTGCACGACGAACCGGCCGTTGTCCAGCCCGTGCCAGTAGCGGGCGACGTGCAGAGCCATGAGGTCGTCCTCGCGGAAGGACACGGGATGTGCGTCGGCGCCGTTGAGGAAGTCCGCCTTGCGCCAGAGCCACACGCCGTAGGCGCGGAACGTGTGCCCCGGGCCGCGCGGGTTGGTGTGCAGGTTGATGTTGTCGCGCCAGACGCCGTGGTCCACGTTCGTGCCGCTCTCTTGCAACCGTCCGCCCGGCGTGGTGAACAGGGCCACCGTGCCGCCGTAGAAGCGCGCGTTCATCGCCTCGGGGTCCCACAACGGGGGCGCGGGGTTGAGCGGCTCGGTCAGGCTGAACTCGAAATAGCGCACCTCGGCGTAGCGCTCGCCGGCCACCTCGCCGGGCTCGCGGTCCAGTTCGCCGTCCTGCGAACCGGCGCCGCGGTAGAACGGCGCCTTGTAATTCCACGCGAAATCGTCGCCGTAGCTCACCACGGGCGCGCGCACGGGCTCGACGGCGTCGGGGTCGCCCGGTCGGGGCGCCCAGGGCGGCGCCTCGCGGCGGCCATCCGCCGGCGCTTCCCGCGGGGCGTCCTGCCCGACCTCCTGCGCTATGCCGGTGCATCCCCAGGACAAAGCCAGCATCGTAACCACCACCTGGAACCAACCAATCGTCCGATTACGCGTTGCCAACATATCTTCCCGCCTTCCGCATATATGGGAATCACTTGCAAAATCCCAAGCGGGCGCGCGCGTCAGTGCTTTGGCCCGTTTTGGCCCGTTGACTCATTGCTCTATTGATCTTTGCATTCATGTTCTACGCCAGTCCGCAGAACCATCCGACCGTGAATGGGCAGTGCCGGGCCGTCGGAGCCCACAGATCCCCTATCGGGCAATTACTGGATGGCTGCAAAGCTCAATATGACAGTCAAGCGTCAGTACATCAACCGAGATCACCCATCAGGAGTTTCCCCGTGAATTCTCAGGTTGGGGCGCGGGCGAAGGGAAAGAGCATCTGCCGGGCCGGGTGCCGGCGCCTGTCCCGCTCCCCAAACCGGCCTTCCGAGGCAAAAAGCAGCCGGTGTATCCCATCCGCTATGGCATACTGGTAGAAGCTGGCTATCTCGTAGAAGCGCCGCGCCCGCTCGCAGACCTTCTTGAAGATCAGATTCAGCTTCGGCCGGGCCCCTATCACGACGCTGAAGAAATACGTCACCCCGTTCAGCAGCGCGTAGGTGCTGCGCAGGCCCGTGCAGCTGCGCACGCGCACATCCTCCAGGTGGGTAGGTCGTCTTCAGGAAACGATACGTCTCCTCGCACTTCCACCGGGTCAGATACAGGTCACCCACCCACACCGCGTGATCTCGTCCCGGCGACGGCCCCACGTTCGTAAGCAGCATCACCGGCTTGCGACCGAAACCCCGGACCACCACCAGCCAGAGCTTCTGCTGCGGACGCTCCACCAGCCCCACCCGCAGGGCCCCGAACCGCAGCCTGCGCACCTTCAGAGTCCCGTCCCTCTCCACCTCCACCGGTCGCTCCGCCTCGCTCTTACACCATCGCACCGCCCGCCCCACCGGGCGCCACGTACCAGCCGGGGGCTATGCCGGGTGTCGGGGTGCAGCCCCGGGAAGGGAGGACGAAGGAAATCCCCCCGCCCTGCAGGGGCGGCATAGCGCGTCCGGGCGTGCCCCTTCTGGACCGGCAGCGGCCGCAGGACCGCGCGGAGGATATTGCACATCCGGACGCAGAGGGTCGCAGATGCCTCCCACGGCCGGAGGGCACGCCTCGTTGTGCCCTGCGGCCAACTCGCATGACTCAGGTGCATCTGAGAGCGGCCCTAAGGCGCGGCCTGGAGCTCCTGGATCTTGTCGCGCAGGAGGGCTGCACGCTCGAAGTCGAGCAGCTCGGCCGCCTGTTTCATCTCCTTCTCCAACTCGTCCAGGCGGTTGGCGGCCACGTAGTCGGCGCCCTCTTCAGCGGCGACGGGCGTCTCAACGCGCCGTTTCCATGCCTGAACTTCGTAGTCTATGCCCTGCTGGATCTTCTTGCGGATGGTCTGCGGCTCGATGTCGTGGGCGCGATTGTGTTCGATCTGTATCTCGCGGCGGCGCTGGGTCTCCTCGATGGCGCGCTGCATTGAGTCGGTGACCTCGTCCGCGTAGAGGATGACACGCGCGTTGACGTTGCGCGCGCAGCGGCCCATGGTCTGGATGAGCGAGGTGTCCGAGCGGAGGAAGCCCTCGCGGTCGGCGTCGAGGATAGCAACGAGGGTGACCTCGGGCAGGTCGAGCCCCTCCCGCAGCAGGTTGACGCCGACGATCACGTCGTACTCGCCGCGGCGCAGGTCGTTCAGCACCTCGACGCGCTCGATGGTCTGCACCTCGCTATGCAGGTAGCAGGCGTCTATGCCCTCGTCACGGAGGTATTCGGAGAGGTCTTCGGCGAGGCGCTTGGTCAGCGTGGTAACCAGGACGCGCTCGTCGCGCTCGGAGCGTTCCTTGATCTCCCGGATGACGTCCTGGACCTGGCCGCGGGCGGGCCGCACGTCCACGGCGGGGTCCACCAGCCCGGTGGGGCGGATAATCTGCTCGACCACGCGGCCGCCGGCCCGCTCGACTTCGAACTCGTCCGGGGTCGCCGAGACACACAGGACCCTGTCCACGAGTTCCAGCCACTCCTCGAAGCGCAGGGGCCGGTTGTCCAGTGCCGAGGGCAGGCGGAAGCCGTAGTCCACCAGCGTCTGCTTACGGGAGCGGTCCCCATGGTACATGGCGCGTATCTGTGGCAGGGTCTGGTGGCTCTCGTCCACAATGGTCAGGTAGCGGTCCGGGAAGTAGTCCAGCAGGCAGGCGGGCCGCTCCCCTGCCTTGCGACCGCTGATGTGGCGGGCGTAGTTCTCGATGCCCGGGCAGAAGCCGACCTCCTGCAGCAGTTCCATGTCGTAGCGGGTGCGGGCCTCCAGGCGCTGGGCCTCGGCGTGTTTGCCGGCGCTGCGCAATTCGTGCAGTCGCTCTTCGAGTTCCTCCTTGATGCTCTCGATTATGGCGTGGATGCGGTCCGCGGGTGTGACAAAGTGGTTCGCGGGGTAGATGTCCACGTGGGCGGCGGGTTCCAGTTTGCGGCCGCTCAGGGGGTCTATGACGACGATGCGGTCCACGCAGTCACCGAAGAAGTCAACTCGGTAGGCTATCTCCTCGTAGGCCGGGTGGACCTCCACCAGGTCGCCCCGGGCGCGGAACGTGCCGCGCTTCAGTTCGCTGTCGCTGCGCTGGTACTGGATCTCGACGAGCTGCCCCAGCAGGTCGTCCCTCTCGATGCGCTGGCCCCGGTCCAGCGAGACGAACATGTGCTGGTAATCCTCCGGGGCGCCGATGCCGTAGATGCAGGAGACGCTGGCGACGATGACCACGTCGTCACGCTGCATCAGGCGCGTTGTGGCGGCCAGGCGCAGGCGGTCTATGTCCTGGTTGATGGAGGCGTCCTTGGCGATGTAAAGGTCGCGGGAGGGGACGTACGCCTCCGGCTGGTAGTAGTCGTAATAGCTGACGAAGTAGCCGACGGCGTTTTCGGGGAAGAACTCCTTGAACTCGCTGTAGAGCTGGGCGGCGAGGGTCTTGTTGTGGCTGATGACCAGCGTGGGCAGCCCGAGGGCTTCGATGACCTTGGCCATGGTGAAGGTCTTGCCGGTTCCGGTGGCGCCCAGCAGGGTCTCCCAATGGCTGCCGGCGCGGAAGTGCTCCACCAGCTCCAGGATGGCGCGGGGCTGGTCCCCGGCGGGTTCGAACGGCGCGACTGTCCTGAATTCGGCCACGGCCATCTTACCACGAAGTTCACAAAGCTCGCCCGTGCGCCGTACGGCGAATGGCGGGGGCACGAGGAACGGCAACCGGGGCGGCAATCACGAATCCAGAATCATGAATCGGGAATTGGAACGCCGCTTCGCCACCCAGGGGTCTTGGCGGTTATCTGCGCCGGCCCGTGTGATCTATGGCTCTTCCTTTTCGTTGTGTTCCCCGTGTCGTTGCGGTTGACTTTGAATATCATCTGCGCAATCTGCGGATCGTCGTCCCGGTCAACTGTCTAACGCCTATCGGTCAGGCGGGGCGCACATGGCGTGCGGGCGGATATTCTCCACCGTCCTGGGGCCGATGCCGCGCACGCGCTGCATGTCTTGCAGGGAACCGTAGGGCCCGTTTTCCTCCCTGTCCCGCACGATGGCGTCGGCGGTGGCAGGGCCTATACCGGGCAGCAGCGTCAGTTCGTGCCGGTCGGCCGTGTTAATATTGAGCCGGGCCGGAACCAACACGGGCTCCCCGGGCCTGACCTTTATCTCGTCGGTGCCCCAGATGTGCGAGACGGCCTTGACGCCCCACACGGTGGCCAGCGCGATGCAGACGGCAACGATGAGCACGCCCAACTCGCGTCGGGACAGGGAGAACCACCGTGTTTCAGCCATTCGTCTCATCGGCTCAGCGCATAGCCGCCCCAAGGGCGTTTCTGAACTCAGGGCTCATCAGGTCCCGCACCTCCTCCTCGACGCGCACGCGCAACCCGTCGCGCGACCGCTCGTAATATGCCTTCACGACTATGCCCGGATGGTGGGTGCAGACAAGGATCGGAAGTCCGTTGCCCGGGTCACTGACGACCACGTGGCTGACCTCGTGCCCGCCCCCGTCGAGGGGGCACCGGAAGAGCCGGGCCACCTGCTCGGGGTCCCGGGAGGATATCCGCTCTCCGCCGGGGCGTCGTATCTCCCACCGGGTGCGTCTGCCCTGCATGAGGGCGCGACGCAGGCGGGCGACGCTCCGGAACTCGCGCACATCTTCGTAGTAATTCATCGCCAGCAGCATGATAGCTTCCATACCCTCCCGACACCGGAACTTGGGACTCGGCTCCAGGGACATGACGTAACCTGCCCACGCCCGCTCGAACGCCTGCAGGTTCAGGTCGGGACCGAACGCCTGCCGGAGAGCCTCGTCCTGCCCGACGTCGTCGGCGATGGCCCTCAGCAGCCTGTTCAGCCTCGGCGCGTGGGCGCCCTCGTCGGCGTGGATCAGGAAGTGGATGATAGACCACGCCTGCGAGTAGTTTAAGCGGGCGGCAAGGGCGTCGGTGCGGGCGTTCTGTATCCACATGTCCCCGTCCATCTCGAACAACTCCCGGAACGGCAGATAGGTGCCCTCCTCGATGGCGGATTTCAGCACGCGCAGCCGGGTGGTCGGGACCAGTCCCAAAGAGAAACCCCGGCCGTCCCACGTCGCCTCGGCGAAGTACTCGGCCAGACCCTCATTGAGCCAGACCGGACAATCACGGGAGACAAGCTGATAGACGAACTGATGAAGTCCCTCGTGGTAAAGGGTGCGGAGGACTTCTTCCCCGGTGCGGTCCTGCGCATGGGCGGCCAGCAGCCGCTCGCGCTCGACAAACACGCCTGTCGCCCCCCGCGCGCCGGCCGGTATGTGCTGCCAGTAGTCCTGCTCCCGCCGGAAAACCCTCACCCGAAAGCGGCCTTCCGCCTGCCCGAAGTCCGCGAAGCGCCGGCTGTATTCCTTATAGATCTCCTCCATGTGTCGGCCGACGATCTCGGTGAAGCGAGGGCTGATGTCCGTGGTGACGATGTAGTGGGGAGTCGTGTAGGTGAACTCGGACTGCCCCCGGGCCCCGGCCTCGGCGGGCACAACAGCCGCCACCAACGCAAGGGCGATGCCGAAAATGACACGACGGAACACGAAGCGACGCATCCTGATTACCTCCGCAGGGCTTTATACTATTGTAAGAAGCGCTGCGGCTCGGGTCAACGCGTCACAGCCGCGAAGGAAACTATGACCTCAACGCGGAGCGGGCCCAGGGGCGCTCCTTAGCCCGGAACGCACGGGCTGCTCAAACCGCACTTTACCGGGCCACCCGACGGTGATAGTATCCGGCTCACGCTTTTCGCACTCTCGTCACCAGACATCGGGAGAACCGCCCCATGCCGAAAGTGGCCATCGTAGGAGCCGGAGGCTACGTCTTTCCGCTGACCATGATCCGGGACATCTGCGCGTTTGAGGCGCTGCGCGAGACGGAGTTTTCTCTGATGGACATTGATGAGGACCGCCTGGAGCGCACCGCCGGGGCGGCGCGCCGGCTGACGCGGGAGTTCGACCTGCCGGCCCTCATCAGTTCCACAACCGACCGGCGCGAGTCGCTGGAGGGGGCGGACTTCGTGATCGTCACCTTCCAGGTGGGCGGGCTGGACGCTTACCGCCACTACGTGGAGATACCCCGCGAATACGGCGTGGACCAGCCCGTGGGCGACACTATGGGGCCGGGCGGGGTCTTCCGCGGGCTCCGCACCGTCGAGGTGCTCAAAGGACTGTGCGCGGACATGCTGGAACTGTGCCCCCGCGCGCTCATGCTCAACTATGCCAACCCGATGGCCATCAACACCTGGGCGGCCGGCGAGCTGGGCGTCGAGGTGGTGGGGCTCTGCCACAGCATCCAGGGGACCTCCGCGCTGCTGGCGCGGGAGGTGGGCGTGCCCATCGAGGAATGCAACTACCGCGCCGCCGGCCTCAACCACCAGGCCTGGTTTATCCAGTTCGAGCACAACGGGCGCGATCTCATACCCGTCATCTTCGACACCGTGGTGGAGAGATATGCTGCCGGGGCCGGCAACGACGACCAGAGCGACGAACTCTACGCCGGAGGCATGGAGCGCGTGAGGGGCGAACTGACTCAGTTAACCGGCTACTTCCACTCCGAGTCCAGCCACCACGGCTCGGAATATGCTCCCTGGTTTCGTAAGGACGCACAAACGGTGGACGAGTACCTGCCACGCCGCTGGGACTACTACGAGATATGCTGCAACCACGACGAGGAAGGACAGGGGGAGAGGTTCCTGCAACAGGTGCGGGAAAAGGGGCTTGAGCCCGGGCACGAATACGGCGCCTACATCATCGAGAGCATGACGAGCAACCGGCCCCGGGTCATCCACGGCTCGGTCCGCAACGACGGCATCATCACGAACCTGCCCGAGGGCTGCGCCGTGGAGGTGCCGTGCCTGGTGGACGCTAACGGCCTGCAGCCGACCATGGTCGGCGAGCTGCCGCCCGCTTGCGCGGCCGTGAACCGGGCGTGCGTCAACGTGCAGGAACTGGCCGTCCGGGCCGGCCTGTGGGGTGACCGTGAGATGGTCTATGCCGCCGTGGCCATGGACCCTCTCACCGGCGCCGTCTGCACGCTGCCGCAGATACGCGAGATGGTGGACCGCCTGTTCGAGGCGCAGGCGCGGTGGCTACCGTCCTTCCGCGGGGACGCCTGAGCGGAGGCCGGGGGGTTGCCTCAGGCGTCCCCGGCGGCGGTCATCTGTTGTGCGCGGCACAGGCGCGAGGCCCGCTCCATGATGCGCATGACGGTGTAGACCAGGCAAGCCGCCAGAAAAAAGGGCACGTACGCCAGCAGTAGGCCACTGAGCCCGCCCCCCCTGAGATGAAAGAGCAGGGCTGCGGCCGGCAGTACGGCGGGGTGCAGGGCGAAAATCCAGCGGCAGAAGGCGGCCCTCTTCGCGAAAGGCGCTTCGTCCGCCGCGCGTGCCATCTTCGCGGCCAGTCCGCCCGCCGCAATCATCAACGCCGTTGCCGCGACGGAACCCACGACGAAGAAAGCCATGTGCACCCAGGACGGAGCGCCGTTCACGACGAGCCCCACCCGCACGGCCGAGAGAATCAGCCCGACCTGCGCAATGTGGCGCAGGGTCTGCGCCCTCGGGTCGCGGATACTGGCCAATCCGCCCAGCGCTATGAACCAGCCGACGAAATCCGGCGGCGTCCCCAGGCCCGGTACCGGAAGGGGCAAAAAAAGGAGGGGCACCCACATGAAGACCCGGAACAAGCGCGCTGCCTCGGACCAGCCGAGTTGAGGGTCGCCAAGACGAGTTAGCTTGCCGCCAGCCGCTTTGCTTTCAGTTCCCATTCGGTTTTCCTCCCTTTCTGTATCGGTCGGCCGCCGGGTTCGAGCGCGGGCGTCCGCCTCAGCGGCCCGGGGCCGGGGCACGGCAGTCGAACTTGCTGCGCTTGTGTTCATACATCAGGGCGTCGGCCGCGGCCATCAGTTCGTCCAGCGTTCCGGACAGCCGGGGATTGAAGCGGGCGACGCCGACGCTGAGTGAAAGGTCCCAGGGGCTGTTGAGCCGGTGGTTGCGGGCCCTCACGGCTTCTTCCAGGCGGGACATTATCTCATCCCGGTCTGTGGTCTTGGCATCCAGGGCAAGTACGGCGAACTCGTCGCCGCCGACGCGGCCGATGACGTCCGACTGGCGGAACGTCTCACGCAGGACCTCGGCGGCGGCAATCAGCGCGCGGTCGCCCTCCGGGTGGCCGTGGGTGTCGTTGATGCGTTTCATGTTGTCCACGTCGGCGAATATCAGGAGTGCTGACTCCCCGATGCGGGTTGCGACCTTCAACTCCTGGGTGGCCAGGTGGAAGAAACCGCGCCGGTTGTGCAGTTCCGTCAATGTGTCCACCAGGGACAGCATCCGCAGTTCCTCCCGCAGCCGCACCTGCTCGGTAATGTCGCGTGCAATGGCGGAGACGCCGGTCACCCGGCCTGATTCGTCGTAAATGGGCGAGAGGGTGAGCGAGGCATAGATAAGACGGCCGTCCCGGGTGACGGTGCGGGTTTCGTAGTGGCGGCGACTCTCGCCGTGGAGGACCCGCTGGAAAACGAGGTTGAGGTCGCGGCCCAGCTGCGTCGACATCAGCTCCTCCAGGTTGCGGCCCACGAACTCCTCGGCTTTGTAGCCGTAAATCCGTTCGGCCCCGGGGTTCCAGCTTGTCACGGTCCCGTCGGGGGTCAGTCCTATGATGGCGTCATCGGAGGCTTCGACGACGGCGGCAAGCTGAGCACTGGCCGCAGCGGCGCGCTCTTCGGCAGTGACGTCTTCGGCCACTTCCACGATGCCGAGCAGTTCCTCCTCGGGACCGTATACCGGATAGGCGCGGATGAACCACACCTTTCCGTCCGGCATCTCGACACGGCCCTCGGCAGGTTCACCGGAGGCGCGCGCCTCAACGGCCGGGCAACCGTGGCAGGGCTCGTCCCGGCTGTGCCACAGCTGGTGGCAGAGAGAGCCTGAGACCCCGTCGGGGTCGGTCTCCAGGACGCGGGCGGCGGCGTTGTTGGCCCATCGGATGTTCATCTCCTCGTCCAGGTACACCACAGCTTCCGACATGCTGTCCAGGACGGCGGCCTCTTCTCGCTCTATCTTCGCCAGTTCTCGCTGCGCCCTGGTGCGTTCCGTTATATCCGTCACAATGCCCAGCAAACCTGTCAGCCTGCCTCCTTCGTCCATGACGGGGATGCGGCAGACCTCCATGATTCGGGTCTGCTCACCCGTGCCCTTTTCTTCGACTCTTGTGTGCGGCTCTCCACTTTCGATGACGCGCAGGTCGTCGGCGCGGTACCGCTGCGCCGCGTCGGCGCTGAACAGCTCCAGGTCCGTCTTCCCCACTATCTGCTCCGCCTCCATGCCGACGTCCCGCGCAAAAGCATCGTTGACCGAGATGTTGGTGAGATGCTTATCTTTGCAATATATCCTCTGGGGGAGGTTGGACAGCAGCAGCCGGTTGCTGCGCGTCTTCTCCTGAATCTGGCGCTGCACACCGGCCTGGATGACCGAGTACATGACGAAACCCCACAACAGCGGTTGGAGCATTTCCAGGTGGTACTGCCCCGGATGCTCAGAGCGGACGATGCCGTTCAGCCGCAGGGCATGGCGGAGGCTGACGAGCGCCGCCAAAAGCAGCAGAGAGCCCAACAGCAGCGTCACGTCTCGCCGCAGACCGCGCCGCATGGCCACCGCCAGCGCGCCGAATGATGCCAGGGCGGCTCCAAAGCCGACCACCTCAATCATGCCCGTGAAGCTCACCGAATCGCCCCCTCAATAGCGAGTGCCAGCACCAGACGGCCAGCAGCACGGAACTCAGTCCCTGGCATGTGTAAGAAACCGAATTCCAGAACGCGTGCCACCAGACGCCCTGGAGCACCGAGGCCGTGCGCGCGGCCAGCAGCATGTAGAAGGCCCAGATGAAAAGCGGCCAGGCAGGGGTCTGCCGTCTCAGGAACTCGGAGTTGTGCAATGCGAAGACAGCCACCGCTACAGTAAGCACGAAGGCAGGCAACGCAGTGTGAGACACCATCTGAGGTCCTCCCTGTGAGCCGGGCGCCGCTGGGGCCGCAAAGCCCGCCGGCCGTGCGGGGCCCCGCGCCCCTTCCAGGCATGCAACTGGCGTGCCTCGCTTTTTGAGCATCGGGCTGCGGCCGGGGCTGGTATGTGGCCTTTATGCGAGATGGCGGCTCGCAGCGGACACGCCACAACAGCCCGCCGAGCCGACCTCCGCGATCCCCGACCACGCAGAGGGCGGGAGACACACCACTCTGAGCACAGCGGACTACGGGGCCGATGTGCCGGCTTTTCTCTCCTCCCACCCTCAGCCGATGGGGTTCGCTTTTGCGCCACGCCCAACCACGATGGGAGTTGGGATTCCTCCTGCCGTTCTGTGTTATCCAGTAGGACAGTTGCACTGAATACACACACGGCCATGCCGGCGCGTGTTCCCCGCCACGTCGCAGAAACGCCAACCCGGCCGTGCTGGGTCTGAAACCGCCATGTCCCTTGTGAAACAGTGTCTCCCTGAAAACGCTGACATCACACGCTTCCCCATGTTGGGAACCATTACCGCAGTTTGCACGCAATCCTTTCTGCAGTGGTCCACAAGTCAATAACTGCAAGACAGTTGCCGTGTACCCAGTTCTCGTGCTATACTTGCATGTGTTGGAGCAATCTTTCTTGATCTTGTTGCCGTTCCGCAGTGAGGAGGGGGGAAAGTGGGTAAAGTTGACGATGCAGTCCGGGACATGATCTACTATCATGGGAAGCGGGCGGCGACCGAAGTCCTGGACAGCCTGCCGGACCAGGTGCGTCAGATGCGTCGCCAGTTGCGGGATGTGGCCCGGGCGGTCGAGGAGTTGTCCGGGCAGGTCCGCGAGCTTGTCGAGGTCCGCCGCCGCGAGATGGCTGTCCCCCCGGCCGAAGAAGAAAAGGTGGAGAAGGCCAGGTTCGGCCCTCGAAACCTGAAGAACCTTCGCGAGCGCCTCGACGTCACCCAGCGTGAACTGGCCCGGTTACTGGAGGTCTCCCCCGTCACCGTCACCTCATGGGAGAGGGGCAAATCGCGCCCCCGAGACGCCAACCTCGCCCAGATCGTCACTCTCCGTTCCATGAGCCAGCAGGAGGTTGATGAGGCGCTGGGACGTGAGCATCTGCCGACAGACATCCCGCCGGCCGACCTCAAACGCCTGCGCGAGCGTCTCGACATCACCCAGGCCGAACTGGCCGAACTCATCGGCGTCTCCAGCGCCGCCGTGACCTCCTGGGAAACGGGCAAGACCCGCCCCTCCCGCTCAAACCGCAGCGCCCTGGTGGAGCTGCAACAGCTCTCCCGAGAAGAAGTGGACAGGCGACTGGCACGGGACAGTGTGCCGGCCGCTCCGCCAGGGGTCGAAGCAGAAAGCCCCCCATCCGAGGTCAACCCCGACGACATTCGCGCCATCCGGGACCGGCTCGGCCTGACCCAGCGGGCCCTGGCCGAGCGCATCGGCGTCTCAGTCAACACCATCTCGAACTGGGAGTCCGGCCGCAGCTCGCCCCGGCGCAG
>PUMJ01000235.1 GCA_003551305.1 Candidatus Brocadiaceae bacterium
CCGAACGACTGGACCGCGACGCGCTGTGGGAGGCGTTCCGCAGCCGCCGCACGTATGCCTCAACGGGCGCCCGCGCCCTGCTCGACTTCCGCGTCAACGACGCGCCCATGGGCTCGGAGGTAACGGTGCAGGGCAACATAGAGGTGAGCTTCAGCCTCCACGGCACCGCGCCCATCGGGCGGGTGGACCTGATACGGGGAGCCCACCGGCTCCGACGCTGGGAACCGGGTTCCGAGCAGTTCTCACAAACCCTCCAGGACGCACCACCCGACGGCGAGACCTATTACTACCTGCGGGTCGAGCAGGAAGACGGCGAGATGCTATGGTCCTCGCCAGTCTGGGTGGCCTCGCGCAGTGGCCGCCCGGCCGGCGACCTGCCCGCCTGGAACGAACCGGAGGTCATCACCCTGGAGGAGGTCGGCGACGAGGAGGCCGCCCGGCACCTGGGCGACCTGCTGCACTACCTGAAGCGGGAGGAAGACCCCGACGCCTTCAGCCGCATCACCCCGTGGCGGACAGTCCGGTCGCCGCGCGGGGAGTACGCCGTGTTCCTGGGCTACCTGCACGGGCGCCGGGTGCGCATACACTGGTTCTACGAGTTCGAACACCCGCGCATACGCCTGGAGGCCGGTTGGGTGCAGTACGGCCGCGAGCGCATCTGGGGCGCCCCGTGGGCGCGGCCGATGTTCCCCCACCAGGACACCATGTGAGGCGGGCGCCTGAGACCCTCCTCACGCCTCCGCTCATTCCTGCCCCTGGGGGCAAGTGCGGAGTATGCCTGCCGAAGGTCCGTCAGGCGAGCTGAAGGACGTCTGCGGACACTTGCGCGCGTCCGCAGGGAAGGCTATAATGTCGGGTGTTAATGGTACGCGTGTGCCACAGAGAGACTGAGAGAGCGGCCCGATAGAGCTTTTTTGGTGACTTCATGGAGAAGCAGCACAAAGCAGAGTTGATCGAGAAGTTCCAGTTGCACGAAGAGGACACCGGGTCCCCGGAGGTGCAGGTTGCTGTCCTGACGGACCGTATAAACCACCTGACTCGCCATCTGCGCACCCACCGGAAGGACCACCATTCCCGCCGAGGTCTGATGCAGATGGTGGGCAAGCGGTCCGCCCTGTTGAAGTATCTGAGGCGGAAGGATACCAGGCGGTATCAACAGTTGATTGAAGCGTTGAGGCTGCGGAGATAGAGACAGCTGGATGTTCGAGCGCCCTCTCTTGTCGAGGTACGCTTACCTCACATCACCCTGCGCTGAGCCAACTGACGAGAAGCGCTTTTCTCCCTTCCCTGCCTTTTGGCTCCGTGCGTCGCTTGATCCGGGGGGCAGCATGGCGGCGCGCGCAGGCTCTGTCGAGGTGTCGCGAGCACGGCCGCACCGGCCGACCTGATCCCGCGGTAACTCACCATTGTATTGTGTTCACATGCCGAGAGGACGGAAAGTGAAAGAGAGAGTCGAGAGGACGATTGCCGGAAGAACGCTGAGTATCGAGACGGGGGAGCTGGCCAGGCAGGCCGACGGGGCCGTTCTGGTGAGATACGGCGATTCCGTCGTGCTGGTGACGGCCGTGGCCGAGCCGGACAGGCGCAACGTACCCTTCCTGCCCCTGACAATCGAGTACCGTGAGAAGCAGTACGCCGCCGGCCAGTTCCCGGGCGGCATCATCAAACGTGAGGGGCGCCCGACCCACAAGGAAGTGCTCACCTGCCGGATGATAGACCGTCCCGTCCGCCCCCTCTTCCCCAAGGGGTATCACGAGGACATCCAGGTCATCGCCTGGGTGCTGAGCGCCGACGAGGAGAACGACCCCGACGTGCTGGCCCAGATCGGCGCCTCCGCCGCCCTGGCCATCAGCGACATCCCCTTCCTGGGGCCCATCGCCGGCTGCAGGGTCGGGCTGCACAAAGATGAGTTCATCATCAACCCCACCCACGCCGAGAGGGACGTCGGCGAGCTGGACATCGTCGTCAGCAGCACAAGGGGCGGGGTGGTCATGGTCGAAGGCCATGCGCACACCATCCCCGAGGAGGACCTGCTGACCGCCGTCCAGTGCGGCCATGACATCAACATGGAAATCCTGGGCCTGATTGACCAGCTGGTCGAACGCGTGGGCAAGCCGAAGCGTGACTGGGAACCCCACCTGGACACCGAAAAGGCCATGGCCCTGGCGGAGCCGCACTACTACGAGCGGCTCAAGAAGTGCCACAGCATCGCCAGCAAACTCGAACGGGCCGAGGCGGTGAGCGCACTGAAAAAAGAGGCGATCGAGGAGTTCTGTGACCCCGATGACGACGAGGCCCCCACGGAGCGGGAGGTCAGCGAGGCGTTCTTCGAGATGGAGAACCGCGCGATGCGGGAATCCATCGTGAAGGAGCGCCGCCGGCTGGACGGCCGGGCCCTGGACCAGGTGCGCGACCTTTCCTGCTCGGTGGCCCTGCTGCCCCGCACACATGGCTCGGCGTTGTTTACCCGCGGTGAGACGCAGTCCCTGGTGGTCACCACGCTGGGGACCGTCCAGGACGAGCAGCGCATCCTGGACCCCCTGATCGAGGAAGAGCCGAAGAAGTTCATGCTCCACTACAACTTCCCGCCCTTCTCCGTCGGCGAGGTGCGCCCGGTGCGCGGGCCCGGCCGGCGCGAGTACGGACACGGCGAACTGGCCGAGCGCGCCCTGCAGGCCGTCCTGCCCGACAGCGATGAGTTCCCCTACACCCTCCGTTTGGTGGCCGACATACTGGAGTCGAACGGCTCCTCTTCGATGGCGGGCGTCTGCGGCGGCACCCTGGCGTTGATGGACGCCGGCGTGCCTATCAAGAACCCCGTCGCCGGCATCGCCATCGGGCTGGTCAAAGCAGAAGATGACGTCTTCCTGCTGACCGACATCGCCGGCGCGGAGGACCACCACGGGGACATGGACCTGAAAGTGGCCGGCACCCAGCACGGCATAACGGCCGTCCAGATGGACTTGAAGGTCAAAGGTGTGACGCTGGAGACGCTGCGAGAGGCGTTCGGCCAGGCGCGCGAGGCGCGGATGCACATCCTGCGCACCATGCTGCGCACCCTGGCCCGGCCGCGCAAAGAAATCTCTGAGTATGCGCCTCGCCTGTTGCGGGTCAAGATCGATCCGGACAGCATCGGCAAGCTCATCGGCCCCGGCGGCAAGACCATCAAGGCCCTGGAAGAGAAGTACGAGTGCAACATCGAGGTCGAGGACGACGGCACCGTCACCGTCTCCAGCACCGACAAGGGCCGCGCCCAGGAGGCCGCCGACTACATCGGCAAGATGGGCCAGAAGGTCCAGGTCGGCGCCATCTACGAAGGTGTCGTCACTGAGATAAAAGACTTCGGCGCCATTGTCGAGCTGTTCCCCGGCGCTGACGGCCTCTGCCACATCAGCCAGCTTGACGAAGGCTACGTCAACGAGGTGCGCGACATCTGTGACGTGGGTGACTCCATCGTCGTGAAGGTTCTCAACGTTGAAGACAACAGCGTGCGGCTGAGCCGCAAGGCTGCCCTGAAGGAAAACAAGGGGTCCTGACGCCGGGACCCCCCGTTTCTTTCTAACACGCCTGCCGGTGGACGGCCAGATGCAAGACCACGCCAACGTTCTGGTCTGCTACGAGCAACGGTCGGTCGCCGACATGATCGGGACTACGCTCAGGCAAGCCGGTCACGCCTGCACGGTCCTGACGGACCCGCAAGAGGCCGTCCAGCAGGTCAGCTCCGGCGGCTACGACGTGGTGGTGACGGGCGTGGGCAGCTCCGGCGACGGAATCGCCATCCTGCAGGCGGCCCACCGCACCGACCCCCTCTGCCAGGTGATCGTCATCACCGAGCGCATCAGCGTGGACGCCGCGGTGACCGCCGTCCAGCGTGGCGCCTCCTCCTACCTGCAGACGCCCATCAACCCGGTCGAACTCAGCGCCACCGTGGACTACGCCGCCGAGCACGTGTTCCTGGCCCGGGACCGCGCCGCCCTGCAGAGCGAGGTAGCCGAGCGTTACGGCTTCGACAGCATCGTGGGCAACAGCCAGCCCATGCAAAAGGTCTTCCGCAAGATGCGCCAGGTGGCCCGCACAACGGCCACGGTGCTCATCCAGGGCGAGACCGGCACGGGCAAAGAACTGGTCGCCCGCGCCATCCACTACAACAGCGACCGGCGTAACAACCGGTTCGTGCCGCTCAACTGCGCCGGCCTGGTGGAGACGATCCTCGAAAGCGAGCTTTTCGGCCATGAGAAGGGCGCCTTCACCGGCGCCACCAACGCGCGCGTGGGACTGTTCGAGTACGCCGACCACGGCACGCTTTTCCTGGACGAGATCGGCGACATGCCGCTCTCGAGCCAGACGAAGCTGCTGCGTGTGCTCGAGCACGGCCAGATAGTTCGTGTCGGCAGCAACGAGCCCATCCACGTGGACGTGCGCCTTATCGCCGCCACCAACCAGGACCTGCACGAGAAGATGGAGAACGGCGAGTTTCGCCGAGACCTCTTCTACCGGCTAAACGTGATGACCATCAACCTGCCGCCCCTGCGCGAGCGCCAGGGGGACATCCAGTTGCTCATAGACAGGTTCCTGAAGGAGTTCTCCGAAGTCTATGACAAGCCGGTGCAGGCGCTGGGCACGGGCGTGCGCAAGAAGCTGTTCCGCTACGGCTGGCCCGGCAACGTGCGCGAGCTGCGCAACTGCGTCGAACACATGGTCGTCGCCACCACCGACGACGTGCTCGACGAAGACGACATGCCGGAATACCTCCTCGAACAGACCAGCCACATCGCGGACAAACCAACGCTCGACTCCCTGGCCGGCCAGCCGCTGGAACACGTCGAGGAGCTTCACATAGCGCGCACCCTGGAGTTGGTGGACGGCAACCGGGAGAAAGCGGCCGAGCTGCTCGGCATCGGCGAGCGCACACTCTACCGCAAGATCCAGAAGTACGGCCTGCGCTGAACACCTGCCCGATGCTGTAAAATCTACAGAGACGGAGCCTGCGTCTGTAAAATCCTCGGAGCCTCTTGACGCGCCGATCTCATTTCTGTACAATCAAGTTAGAGGGATGAGGGAAGTCCAAATGCCCATGAAAATTCGTAAGGCACTGCGGAAGCAGCGTTTGGAGGTTCTCACGGGGAACGTTGAGAAAAATTCGGACGAGCCCTTGACGAATGGCATGTGCGTTGCGTAAAATACGCGTAGCTGCCTGTCCCTTAATCACGACGCTCCTACCCAAAACATAGCGTCGTGAGCTGTCGGGCGAGTGCCCCCCTCCCCGACAGCAGCCCCTCTTGCGGGTGGGCTTACCCCAGCCCACCCGCAATTTTTTTGCCCGCCCGAGCCGGCGCACAGCGTTGAAAAACACACCCGTTCGGTGGACAATACACATAGGAGGGGAGACAGCGGGGCAACCACACCCACCAGGGGGAGGTCACAGCATGAGCATGACCAGGTCGTTCAAGGTTCTCGAGCTCGACTGCGCCGAGGAGGTCAACGCGCTCCGCAGCGCCCTGGCCGGCCGCGAGGGAGTACGCCGGCTCGATTTCGACATCCTCAACGCCCGCATGACCGTCACGTTCGACCCCGAGGATACTGACACGGACCGCATTGTGGAGCTTGTGGCCGCAACAGGCATGACGGCGGTGCCCTGGGAGCAGCGGGCAACAGCCGCCCCCCGCTCCTGGTGGCAGCGGCACGGCCGCCTGGCCATGACCGTCGCCAGCGGCGCACTACTGGTCGCCGGCTTCTTAGTCCATTGGATCAGCCAGGGCAGCATTCTCCACGCGCTGACCGGGGAAGGCGTCGAGGAAGCGGTTCCCCTCACCGCCCGCCTCCTCTACGTGGCCGCCATCATCACCGGGGCGTGGTACATCGTGCCGCGCGCGGTGATGGCGGCACGGCGCCTCCGCCCCGACATGAACCTGCTGATGACCGTCGCGGTGCTCGGCGCCGCCGGCATCGGCGAATGGCTCGAAGGCGCCATGGTGGTGTTCCTTTTCTCCGTGGCGCTCCTGCTGGAGCACTGGAGCGTTGACCGCGCTCGGCGGGCCATAGCGGCGCTGCTGGAGCTGTCACCCCCTACCGCCCTCTTGGTGCCGCCCGAGGGCGGCGAGCCGCGCGAAACGCCGGTGGAAGCCGTGCCCATGGGCAGCCAGGTCATCGTCCGGCCCGGCGACCGCATCCCGCTGGACGGGCAGGTGCTCGTCGGTCGCTCCACCGTCGACCAGGCCCCCATCACGGGCGAATCGGTCCCCGTGCCGAAAGAACCCGGCGACCAGGTCTACGCCGGAACCATAAACCAGGAGGGCACCCTCGAGTTCGAGGTCAACCGGCCGGCCGACCGCACAACCCTGGCCAACATCATCCGGCTCGTGCAGGAGTCGCGTTCGCGCCGGGCCCGCAGCGAGCAGTGGATCGAGAAGTTCGCCCTCTATTACACGCCCGCCATGATGGGGCTGGCCGTCGCCGTCGCCGTGGTGCCGCCCCTGGCGGCGGGCGCCGCGTGGGCCACGTGGTTCTACCGGGCGCTGGTCCTGCTCGTCATCGGTTGCCCCTGCGCCCTGGTCATCTCCACACCTGTCACCATAGTCAGCGGTCTCACCAGCGCCGCCCGCAAAGGCGTGCTCATAAAAGGTGGGATGCACCTGGAGAAGGCCGGTGGCCTGCAGGCGCTCGCGCTGGATAAGACGGGCACCCTCACCTACGGGCGCCCCCGGGTGCAGCGCGTGGTGCCGCTCGACGAGCACAGCCCCGAGCAGCTGCTCCGCACGGCCGCCGCCCTCGAAGCCGACAGCACCCACCCCCTGGCCGAAGCCATCATGCACGAGGCATCCCGCCGGGGCATAGCGGCCGCCCGCGCCGAGCGGTTCCGCAGCGTCCCCGGCATGGGTGCCGAAGGCATCGTGGGCGGCGACCTCTACTGGGTGGGCAGCCACCGCATGATGCACGAGAAGGGGCTGGAAAACGAGGTCGCCCACCGCGCAGCCCTTGCCATCGAGGACGCCGGCCACACCGTCGTGGCCCTCGGCACGGAAGACCACGTCTGCGGCCTGCTCAGTGTCGCGGATGCGGTCCGCGAGAACGCCGCCGACGTGGTCAGCGCGCTCAAATCCGAGGGCATCGATACCATCCTGATGCTGACAGGCGACAATGAGACCACCGCCCGCAGCATAGCGGAAGAGACCGGCATCGACGAGTGGCGCGCCAACCTGATGCCGGAGGACAAGGTGGCCGCCGTCAAAGAGCTGACGCGCCGCGCCGAAGGCGTCGCGATGGCCGGAGACGGCGTCAACGACGCCCCCGCCATGGCCGCCGCCGACCTGGGCATAGCCATGGGCGCCATAGGCTCGGACGTGGCCATCGAGACCGCCGACATAACCCTGATGTCGGACGAGATCGCCAGGATACCGTGGCTGGTGGGCCACAGCCGGCGCGCCCTGCGCATCATCAAGCAGAACGTCGCGCTCGCGCTCGGAGTGAAGGCGGTTTTCGTAACGCTGGCCGTCTTCGGCGCCGCCACGCTCTGGATGGCTATCGCGGCCGACACCGGCGTCTCGCTGCTGGTCATATTCAACGGCCTGCGCCTGCTGGGCCGGGGCGAACCGGAGACGGCCCCCGCCCCCACCGCCGCCGAGGCGGAACCGGCCCGCGCGTGAAGAGGCTGCCACAGCATCTCGTCACGCACCCGCCCGCCGGGCAGGGGTTGCATACTGCCCGCCGGGCAGTCAGCACAAGAGAAGACCCGCCGCGACGTGACGCCCTGCCTGCACGAGGCTTGAGGCACGCGCACGATCAGCCGGGAAAAGCAGAGAGGGGAGGTGGTGGAGGATACGGGGCTCGAACCCGTGACCTCGACAATGCCATTGTCGCGCTCTCCCAGCTGAGCTAATCCCCCACCGGGACTAATCAGTATACGAGCGAAAGCCCGCGCCTGTCAAGCGCGGGGGGCGCTCAGCCATTCCCCGGTTTTCCGCCACGAGGTTGGTCAGCAGATAGGCCCGCAGCGCCAGTAGCTGCGGGAAAATGGAACCATCGCTCCCGGGCATGAACCGCCCTGTGAAGAAAGCAATGGCCCGTCGCACGCGCCCCACCGCGGCGGCGCGGTGCCTTTCGGAAAACTGCCGCCGGCAGTTCGGCCCCACCGGCCCCCCCCCGGGGAGAGGGCGGTTCGACCTGCTCGGGAGCCGACAGTCGCCGGGCGTCGGCAGTTGCATTCTTGCCGTTTCCTCCTACACTACCCGGTCCCCGGGTCCGGATTCCGCTCCCCCAGAAGAGGCATGGCAGATGTCTGCATTGCGCATCGGGTTCATCGGCACCGGCAGGCCCCGCGGCACGGCCGGCAGCACGGGCTTCGGCATGGCCTACCAGCACGCGGACGGCTACCGCGCGCTGGGCGGTCGCTGCGACCTCGTCGCGGCGGCCGACATCGTCCAGGAGAACGTCCAGGCGTTCGCGGACGCATACGACATCCCCCGCACCTACCTCGACTACCACCAGATGCTCGAAGAGGAAGAGTTGGACGTCGTCAGCCTCTGCACCTGGCCCCACCTGCACGAGCAGATGACCGTGGACTGCGCGGAGGTGGGGCTGCGGGCCGTGCACTGCGAGAAGCCGATGGCCGACACCTGGGGCGGCGCCCGGCGCATGGCGCGCGTGTGCGCACAGAAGGGCGTGCAGCTCACCTTCAACCACATGCGGCGCTTCAGCAAGGTGATGCGCAACGCCAAAGTGCTGCTGGACGACGGCCAGATCGGCGACCTGCGGCGCATCGAGTTCGGGCGTTACAACCTCTGCGACACCGGCACGCACTGGTTCGACACGGCCAACTACTTCGCTGACCAGA
Organism: Candidatus Brocadiaceae bacterium; assembly: GCA_003551305.1. GTDB lineage: Bacteria > Planctomycetota > Brocadiia > SM23-32 > SM23-32 > B1Sed10-231. Next base: position 8,831 of record PUMJ01000235.1, read on the forward strand.
CGCCCGTGGACTGGGTGATGGCGCAGCTCCACTACGCGAAAAAGAAGCTCGTTTTCGGCGCGCACCAGGAGAACCAGGCCCTCGCCCTGTGGCGTTACAGTGACGGCGTCTTCGGGCTGGCGCTGACATCCGGCGAGGAGGACATACCGCGCGTGCACTGCCGCCTGCTGGGCAGCGAGGGGCTCATCGAGATCCACCCCGCCGAGCAGGACGCCCCCCGGCTGCGCATCCGGCGCAAGGGCGGTTCCGCCTGGGAGGCGGTGGACTGCCAGGGGGAGACGGTCCACGACGCCGTCAACCACGGCCGCGTCATCGCCGAGCTTGTCCATTGCCTGGAGCACGGCGGCACGCCCGAGACCGGCGCGCAGAATGCCCTGCAGGCCACCGAGCTGGTGTTCGCCTCGTGGGAATCGGCCCGCCGTCGCGGTCGCGTGGACCTGCCCCTCGAGATCGAGGACAACCCGCTGGTGGCGATGGTCGAGTCCGGCGAGCTGAACCCCCGGGACTGAGGGAGGGGCTGCGGCGCGTTCCTGGCAGATATCTCAGACGAGAGGGCAACACAGCGGCAGAAACCGGCAAGGACGTAACATACCTGCGCAGACGCAGACGCGGCAGTGAGGGGATGATCGGATGACCCTCACCGCCGCGCTCACTGTAACGCTATGATGTGTCCCCCGCTTGCGTCGTTTAGAACAGGCCGACCACGTTGCCGTCCTCGTCTATGTCCACCTGGTTGCCTGCCGGCTTGGACGGCAGACCAGGGATGGTCCTCATATCGCCGCAGAGCGGATAGAGGAAGCCGGCGCCCAGCGAGGGCCGGATGTCCCGCACCGGCAGCGTGAAGCCGGTGGGCCGCCCCTTCAGGGCCGGGTCGTGGGAGAGGGACAGGTGCGTCTTGGCCATGCAGATGGGCAACCGGTCGTAGCCGAGCTTCGTGAAGAGCCGGATCTTGCGGCGCGCCACCCGGGAGAACTCGACGCCGTCGGCGCCGTAGATGCGCGTTGCGATGGCCTCAATCTTCTCCGCGATGGAGGCGTCATCCGGGTAGAGCAGCTTGAACTTGCTCGGTTTCTCGCAGGCCTCCACGAGGGCCTCGGCCACCTCGACGCCGCCTTCACCGCCTTCGGCCCAGACGTTGCTGGTGACCACCTGCTCGGCGCCGGCCTTGAGCGCCATCTCGCGGACGGCCTCGATCTCGGACGGCTTGTCGTCGGTAAAGCGGTTGATGCAGACGACCGAAGGGACGCCGAAGAGGCCGACGTTTTCTATGTGCTTGGCCAGGTTCTCACAGCCTTTGGCGACGGCGTCGGGGTTCTCCTTGAGCATTTCCTCGGGCAGGGGCCTGCCCGGCACGACGTTGAACTCGCCGCTGTGCATCTTCAGCGCGCGCACCGTGGCCACCAGCAGCACCGCATTGGGCACCAGGCCTCCGCTGCGGCACTTGATGTTCATGAACTTCTCCATGCCGATGTCGGCGCCGAAACCGCTCTCGGTGACCACGTAGTCGGCCAGCTTCAGGGCGATCTTGTCGGCCAGCACGCTGCTGTTGCCGTGGGCGATGTTGGCGAAGGGGCCGGTGTGCACGAAAGCCGGCCCTCCCTCGAGCGTCTGCATGAGCGTGGGCTTGAGGGCGTCCCTGAGCAGGACGGTCATGGCGCCGGCGCACTGGAGGTCTTCGCAGGTGACCGGCTCCTTGTCGTAGGTATAGCCGACGACGCAGCGGCCGACCCTCTTGCGCAGGTCCTGCAGGTCACTGGCCAGGCCGAGCACGGCCATCAGCTCGCTGGCGACACTGATGTCGAAGCCGCTCTTGCGCACGAAGCCGCGCGCCAGGCCGATGACCACCTCCTCGAGAGCCCAGCGGTCATTCAGGTCCACCACGCGGTTCCAGCTTATGCTGTCGGGGTCCACGTTGAGCCGGTTCTTGCGGCGCAGGTGATTGTCCAGGAATGCGGCGGCCAGGTTGTGGGCGATGCTGACGGCGTGGACGTCTCCGGTCAGGTGGAGGTTGAAGTCCTCCATCGGGATGACCTGGCTGTGGCCGCCTCCAGCGGCGCCGCCCTTGATGCCGAAGACCGGCCCGAGAGAGGGCTGCCGGATGCAGACGAAGGCGTTCTTGCCGATGTGGCAGAGGGCCTGGGTTGTTCCGATGGTGGTGACGGTCTTGCCCTCGCCCAGGGGGGTGGGCGTTATGGCGGTCACGTCAATGTACTTGCCGTTGGGCCGGTCAGCCAGGCGCTCCAGGATGTCCAGCTTCACCTTGGCCTTGTAGTCCCCGTAGAGTTCGAGTTCATCCCGCAGGACGCCGGCCTCATTGGCGACTTCCTCGATTTTCCTCAGGCTTGCTTGCTGCGCGATCTCCAGGTCACTTAGCACGGATGCGCTCCTTTCAATCCGGTATCGAGCACCAGCCTTGACTCAGAACCCCAGCACACGCTCGAGTTCTGCCACGATGCGGTCCATTGTGTCCACGCTGTCCAGGTAACGGTGAGCGGGCAGCCACCGGGGCAGACCGTGGGTCAGGTCAATCCGCAACTCGGTCTCCGGCCCGGTGAAAACCACGCGCGGAACGGAAGCCAAGCAGCTCCAGCGCTCCAGCCACCGGCACAGTTCCGCGCCGTCTATACCGGGTAGTATAAGGTGGAGGACGACGGCGTCAAATCCCCCCTCGCGCTCCACGCACAGCATCGCCCGCTCCGCCGAGGTTGCCACGGTCACGAAGTGGCCCTTTTTGGCGGCGAGACGGGTGAACTCCCTTGTTCGGTCACAGTCAGCGTCAACGTACAGTATCTTGGCCATGGTTTCTACTGCAGACCTGCTGCCCTGAAGATGCAGTCAACGTCCACGTGGGAACTGATGATGCGCTCTGCCATCTCGATCTTGTCAACATCGCGCGGCGTTATCTTGGGCACCAGGCTTCGGACTTTGAACGCCGCCGTCGCGGTGTCGTCCTCGGTCAGCAAGACGGGCACGTCCACGGCGCACAGGATGTTCACAATACTGAGGTGCGGCACGAATCCGCCGGTCAGCAGCAGGCCGGCTATCTGCACCGGCGAGCTGCGGTCCTGCATCAGGTTGGCGTTGATGGAGGCCAGGATGTTGTCGGCGCGGTCGCCCGGCACCACCACCAGACTGCCGGCCGTCAGGTAATGTATCATGTTCTGCGGCGTCATGGCCGCCACCATGATGTTGCGGATCCTGTTGTCCAGCTCCTGCCCGCCGCACAACACCTCCAGGGCGAACTCCTCAAGGATGTGCCTCATGGTGGGGAAGGTCAACTCTTTCCGGTAGGGGATGACACCCAGGCAGTTCATCCCCTGGTTGGTCAAGCCCTGGCGCACCGCCCGGCTGACCTTCTCGTACTTCTCCTCGTAGACCTTGTTGATAATGGCGCCGACGACGGGCACCTCGTGGCGCTCGAAGAGGGCCTGGTTCAGGCAGAGCTGGTCTATGCAGCGCCCGATGCCGCCACCGGCCACGATGACACAGGATGCCTCCAGAGCGTGGGCCACCTGGGCGTTGGAGGCGTCAATCACTGAGCCGACCCCGGCATGCCCCGTGCCCTCGACTATGGCCACCTCGTGTTCCGCCTCCAGGTTGCGGATTGCTTCCATGATGGGGGCGTATATGGAGTCCGGGTCGGGGTTGAAGATGTACTGATTTGTGAACCCTGAAGGAATGGTGACGGGGCTGAGGTTCTTGAGGGCGCCTTCGGCGAGGAGTGCCTGTTTGAACAGGACCGCGTCCTCGTCCACCTGCTCCTGGCCGGCCATCACGTAGCGCTGCCCGACGGGCTTGATGAAGCAGGTTGAGTAGCCCTTCTGCAGCGCGGCGCGGTAGAGCCCCAGGCTCACCGTCGTCTTGCCGGCATGCTGCTCGGTGGCGGCCACGTATATCCGCTTCACTCTGGGGCCTCTTTGCGAGGGGCAGCGGGGGTCCTGCCGTCCAGGGCGGCGACCAGCCGTTCGGCGGCCACGATGGCGTCCTCCATGCTGAAGAGCTGTGGGGCGTTGTCCGAAAGCAGCACGCTGCAGGAGGGAGGGAAGTCCTCATCCCCCTCGTAGCGGACGACCTGGAATTCCAGCATCGGGAAAAAGCGGAACAGGCAGCGGACGGGTTCGCCCTCAACCACGGCGGCGCCCAATCGGCGGGCGGCGGCCAGGAAGCCCTCAAGTTCCCGTCCGGCGGTGTGGCTGAGGCGGCGGTTGACGCGCCCCTCGAATGCGCTCTGGTAACCGCGCGCCTCCTCGAAATCCGCAAAGGACAGGAAGCCCGTCGGGGGCTGCGGGACGCGCGAGCCCATGTAGTTGAGCACCAGTATCTGCCAGGGGATGGCCACCTCCTGCCCTTGCGGCAGCAGCGTCATGGCGTAGGGGTCGAGCCGGACGCTGACCTCCCAGCAGAGCACGGGCAGGGTAAGCAGCTGCCCGCCCTCGGACGCTTCCACGCCCAGTCGCTCCAGGCGGGGCCTGTCCAGCCTCTGCTTCAGGTGCTTGAGGGCCGTGTCCCGTGCTATATGGTAGTGGTCTTGTTCGGGCGGGCGCATAGGGGCCTTACTTGTTGCTCAGGTAAGCGGAGATGTAGTCGTCGCAGTAGAGCTGCTTCTCCAGCAGGACCTCCGCCGTGATGGCCACGCTCATGAGCTGTTCGTCCAGGGCGTCCATGACGGCGGCGTTCAGGCCCGCGCCCACGGCCATCGCCACGTAGGCGCTGTTGAGCAGCGAGCGCTCTTTGCAGTTCTGGCTGACGTTGGAGAGGCCGAGGACGAAGTTGGGGGGCGGGTCGGAGATGAGCTTGAGCTGGTTTATCGCGCCCAGGACGGCCGCCGGCTGCTTCGGCGCGACGTTGACCGGCAGGATGACCGGGTCTATGTAGAGGTCCGACATCGGCAGGCCGTGCTCCATGGCCTTGGTCACTATGGTGGCGCCCATCGCCACGCGCCCGTCCACGTCCTTCGGCACGCCCGACTCGTCAATCGTCAGGGCAATGAGCGAGGAGCTGGTCTTCACCGCCAGCGGTACGTACTGATCGAGGGCGTCCTGGCTGGCCTTCGTCGAGTTGATGATGGTGGGGTTATCGCATAGTTCCAGGGCCGCCCGCATCACGTCGAACTTGGGCGTGTCTATGCAGAGGGGGGCGTCGGTGGCTTCCTGGATTGTCTCCACCAGCCATCGCATGTTGTCGATGGCCTTGCCCTTCGTGGGGCCGACGTTGACGTCCAGGGCGTCGGCGCCGGCTCTCAGCTGCCGCAGCGCCAGGTTCTGGATGATCTTCTTGTCGCGTTCCTCGATGCCTCTCCTGGTCTCGGAGAACATGCCGTTGATGCGTTCGCCGATGACAAACATGCTGTTGCTCCTTTCGGGTGGTTGGGGGGCTCACTCGCCGGCGGGCCACATGGCCTCGACGGCCTCCTTTGCCTGCTGCAGGGCCTCGGGATTGCGCAGCACAAGCAGTTCGGCGCCGGCCTCCACGTAGGCGACGGCCGAGGCGGACTCCCACAGGGGCGCCCGCACAGCGCGCTCGCCCCACTCGGGGCTGTCGTCGGCGGGGGAGACGGCTTCCTTGACACGGCCGACTTCCTTGCCGATGTTAACCAGCACGGGCTGCTGCAGCAGCCTGTCGCCGCTCAGGGCCGCCAGCCGGCCGCGCTCGATGGTGGTGTAAATGTAGACGAGCCCGAACCCGAGCGCTCCCGTGGTCGGGTACATTACCATGTCCTCCAGGCTCACGCCCACGTCCCTAAGCAGGATATGCAACTGCTTGGAGAGGTTGATATCGGACGGCGCCTCGGCGATGATCTTATGCGAATCGGCCAGGCAGCTTGCGGCCAGAGTGCGGTAGTTGTCCTCTTTGGTGGTGCCGAACAGGCAGTTCTCGCCGGCCGCCGCGTGGGTGCACTTCGGCAGCAGGTCATTGTCCACTTCGTCCACGTCTGTGCCCCAGACGATGAGCGGCAGACCCGTGGCGCCCAGCACCCGCTTGAGATCGTCCACGCAGTCCTCTATGCTGCGGCCCTCGTTGTCGGGATGGGCGGCGTCGAGGGTGAGGCATATTAGGTCGGCGCCCCACTCTTCGCATCTGGCGGCCCATGCCTCCAGGTCGTC
>PUMJ01000160.1 GCA_003551305.1 Candidatus Brocadiaceae bacterium
GTCGGAGTCGGAGTCGGAGTCGGAGTCGGAGTCGGAGTCGGTCATGTCCTTTGATAGGCTATCATAGTCTATCGAAGCCTTTGATAGTGTATCCATCCGATCTCGAACCCAGTCTGGAAGTTGGGACAGACCATCTTCTATTCCTTTGCGAACCTTTGGGTTGTCTACCAAAGCCTTGTACCTGGGTATCAGCACCCACCCGCCGCAATATGCCGCAAGCCCGATCTCCTCAAGGCTCCGGAACATCCCTGGTAACTGCTTCATCGGTATCCCTGTGTGAAGCGCGATCTCCTCAAGCTCGAGTTCATACGCGCCACACAACTCGGTGTCTGAGTTCGTGATCAGGTACAGGAACAGAAGCTTCTCGAGGGGTGTGCATCGCTTGAACCGGCGGGATTTACGCCATAGCGACGTCTGAACCATCCTCTGTTTTGCCATTACCCCTTCTCCCAATTGTGTAGTAAGATAATCCGGTCCGGGATCTTGTTGCGGTTGATGTGCCTGAAGTTGGCACCTGCTCCGCTGTTCGTGTTCCCGCGTGGGGGCTCCCAGGCCATCTCCCCGCTATCCGTCGCGAGTACCACATCCACGCGTCGCATCACAAGCCAACACTCGATCTTCTGACCATCAAGGCGCTCTTTCCAGTTCTCGCGCAACCATCCGCACACGACCATATCAGCCCGGCAATTGAACCAGTCGCCCTCGATCTCATTCTCGGCATCGTCGTAGTACTCCCATGTTACTGTGTTGTGCGCACGGTGCTTAGAATCGAGAAACTTCTCTTGAACTGTGATCGCCATGCCACAGGGCATACGAACGCGGCAGTCCATCCCGAACTTCCGATCCTCGACCACGAACTCAGTGAGCCGGTCGAAGATTGTCTCGGTTCTGTCAGCCCCGAGTCTGAATGAGATCAGCCTCTTCCTCTCCGGACGCTCGGTTGTAACTACCGGGACGCCCAGCTCTGCGAAGACGTATTTTAACAGAGCGTCCAGCGCCGGTTGTAGGTAAATCGCATCGTCGATTCTGTCGTTTCCGTATAACTCCATCCTGCTCACCATAAAGAAGCCCCCGAGTTGCCCCGGGGCCTTGTGCTCAGATACGCTCGAAGACTCCGATCTTCACCTGGAACGGACCAGCCTCGACGATTCCGTAACCATAGCCAGCTTCGTATAGTCTGGCGAACGCTGGCAGGGTCAACGCCGGTTCCGACGGATCCCCCATCCCGGTCGCGTCTACGAAGTAGGCTCCTGCGCCTGCGTTGTCGCCCATGTAGACACCAGGGGCGTCCTCGAGCATGTGGCGTTTCCAACCCTCCGGGACATAGGTGCCCAGGAAAGGGATCTCGCTCACAACCTCGCCCACGGCGACCGACTCGCGGTCCTCTTCCTCGAGCACGAACGGTTCCAGGCGATCACGAGCAGCGGCCTGCGCTGCTTCGTAGCTGATCTGCCTGATCTGCTGTAGTGACATCATCTTCCTAACCTCCTGAAATAAGATGGCCCTATCTTACCACTGTTTTCTTCCCCTCGTCAACTGTCAGGGGTTGACGGAATGTAATTGATGCCTTATACTCTGAGACATGAGTACGAAGACCGAAGCACGAAGGGAGATCTACATCGGAACCCGCCGGATACGGAGGAACGGGCTGAGGGGCACACTTCTGTCTGTTCCGAAGTTCTGGATGCGCTACCACGAGATCGAGCACGGGGACGATGTGGATATGTACGTCGAGGCGAACAGCGGGGAACTGATCTTCAAGCCTGCTGTCTCACAAAAAGACCGCGCCTAACAGACGCGGTCAGAGGATGGGGTTCCTTCAGGATGAAGGAAGATGATCCCCTCCAGTATACATGAGGAGGAGCTATGAGGCAACTGATTAGTGTCGAGCGCATGAAGGAGCGCAACAACACTATCGCGAAGGCGCTTGAGCAGCTGATGACAGAAGGGGTCCACTATGGAACGATCCCGGGGTCGAACAAGCTGACGCTGTTCAAGCCTGGCGCCGAGGTCTTCGCTTACATGGCGGGAGTGTCGGCCACCTACCAGGTCGAGACGATTGATCTCGATATCGGGACCGATGTCACCCACCGGGAATACCGGGTGATAACGACCATGTACGCGGACGAAGAAAGGAAGGTTGTTGGCCAAGGGGTGGGCTCCTGCTCTACGCTCGAGCCGAACTACCGCTACTCCGGCAACCAGTTCGAAGTCACCGGCGAACGGATCCCGGACGACTGGAAGAAGAACAAGGCGAAGTACAAGAAAGCTGGGCTCACCGCGAAGCAGGTCGACGGCCAATGGGAGTGGGTGAAGCTGCTCTCCGGCAGGCAGGAGCGTGCCGACATCGCAGAGACGTTCAACACCGTCTTGAAAATGGCAAGGAAGCGCTCGTACATCGACGGCGTGATCACAGCTCTCGCGCTATCGGACGTCTTCGTCCAGGAGTACGACGCAGACATGGATGAGGCCGAGCCGCAGCCTGAGGGAGAGAAGTCTTCTACCGAGGCGCCTGCTACCCACGAGCAGAAGCCGCAGCCGCCGCGAACACGGAAGGAGATCGTCGGCGACATCGTAGAGGCCTACAAGGACACGATGTTCCTGGGCCGCGAGCGCAAGGAACTCCGAGATCGGCTAAGAGCTATCACCGACAACGCAGCTCTGGAGCAGTTATACTACAGCACCAGGGTCCAGCTGATGCAGAGACGGCTCCTCGCGCTGGCCCGGAACCACTTCCCGGAGAAGATCGAGGACATCCAGAAGATGGCTCAATCGCAGTCCCTCGACGCGCTTGAGGCAACCTACGATAGCCTACAGAAGTCTTTAGAAGCGCCGCAGGAAGAGAAGCACCCCCAGGAAGAGAAACAGCCTGAGGAGAACGTAGGACAGGACACTAAGCCTGTTGAATCAGAGCCTACTGAGGCAAGCGACGAACTGTTCTGAGAGAGAGGGTGGGAATGGCAAAGACAAAGAAAGATGATCTGCCGGTAAGCGACCACATCTGCGACAACAAAACACTCTCGCAGACCGTCGCGTATCAGCACAAAACGATTGAGAAACTGCAAGAGCGCATCGCGGAGCTTGAGCAAGAGAACCGGCGGCTACGCGAATATATGGCTTATATTGCCGACGGATGCGAGTTCCCGCGACATCTCGCTAGGTATGCACTACAGGAGGAAAGAGATGAAGTATAGAAAGAAACCAGTCGTGGTAGAAGCAATGCAGTTTACCAACTATACCAAAGATCAGTGCTTCAATTTTGTGACCTGCAATAGGGCCACTCGGAGAAATGAAAACGGTGAACCGGAGCTTGTAATTCAAACACTTGATGGTGACATGGTGGCATCGCTTGGAGACTGGATCATCAAGGAACCGTTCGAGCATTCAGACAGACGGTACTA
>PUMJ01000117.1 GCA_003551305.1 Candidatus Brocadiaceae bacterium
CGGAGCCGAAAGCCCCCCTGCCGTTCCCCGAGCGGGCGAACCCGCCTCCGTCGAGGAGGCCGATGAGCTGTTCGAGCAGAAACACTACAGGGAAGCCGCCGAGGCCTACCGCGCCGTGGTTGCGGCCCGAGCGGAGGGCTGGCACCGTGCCGCCGAGCGCGTCGTCATGTGCAAGCTGCGCCTGCAGCTCTACGACGACGCCATCGAGGCCGCCAGGGACTACGTTGAGCAGACCGCCGACACACCCCAGGAGGCCCGCGCCGAACGGCTGACCGGCCACCTCTACATGCTGCTGCCCCACTGGGGGACGCGCGCCGGAGGCGAGTTCCACCGCGGCGAGCGCCGCCAGGGCATCCTGCTCCATAGCTGGCAGCACGACAGGCGCCACGCCATAGCGCACATGGAGCGCGCCCGCCGACTCTATGCCCGCCACGCCGGCGCCGACGCCCCCGAGGGCTGGGACGAGGAGCGCATCGAATGCACCTTCGACCTGGTCAACCTTATCAGCCGATTCACCATCTATGATGACCAGCCCCACTTCTGGTTCCGCTGGTGGCAGGAACGCGATGACTTCCTGGCCGAGACGGCAGGCGAGACCGACTTCGAAGAGGCGCTCCCCGCCTGGGAGATGCACCGTAAGCGCCCCATCGGCCTGCGCGTGGGGCCGGACGGTGAGCCGCTCTTCCCCGCTCGTCCCGCCGAGTACGACGCCGACCTCGGCACCGACGAGAAGATGCTCTATCTGCTGGAGGAGGTCCGGCAACTGGACGAGAGCCCGAAGCAGGAGTTCAGCGCGCTGAGCTACTATCGCCAGGCCATGCTGGCGCGGAAGCGCTTCGGCATGGACAGGCTGAACCAGTACGCCGGGATGTACCGCGGCTCCCAGGGCGAACACCCGCTGGAGGACGAACTGGAAGCGTTCAACCCCTGGGAGCTCGAGGATGGGCAGGCACTCACCCTCGTGGGCGGACGCATCCGGGTCGTCACCCTGCCGGCGCAGTACGACGTCTTCGCCCTGCTGCGCAGAGTGACGGGCGAATACCCCGAGAGCGAAGTTGCCGCCAAAGCACAGTATGCGGCCGGCCTGTACTACCAGAGCCGCCAGCAGTACACGGACGCCACCCGGGAGTACGAGGCCCTGCAGGAGCGCTCACCGCAGAGCGAATGGGCCTCCAAGGCCGCGGACCAGGTCCGCTCTATCACGGCCCGCGAGATCCGCCTCAGCGACTCCGCCGTACAGATGCCCGGCCGGCCCGTCGAGCTGCAGTTCACCCACCGCAACGTCGGGCGGGTCTGGTTCAGCGCCCGGCCGTTCGACCTGGAGTCCTTCTTCAACGATGTGCATGCCCTCACCGCCAAAGACGATGCCGACACGTGGCGCCGTATGCGCGTTCTGCAGGGCTGGCACAACATCCTGAGCCGGGGCGACGTCTCAGAGCGCGATGCGCAACTGCTGGCGAAGTACCTGGGCGAAGAGTCAGCCCGCTGGACGGAGGCGGTCGAGGACGACGGCACGCACCGCTCAGCCCACGCAGTAACCGAGGGGCCCCTGCAGGAGCCGGGCGCCTACCTGGTCCACGCTTACACCGCCCGCCCACCGCGCGGCGATGCCGACAAGGCCGGCCTGCAGGCCATGCCGCTGGGGGTGAGCCGGGCCGTGGTGGTGGTCACCGACCTCGCCTTTGTCGAGAAGAAAACTGACCGCGGCATGCTCACCTATGTAGCAGACGCCGCTGGGGGGGAACCGGTGCCCGGGGCGCAAGTGCGTCTGCTGGAGGAGTGGAGCACCTACGACTCCACCCGCCGGACCCGCCAGTGGCACGCGCAACGCAGCCGGCTCGAAACCGACGGGGAGGGCATGGTGCTGTTCGAGGAGCCGGCGCACCGCCACGCACGCCGCCACCTTGTCATCGAATCCCCGCGCGGCACCCTCGCCTTCAGCGGCATCAGCGGTTTCGACCACTACCGCCCATCCGGCGTGGAGCGCGGCGAACTGGCCTACATCATCACCGACCGCCCCGTCTATCGCCCCGAGCACACCGTCCATTACAAGGTCTGGCTGCGCCGCATGCGGGCGGGCGTCATGCAAAACGTCGCCAGTCAGCGGGCGACAGTCAACATCTATGATTCCCGCGGGGACAGGGTGCACACCGCCACGCACCGCAGCGACGAGTTCGGCGGCCTCAGCGGGCAGTTCACGCTCGAGGAGGAACCGCCCCTGGGGCAGTACCGCATCGAGGTGGAAGACTTCCGCCGCGCCGGCGGGCAGAACTTCCGCGTCGAGGAATACCGCAAGCCCGAGTTCGAGGTCACGGTCGAGCCCTCCGCCAGCCACGCGAAGCTGGGCGAGCAGCTCACCGCCGTCATCCGGGCCGACTACTACTTCGGCGCCCCGGTCACCGACGCCACCGTCAGCTACAAGGTCTTCCGCGAGGAGTACACCCACACGTTCTACCCTCCCGGCGAGTGGGACTGGCTCTACGGGCGCGGCTATGGTCTGCCGTGGCACAGTTACGAGTGGTTCCCCTGGTGGAGGGAGATGCGCACCTGGGCGCCCCCGACCTGGTGGTGGGGCTACGGCCCGCGCTCCCCTGCCCGTGAACTCGTCCAGCAGGGGGAGACGACCATCGGCCCGGACGGCACGGTCGAGGTCGAGATAGACACCGCCCCCGCCCTGGCCGACCACCCGGACCGCGACCACCGCTATGTCGTCCAGGCCGACGTGCGCGACGCCAGCCGCCGCGTCATCAGCGGCGAGGGCGACATCAAAGTCACCCGCCAGGCGTTCTACGCCATGGTGCAGAGCGACCGTGGCTACTACCGCCCCGGCGAGGAGATGGAGATCACCGTCCGCTGCGTCACCCCTGACAACCGCCCCGTCCAGACCGAGGGGATCCTCACCGTATCGCGCGTTGTGTTCGGCGGGCCGGACAACGCCCGCATCGAGGAGGAGGAACTGGACCGCTGGAAAGCGCAGACCGACGAGCGCGGGGTCCTCAACTTCCGCATGCGCCACGAGCGGAGCGACCAACTCAAGATCACCTTTACCGCCCCGGACGAATGGGGCCGCACCGTCACCGGCCGCGGGCTGGTCTGGGTGGTCGGGCGTGACTTCGACGGCCGCCTCTACCGCTTCAACGACCTGGAGATCATCGCCGACCGGCGTACCTACCAGCCCGGGGAGACGGCCCACCTGATGATCAACACGCGCCGGCGCGACAGCTACGTCCTGTTCGCCGAGCGCGTGGATAACGGCGCCCTGCTCGACTGGCGTCTCCTTCACCTGCCCGAGGGCCACACCATCGTCAGCATCCCCATCCGCGAGGGGGACGCCCCGAACTTCTTCGTCGAGGCGACCACCATCGCCGACGCCCGCGTCCACCAGCAGGCCGAGCGCATCTGCGTCCCCCCCGAGGACAAGGTCGTGCGCCTGGACGTGCGCACCGACAGGGAGGAGTACCGCCCCGGCGACGAAGCCACGGTCACCGTCAAGGCGCACACGCCGGACGGCGAGCCGGCCGAGGTGCAGGTCTGCCTCAGCGCTTTCGATAAGTCTGTTCTCTACATCCAGGAACAGTTCACGCCGCCCATCGCCGGCTTCTTCCACGGCCGCCTGCGCCACCACCGCCCCAGCATGGCAACCAACCTGCTGGACCGCTTCGGCGCCGTCGGTCAGGTGCAGGAGCCGTTCCGCAGCCTGCACCCCCTGCCGCCCGGCTGGCACGGCACCTGGCACACGGGCGTCAAGAACTGGGCCTCAATCACCCAGGAAGAATTCGACGAACTGATAGGAGCCGGCATGCCCCTGCGGCGCGAGATGGCCCTTCAGCGGGGCGTGGTCATGGAAGCCGCCGAGGCCCCGGCGGCCCTGGCCGCCGATGCCGCCGCCCCCGAGGCGGCACCGGAGCCTCAGTTCGCCGAGGCCGAGGTGCGCACTGAGTTCGCCGACACCGCCCTCTGGCTGGCCGACCTGCGCACCGGCCCCGACGGCACGGCCACGGCCCGCTTCACAATGCCCGAGAACCTGACCACCTGGAAGCTCAACGCCTGGGCCATGGGCCGCGAAAGCCGCGTGGGCGAGACCACCGCGGAGGCCGTCACCACCAAGAACGTGCTCGTGCGCCTGCAGGCGCCCCGCTTCTTCATGGAACGCGACGAGGTCGTCCTCAGCGCCAACGTCCACAACTACCTGGACTCCGCCCAGACCGCGCGCGTCAGCCTGGAGCTGCCCGAAAAGCACCTCCGCCTCATGGACGGCCATCCCGGCACCGTGGACGTACGCGTGCCGGCCGGCGGGCAAAGGCGCGTGGACTGGCGCGTCGAAGTCCTCAAGGAGGGCACCGCCGCCGTCGAGGTCACCGCCCTGACCGCCGAAGAGTCCGACGCCATGCGCATGACCTTCCCCGTGCTGGTGCACGGTATGCTGAAGCAGGACGCCTTCACCGGCTCGGTGCGGCCGGACGAGCGTGACGCCGTCCGGACCGTCGAGTTCACCATCCCGGAGAGGCGCCGCCCGGAGCTCACCCGGCTGGAGGTCCAGTTCGCCCCCAGCCTGGTCGGCGCCATGATGGACGCCCTCCCCTACACCTTAGACTACCCCTACGGCAGCAGCGACCAGACCGTCAGCCGCTTCCTGCCGGCCGTTCTTACCCTCAAGACCCTGCGCAACATGGGCATCTCTCTTGAGGAAGTGCAGCACATCCGCGGCCGGCTGGACGAGGTCCGCCGCATCGAGCAGGACCGCCGCCGATGGCGCACCTACGCCGACAACCCCATCTTCGAGACGGAGGAACTGCACGCCATCATCCGCAGGAGCTTGAGGCGTCTGCGCGAGATGCAGCACGACGACGGCGGCTGGGGATGGTGGAAGCGCAGCGACTCGAACCCGCACCTGACAGCTTATGTCCTCTACGGGCTCAACACAGCGGTTGAGGCCGACGTCGAGGTCGAGGCCGACATGATAGAGCGGGGCACAGAGTTTTTGCGCCAATGGCAGACCGCAGAACTGAAGAAGGACCGCTGGTCGCCACACGCCCGGCACGCCTTCGTCGCCTACGTGCTCTCGGCGCGCAAGGTGGAGGCCGCAGACGCCGTGGACCGCCTTTTCGCCGAGCGGGATGAGCTGAACCTCTACGGCAAAGCCCTCCTGACCCTCGCCCTGGATAACCTGGACCGGCGAAACGATGCCCGCACCCTGCTGCGGAACATCATGCAGTATCTCGAAAAGAACCCGGAGACCGACATCGCCTGGTTCCGCACGCCGAGCCAGGGGTGGTGGTTCTGGTGGAACAACGACATAGAGACCAACGCCTGGTGCCTGCGCGCCATCGTGCGGCTGGAGCCGGACAGCGACGTGGCCCCGCGCCTCGTCCGCTGGCTGCTGGAGAACCGCCGCAACGGCTACTACTGGGGCTCCACGCGCGACACCACCCTCTGCGTCGCCGCCATGAGCGACTTCGTCGTCGCCAGCGGCGAGGGAGAGCCCGACTACACCCTCACCCTGAGCCTGAACGACGGCGAGGTGGAAAAGTCGGTGCGCATAAGCCGTGATAATTTTTTCACCTACGACAACCGGATGGTGGTTGAAGGCGTAACGTTAGGGGAGGGCCGGCACACCCTGACGCTCCACAAGGACGGACCCGGCGCCCTCTACTGGTCCGCCCGGGTGCGCTACTTCACCCAGGAGGACGACATCCGCGCCTCCGGCCATCAGCTCAAGCTCCAGCGCCGCTACTTCCGCCTGCAGCAGATACCCTACGAGGTCGAAGTCGAGGGCGCCGAGGGCCAGAAACTCACCGAACAGCGCCTGCGCTACGAGCGGGTGCCGCTGGAGGACGGCGACCGCCTGGAAAGCGGCGACCTGATCCAGGTCGAACTCGAGGTCGAGGCGGACAACGACTACACCTACCTCCTGTTCGAGGACATGAAGCCTGCCGGCTGCGAGCCGGTCGAGCTCCGCAGCGGCGCCGCCTTCCAGGAGGGCTTCTGGAGCCACGCGGAACTGCGCGATGAGAAGGTCGCCTTCTTCGTGGATTCCATCGGCCGGGGCAGGCACCTGCTGCGCTATCGGCTGCGGGCGGAGGCGCCCGGCATCTTCCACGCCCTGCCGGCCACGGTGGAAGGCGTCTACGTCCCGGAACTGCGCGCCAACAGCGACGAAGCCGTCATCCCCATCGAGGACCGGTGAGCTGCAGTCCGCCGGTCCTGCCCTCGATGGGCAAAAGGGTCGGGCGCCACGTTCTCCGACGTTCCCCCCGGCGGCATGCCGCCGGCTCTGAAGGCGGCACCGCGTTCTACAAGCGCGAAAGGCACCGCACTCCAAAGTTCACCGTTCGTGCCTGTCGCACAACTCACATCGTCCGGGCCGCCGTCCTCCAGCAGGTGCTGCTTCCACCGGGAGTGATAGAAGGCATGGCCGCCCTCCGTGGCTTCGGGAATTCTCGACGTGACCGGAGAGCCTTATCTCGTCTCACAGAACGCGCCTACCTGCTGCCAACACAGGTCCTTCCGGCAGAGAGAGGATCAGAGCGCACCGCTTACGCTGCAACGTCATGGCCTTCTATTCAGTAACACCACGATGCCCATGACCCGAACGTGGACAACATCTCCCGCTCCAGTGAACCACAGTCTCGCATGTCACGCGAGGCCATCCCGGCACCACTCGCTCACGCGCCTCACACGCTCGACGCTATCCTGGTCGGCGCCCTCGGGCAGCTCGTCCGAGATGCCCAGCACCAAACGCGGGTGGAACAGCTCCACCACGCGCTTCACGCAGTCCATGAGCCGTTTCTCCGGATAGGTCGGCAGGAAGAGCACGGCCGGTATGCCGTCCAGCAGGACTTTGTCGCCGATGTGCTCCGCCATATCCTCCAGCGTTGCGTCACCCTGGGGCTCGGGGGTCAGCGCCTCCAGCCCATCGAACGGCAGTTCGGCCAGGTACGGCAGCAGTTGCCTGAAGTAGCCGTCAATATGGACGTGCGTGAAGACACCCGCCTCCCGAAGCTGCCCCACCCGTTTCTCGTACCACGGGATGATGTACTTCTCGAAGTAGGCCGGCGACAGAAGCTGCTGGTGGATGTTCTCGCCGAAGTTGACGATATTGACGCCGCCGTAGTCCACGAGGCCCTCGTAGAGCGGGTCGTAGGTGCGGTCTATCAGGTTCATGACCTCTTCGACCTCGGCGGGAGCATCGGCGAGGGCATAGATGAAGTCCTCCAACTTCATCCACTGCTGGCAGAGGGCCTGGTAGGGGCTCTTGGGCAGCCAGAACTGCGGCTCCCCGCGGTCGCCGACGAACCGACTGCCCGCCTCAAAGTTCTCCGGGCTGAAGGTGGCCGTCCGCCGCTGCAGCAGCCATTTGAGCGCCGGCAGGTCCTGTCTGCCCTTGACGGGAAACTCGACGGTTCGCCACGTCTTGTCCACGGTCAGGTGCAGCTTCTCCACAAGCTTGCCGTGCGGCGTCGTCAGCACCTTTACTTGCCGGTCGCCGTCCTGCCGCACCTCCACCTCGACCTCGTCGCTGAGGCGCACCTGCACGGGGTCCGGCATGCCGGTGTAGTAATGCACGTAGCGCATCGAGAGGCGCAGGTCGTCATACAGTTCCAGCAGGCTCATGTTGGCGTAACGCTCGGGTAGCCCGGGCCCCTCCACGTGCCATGCGTACCAGGGCTCCATGCGAGGCTGAAAGAACGGGTGCGGCACCGGCTCGGCGCGGAAGACGCGCAGGTTCAGCTCTCGGTCGGTCAACTCATCGTTCACACGAGACATGCGCGTCTCCTCGAAACTTGCGTTTTCCAATGATCCGCTTTCCCGGACCAACCGGTCGGGCGGGCACTGCCGTGACCGGGGGGCTATGATACGAGCGGGCGCGCCCGGTCTCAAGCGGCGTATCCGTCTGGCAGAGGTTCATGGCGCCTGGTTGACCGGCAGCACGGACCGTGCTACTCTGGCGCTCTGCTCACCGAGCGCACTCAAACGATAACACGGAGACCCAAATGCTGGACCACGTCAAAGCCGCGGCGCCGCTGAAGCTCGGATACCTGCCCACCCACCGCCGGGGCGTGTTCGCCACGCAGTTCGCCGCCCGGCAGAAAGACCTCATAGAGAAGAAACTCCAGTCCCTAGAGATGGACTACGTCGGCCTGGACTGGCTGAACGAAGAGGGCCTGCTGTACGACCCCACCGACGCCGAAGAGGTGGCGGAACGCTTCCGCCGGGAAGGCGTTGACGCCGTCTTCGCCGCGCACTGCGACTTCGGCCAGGAGGTAGCCGTCGGGCGCGTCTGCAAGGCCTTGCGCAAGCCGATTCTGCTGTGGGGCCCGCGTGACGAGGCGCCCGGCCCGGCCGGCGAACGCGAGCGCGACACCCAGTGCGGCCTCTTCGCCACCGGCAAGCTGTTGCGCCGGCTTGGCCTGCCCTTCACCTACGTCATCAACTGCACCCTCGACAATCCGCTCTTCGAGCGTGGGATGGACATCTTCCTGCGCGCAGCCAATGTGTTCCGCGCTGTGCGGGGCGCCCGCATCGGCCAGATATCCACCCGCCCTACACCGTTCACCAGCACCATGTGCAACGAGAGCGAACTGCTGGAACGCTTCGACATCGAGGTAGTGCCCACCCCCCTGCCGGACCTGACCCGCGAGGTGGTGCCCCGCTCGGAATCCGACCAGGTGACCGAAGAGGTGGAGCGCATAGCCGCCCGCATGGACATAAGCGGCGTGGAACGGGACGGCGTGCGCCGCCTGGCCGCCCTGAAGCTGGTCATGCAGGAGTGGGCCGAGGACCAGAAGTTAGACGCGCTGGCCATCCACTGCTGGGACGCCATCGCCCTGCCGCTGGGCATCGTGCCGTGCTTTCTGAACGGTCTGCTGGCGGAAATCGGCGTGCCGGTGGCCTGCGAGACGGACATCAACGGCGCCCTTAGCTCCCTGGCCCTTCAAGCGGCCGCCCGGATGGAGACGCCCGTCTTCTTCGCCGACCTGACCATACGGCACCCGGACAACGACAACGCCGAACTGCTCTGGCATTGCGGCCCGTTCCCCGTCTCCCTGGCCGCCGAGGGCGAAGAGCCTACCCTGAGCGGCCACTACATGCGCGCCGGCGCCCAGCCGGGCTGCGGCAATTTTCGCGTCAGGGGGGGCGACATCACGCTGGGCCGATTCGACGGCGACAACGGGGAGTACAGCTTCTTGATGGGTCACGTGCGCGGCTGCCAGGGGCCTCCCACCCGTGGCACCTACGTCTGGGTTGAGGCCGACAACTGGCCGCTGTGGGAGGAGAGGTTAGTCTACGGCCCGTACATCCATCACATCGTGGGCGTCCACGGCAAGCTGGCGCCCGCGCTTTACGAGGGTATGAAATACCTGGGTATCAGGACTGAGCTGGTCGAGCCGGACGAGGGGCAGGTGCGCGCCTACCTGCGGGGGCAGACGGAGCTGTGAGACACCGGGGCGCTCATTCCGCGTCCGGGTAGTGGCGCTCAAGCGCCTGCCGCGCGGCGTTGCTCTCGGCCTCCTTCTTGGTCCGCCCGCGGCCCTCGCCACATTCACGCCCGGCGATGAGCACGACGGCCTGGAACTCGACCTCGTGGTCGGGACCCTCGGCGCTGATGATCTCGTAACGAGGAATGCCCAGGCCCACCGCCTGCGCCCTCTGCTGCAGCAGGGACTTGGCCCCCTCGGCATGGCGGTCCTCGCAGACGCGCTCTATCTCGTCGGCCAGGGTCCGGAGCACGAGGTCGCCGGCCGCCCGCATGCCCTGGTCAACGAAAACGGCCCCCACCACGGCCTCGTAAGCGCCCGAGACGATGGACAGCGGGTAGGGCCGGCCCTGGAGTCCCTCCCCCACCTCCAGGTGCTCCTGCAGGGCAAGTCGTCGCCCCACCCGCCCGAGCGTGCGCCGCGAGACGACCCCGGACTTGATGACTGTCATCTCCCCCTCACTGGCGCCAGGCATAGTGCGGAACAGGTGCTCCGCAACCACCATCCCCACCACCGCGTCCCCCAGGAACTCCAGCCGCTCGTAGGACGGCTCGGTCTCAGCCGCCGACGCGTGGCGCAACGCCCTGCGCAGCAACTCTAAGTTCTCAAACTGCACGCCGAGGCGCGCTTGAAGTCTGTGCAGTTCCTCTGTCATGATAGCTGACATGCTACGGACGCCCCGCGCGGGTGTCAAACTGCGCGGGCCTCGCGGCACAGGCTGACGACTGCGCGCACAATGCGCCCCCTGTTCGGCTCGCGCCACCACGTGCCAGGAAACCTGAATGCGTTTTTCTTTCGTCCGGCTTCGCCTCGTCATCAGCTACGTGTGCAGCATCCTTCTGCTGCTGGCATTCCTGCTGCTGGTTCCTCTCCTACTCTCGCTGGTGTTGGGCGAGCCGGGCATCCAGGATGTGCGGCCGGGCACGTTCCTCATCCCCATCCTCGTCTGCCTGCTGCTGGGCCCGGCCGGTTGGCGGCGCGTGCGGCTGCCGGCCTCCCGCCGGCGCATGAGCACACCCGACGCGATGCTCATCTGCGTGTTTAGCTGGCTGGCCATAAGCGCGGTCGGCGCCCTGCCGTTCACCTACGAGCTGGGCATCTCCTACCTTGACGCCTACTTCGAGGCGATGAGCGGGTTCACCACCACGGGAATCACCATGCTGACGGGCCTGGACGAGATGCCCCGCTCGCTGCTGTTCTGGCGCTCGATGACGCAGTGGGTCGGGGGGCTGGGGATACTGACGTTCTTCATCGTGGTGGTCTACCACGGCGGGCTGTCCCACATGCTCTTCAACGCCGAAAGCCACAAGGTCTCGGGCGGACGTATCGCGCCCGGGGTATGGAACACGCTGAAGATATTGTGGCTCATCTATATCCTGTTCACGACCCTGGTTGCGGCGGCGCTTATCCTGTGCGGAGTGGGCATTTACGATGCCGTTGCGCACGCGTTTACATGCCTCTCCACGGGCGGCTACTCCCCCTATGACGCGAGCATTGCGCGTTTTCAGGAAGCGGGTTACCGCCATTACGCGCTGATTGAATACGTTTTGATCGCGGGCATGTGGGCCGGGGGCACGAACTTCCTCATCCACCACCGGGTGCTCACCGGACGGGGCAGGGCGCTGTGGAACAACGACGAGATGCGCGCCTGGTGGATTGTGCTGGGCGGGGCACTGGCGCTGGTGCTCGGCTCGCGGCTGCTTTCGGTCGAGGGCAGCGGCTTCGGTGAGAGCCTGCGGCATAGTCTTTTCCAGGTCACGGCCATCGCCACGACGACGGGCTTTGCCACCAGGGACATTGGCGGTGCCTACTTCACGCCTCTTGCCCGGCAGGTTTTCCTGGTGCTGATGGTCATCGGTGGCTGCGCGGGCTCCACGGGGGGCGGACTCAAAGTCATCCGTGTCGTCATCCTGTGGAAGCTGATGGGGGAGGAAGTCCGTAAGGCGCTTTCGCCGGCCGGCGAAGTGCACTTCCCCATGGTGGACGGCAAGCGGCTGGATGCAACCGAGGCGCACAGGACGGCCGGGTTGTTCTTTGCGTGGATTTTCCTGCTTCTGCTCGGTGCCCTGACGACCGCAGCCCTCAGCGAGCACGGCGCGCTGGCCAGCGCCAGCGGTATGTTCAGCGCCCTGGGCAACATAGGCCCCGCCTACATCCCTGTCGCGGAGATGGCCCGGCTGCACCCGGCCGTCAAGATCACGTATATACTGGGCATGCTGGCCGGCAGGCTGGAGATACTGCCCCTGCTGATACTGCTGAGCCGGCGGGCATGGCATTGAGACCTGTAAGACAACGGGGGAACGCACCATGAGAATCGTCATCGCGGGGGCCGGCATGGTGGGCACCGGCCTGGCCGAGCGTCTGGCCGCCGGCAAGCACGACGTCATCGCTATCGACTCGGACCGCGCCGTCTGCGAGCGCGTCTACTCCGAACTCGGCATCACCACAATCCACGGTTCCGCCACCAGCATCACGACGCTGGAGGAGGCGGAACTGGACCGCGCCGAGTGCGCCGCCGCCACCATGCGGCGCGACAGCGACAACCTCTGCTTCACCGTGCTGGCCAGGCACATGGGCGTTGAGCGCATCATCGTCCGCATGCGGGACCTGCGCTACGAGGAGGCATACAAGCTGGCCGGCGCCACGCGCGTGCTCAACATCGTGGACCTGTACCTGAACCAGTTTACCTGGGAGATAGAGGAACCCAACCTGCAAGAGCTGACGGCGTTCGCAGAGGGCAAGGCCAGCATCGTGTTCATCAAGGTGCCGGCGCAATCGCCGGCCGCCGGCAAGACCGTCGCCCAGATAGCGCAGGACTCCGACTTCCCCGACAACTGCACCATCGCCGCCATCTTCCGGCCCGAGACCGGCCAGTTCATCCTGCCCCGCGGCCATGCCACTATCGAGGCGGGCGACAGGGTGTACATCGCCGCCGACGTGGAAGACATACGCCGCGCCGCCCGGTTCCTCGGGGTCAAGTGAGGAGGCCACGGCGCCGTTCAGTCCGCGGGCCGGCCCGGACGCCCCGGCGGACAACGTGCGTTCTCGGACCCGAGCCGCGGAGCGCTAATTCCCCTCGACTCGTGGGCTTTTCTCTAACTGATGTTCGAACGCCCTCGCGCTCAGAAGGGGCCTCCCGTACCGTCCGTGGATATCCCCGAGCAGAACAGCGTAGGCGGCGTGTCTGTCCGGCAGGTTCCTGACATGGTCAGGACGACCCCGTTTCCCCTCGAAAGCATGCCTGTAAGCAAGCTGATAGTACTCGTATAGTGACGTAGGCATAGCGCAATACTACTGTGAAAATCGGCAGTGGCGTTACGGCCTGTCCAAGGCCCCCAGTTGCTACCAGTATAGCGCGGCGGTCGCTCGCCGACAACGGCGGGCAGCAGGAAAGCTTCTCATTTCGCGGCCAGGGCGCCCCGACAGCACCCTCCTGGTGCGCCGGCAGCAAGGATGTTCGCCATCAGTCGAGCCCGAGCCGTTCAATCACGTCCTTATAGGAAGGCGCTTCCGTGAAGAGCCTTTCCAACTCTCTGCGGGACTGGCTGGAGCGTCCCTCTTCCTCGTAGGCCAGCGCGCGCTCGTAACGCGCGGCCAACCGGAGAGGTTCGTTCAGTTGTTTCTCTTTGCGCAGCAGGGAAGTCAGTGTCTGGCGCGCCGCCGTGGCCAGACCGAGCTTGAGCAAAGCCCTGGCGCGCACAAACAGAATCAGCTTGCCGGTGTCGGACTCAGGGTCGGTGTCATTGGAAAGGTCCACTATCTCCCTGGTGGCCGGCTCCGCGTGCAACTCGTCCAGCAGCAAGCACAGGCAGAGCCTTGCCTCCTCGAAGGTCGGGAGGCGCTCAAGGATTCCCCGCAGCCCCTCCAGCGCGTCCTCAATATTGCCCCTGTACCACTCGAGCATGACCGGGGCCAGCAGGGCCACAGCCGTGGTGCAGTGGAGTTCCACGGAGAATTCCGGACTCACCGGAAGCGTCACAACCGGCCCGAATCCGTGCCGGTCAAAGCAACTGTCCAGCTCCTTCGATTTCTTGACGGCGCGGCGGAAACATTTCTCCGCCTCTCGAAACTCGCCCAGCCTCAGGGCGGCCAGCCCCGCCATCAGCGCCCCGTCGGCCAGGCCCCTGGCTTTGCGCAGTTCAACCAGTGCGTTCTTGTAATCACCACTTTCGGCGATGTGACGGCAGCCCTTAAGCACGGCGAGTTCCTTCGGCGGGAGCCCGATCCGCTTCCACAAGCCGGCACTCATCCGCTCCTGCAAAGGCACCGGCTCGACCGCCGCCGACGGTGAGCGCGCCGTTGGTTTCGCCTGGCGTGTCTTCTGGTTCGTGCCGCTGCCCCATGAGGTCGCCGTCGTGTACGAGAGGCCGCTGCCGGGGATCCCGAGCGTCGTCCGGCGCCCCCGACGACCGACACTCACCCGCGCCCCCCTTCTACCGAACGAAAAAGATGGACCGGACTTGCTGATGTTCATCGTCACGCCCGGCGCTATCTTCATCCGGCGCCAGAGTCGAAAAGCCATCGTCATCCCTCCTTTCGGCGGCTCGCGGGCGCTGCACTGATGCACCGATCACGGCCCGGAACCGGAGTTCAGCCCGCCCTCGTCAACGGGCCCTTGTGCATCCCTCGGCGCCCGCTGCTCAGGGACGATGCGCTCGTTTTCCTGCGTATCGGCGGGCGCTGGAGGCGGCTCCGGCGCGTCATCCCGGCCCACCCACCAGAGGATGAACGCCACCACCGCCAGCAACACGAGACAGCCCCAACAACCCCAGGTGTCCTTCTCCGGGGACTTTTTCCGGAACGGCTCCGTCTCTGTGGGCACAAAGTCAACGTCCACGTCCTGCCACAGCCTGGCGGCACGGGGGTCAGGTCCCGAGGGCTTCTCATCCGGCCGGCCTGCGCTGCTCTCACGAGCCCCTTCGGAGCCCTGTGGAGTGGTCTCCCCCGGAGCCGCTTCACGGGCAGCGGCCATCTCCCCCAGAACGCCGGTGGGCGGGGCGATGTTGCCGGATGCGTCCAGCACCCGGACCAGCAGGCCGAGCTTCATGCGGAACTCCCGCTCGACTTCGCCGACGCGCATCTCGGGCCGGACTTCCACTTCCTGCTCAACCGCGCCCTCCGCCACCCTCACGCTTGCGAGCGTGGCCGAGCCATCGGCAAGCTGCTCGCCGTCATAGACCTGCAGCTCAAGCCCGGTCGCCTCCCGGAAGCTCGCGCAAAAAGTGTCCACCTGCGTTCGACCGTGGGCCCGCAGAAGACTCATCCCAGATCTCCCTGCCGGCGAATCCCCGCCGAATCCTGCGCTTTACCGGGTCCGTGAACCGTAGCGGTTCCACAAAGCAGTGACGGCTACGAGAAGAAGAA
>PUMJ01000275.1 GCA_003551305.1 Candidatus Brocadiaceae bacterium
CCGCCCGCCATCAAGGGGAGTAGCGTTCGTCAAGGTGCGCCAGGAACTCCCTGGGGGAGAGGACGGGGATGGCGGGGCGGCGCGGAAAGTCGTCCGGGTCTCTGGTCAGCAGGCAGTCGACCTCGGCTCGAATGGCGGTGAAGTACTGCACGGCGTCCTCGAAGTCGCCGAGCTCGCTGTCAATCGCCCGGTTGATCACTGTTGCGTCGCACCCGGCGGGTGCAAAGACTTCACGCAAGGCAAGCAGCGCGTCGCGGGCAACGTCCGCGGTGCCCCACTTCCGCACGATGTAGAAGACGGTGGTAAAGCTGAACGCCGAGACCAGCCCCTCGATCGTTCCGTTCTCGGCCAGCGACCAGACGGCCGAGGAATGCTCGTAGAACGGCATGCGCTCCGCCAGCACGTCGAGCAGCACGTTGGTGTCGAGGAATGCCCTCATTCATCGGCCCCGTGTTCATCAAGGAGGGCTTCCTCGGTCAGCTCGCGGTCCGTCTTGTCGGAAGGAAGGCTGACAAGCCCGGTGGCCCGCCGGGTGACGGGGCCGACTTCGAAGCCCTGCCCGGGCTTCTGCCGCATGGCCCGCACGAGCCGGGAGAACATCGCCGAGACGCTGGTCCCTTGCTCGGCGGCCAGGCTCTTCGCCTGCTCGATGGTATCTTCGTCCATGCTGAGGGTCAGCTTCTTCATGCCCGAACCTCCTTACACGTATTACACATCATATAGTATACGTATTCCCTCGGGCCGGCGCAAGCCTGCCCTGTCAGCCGCAGCGGGTCAGGGCGCGTATTCAGCCTTCGGTCTGCTGGAGGTAGCGTTTCAGGGCGCGGGCGAGGTCGGGGCCGAAGGCGCGGGCAGTCTCGGCGTTGACCTCGGCGCCACGGGCGTTGGCGTAGGGTATCTCGATGCCGCTGCTGAGCCGCACGCCGGGCACGGTGCTGCCCCAGATCGAGCAGCCCCAGCCCTCGGCGTAGTTGCTCCCCGTGTTCCACGCTTCACCGAAGGGCAGGTTGTCGGAGGCGCAGTAGGGCAGCGGGCCGCGACTGACGTCCTCCAGGACGCGGCCGAAGCGCTGCTGCTCGCGCCAGATGCGCGCCAGGGGCCTCCCCACCAGGTAGATGAACTCGTTGTTCTCGCCGCGGATCCACGGGCAGTGCAGGTCCAGGGTGACGCGCAGGCGGCCGCGGCCCCATTCGGTCGCCAGGCGGCGGATGGCGCGCGTGGAGGGGTAGATGCTGCGCCCCAGGTAGTCGCGGTTGTGGTCGTGGGGGCGCCGGTTCTTGCCCTGGTCGCCGGCCTGCACGCCGTCCTTGTCCACGAACGGCACGACCAGGAACTCGACGTTCTGGCGCAGCCAGGGGCCGGCGTCTTCGCCGACGAGCACCTCCTCCATCAGCCCTTCCAGGCTGTAGCTGGCCATCATCTCGCAGCAGTGGTGCCGGCATGTGAGCAGCACCCGCAGGGGAGCGTCGCCGTCGAGCCGGCCCAGTTGCAGGCGCTCGTTGGTGCGGCCGGCGTGCGTCCTGCACAGCACCTCCTCGCGCAGGTGGGGGTTTCCGTCGTGACGGTCCAGGAAGGTCCGCAGGTCGTCCTCCAGGTAGGGCATGCCGAAGCTGAGGCGCACCTCGTCGGCGTCGTCGGGCACGCGGTAGCGGAAGCTCTCGTCCTCGACGGCCTCCGCCCCGAGCCACGCCCAGGAACCGCCCTGATCCAGGCTCACGGCCGGCCCGCGCACGCCGATGACGTTACCGTCCGTAAAGTGGAAGGTCAGCTCCCGGCCAGCGGCGCCCCGGAGCCGGAAGCACCAGTAGAACCAGGGGCCCTCGGTGTCGCGAAGGTCCTGCCGCACGAAGACGTCGTCGCCCTCGGTGCGCTCGTGGATGATGTTGCCGCCGGGGAAGCCCGCATCTATCTGCATGGTGGCCTGTTCCTGAGGGATTACACGTTCACCGGTCGAAGCCCATCAACCACGGTGTCGCCGACAGGCCGGGGGGCGCTGCGGGCGCCTCTCGCCCGTCGCCGGCTGTTTGCCCTATCGCGAGACCATGGCCGGCGGGCGGTAGTTGCGCTGGATCTCGGCCCGGTGCTCCTCCAGTATGTCGCGCAGCCGGTCGGCCGCCTCGGGGTTGTCGCCTGCGACGTTGGTGTCTTCTCCCAGGTCATTCTCCAGGTCATAGAGGGCGACCGGATACCAGTCCTCGGTGGCGGTCTGGGCTTCGGGCCAGCCCAGAAGCTTCCAGCGCCCGGACCTGACGCCGCGCAGGTGCGTGGGGTTGGCAGCCTCGGTGTAGAAGTAAGCTTCAGTCGGGGTCTCTGCGCCGCGGCGATTTTCCATCAGTGGCAGGATGTCGTGCCCGTCTATGACGCGGTCGCGAGGCAGGGGCACGTCGCAGAGCCCGGCGAAGGTGGGCAGAAAGTCCAGGGCCGTGGCGATCTCGGAGCAGGTTTTGCCGGCCGGGATGCGATCGGGCCAGCGCATGATGCAGGGGACGCGGTGGCCGCCCTCGAAGGCGGTGTACTTGCCCCCGCGCAGGGGGCCGGCCGAGCCCGCATCCGGGAGCCTGTCCAGCCAGGGGCCGTGGTCGGAGGTGAAGACGACCAGCGTGTTGTCGCCGACGCCCATCTCGTCCAGGGCGTCCAGCAATCTCCCGACGTGGTGGTCGAGCTGTTCGACAACGTCCCCGTATTCGGTTCCGCGTTCGGACTGGCCCTTGAAAGGCGGCCATGCCTTCAGCGCATTGGCGTGGGGGTCGGGAGTGGCCAGGTACACGAAAAACGGATCGTCCCGGTGCCGCCGGATGAAGTCTATGCTCTCGTCAACGAGGGTCTCGGTTATCGGCGCCTCGCGGGGCGTGTGGAGCCACTCGTCGAAGCCGTGTCGGGGGGGATGGATGCGGCCCAGGTGCCACTTGCCGGCGATGGCGGTGGCGTAGCCGCGCTGCTTCGCCACGTCGGCGAGGGTCAGTTCGTCCGGGTTCAGGGACTCCTCGTGGTCGGCGTAGAGCACCATGTTCAGGCCGATGCGGCGGGCGTAGCATCCGGTCAGCATGGCGGCCCGCGCGGGGGTGCAGACGGGCGCGCCACAGTAGTAGTCGGTGAAGCGCATGCCCTCCTCGGCCATCGTGTCGAGGCGGGGCGTGGCGAGGTCTTCGGCCCCGTAACAGCCGACGTCCCCGTAGCCGAGGTCGTCGGTCAGTATGATAACAAGGTTCGGCGGGCGCTCTGGTTCCGCGCGTGCCACGCGAGCGCCCATCGGCCCGAGCGCTGCGGCCGCCGCCACGCCCGCCGCGCCTCTGAGGAACCGCCGCCGGTCCAACCCCTTGTCTACGGACATCTTCGCACCTCCATGTTCCCGGCCTCTTGCTCTCCTGCCGACTACTCTAACCCCGCAGTGGTCGAGGTGCAACCGCACGGGCCCCTTTGGCATGGCCCCTGGATTGCGGTATCCTGATGGCGCCTCTGGGGGAACTCGACAGCGGGGACTGGATCAGATGGATGATAGGCGACAGGAGTGGACGGCCCGGGCCGCCGAGGTGCTGCGCCGGGAGGCAGGGGCCGTGGCGGGCCTGGCCGAGGAGTTGGACGAGAGCATCCTCCGGGTGGCGGAGGCGCTGCTGAGCTGCCCCGGCCACGTGCTGGTCACGGGCGCGGGCACCTCGCACGCGGTGGCGGCGCGGCTGGCGCACCTGCTGGCCTGCGTCGGGCGGCCCGCCCTCTGCATCAGCGCCGCCGACAGCCTGCACGGTGGGGCCGGGGCGGTCACCGACCGCGACCTGGTCTATGCCATCTCCAAGGGCGGCCGCAGCGCCGAGATCAACGAGTTCGTGCAGATCGCGAAGAAACGCGGCGCCAGGATAGTCGCCCAGACCGAAGCCCCGGGTTCGCCCCTGGGGCGGATGAGCGACGTCGTGTTCCGCGTGCGTGCGCCCGCGGGCGTGGACCCCCACGGGATGATCGCCACGGGCAGTTCGCTGGTGAACGCGGCGGCGGGCGACGCGCTTTGCGTCCTGCTGCTGGAGATGTCCGGCTACTCGAAGGAGCAGTTCGGCGCCACGCACCCCGGCGGGGCCGTCGGTGAGATGCTGGACCGGGAGAAGGACGCATGAGAGCCGCCGTAATGACCGGCCCGCGCACGGTGGAGGTGTGCGAGATCCCCGAGCCCGCTGTGCCGGAGGACGGCCTGCTGGTCCGCGTGCGGGCCTGCGGCATCTGTGGAAGCGACGTGCGCCGCTGGAAGCAAGGGCCGCCCGACGGGACCGAAGGCATCATTTCCGGCCACGAGGTGGCCGGCGTGGTGGAGGCCGTAGGGCCGCGCTGCGACGGCTGGTCGGCCGCCGAACGCCTGGCCCTGGCCCCGGACGTGCACTGCGGCCGCTGCTGGTACTGCCGCCGCGGCCGGTTCAACCTCTGCGACGACCTGAGGCTGGTCGGCATCACCCCCGGCTACCCCGGCGGCCTGGCCGAGCTTATGCCGCTGGCGGGCGAGGTGCTGAGCAACGGGATCGTCCACCGCATGCCGGAGGGGATGGGGTTCGCGGCTGCCGCCCTGGCGGAACCGGCTTCCTCGGTGCTGGCCTGCCATGCGGCCGCCGGCACGGGGCCGCAGGACATGGTGCTGGTCATGGGGGCGGGGCCCATCGGCTGCCTGCACGCGGCGGCGGCGAAGGCGCGGGGCGCGCGCGTGATCGTCTCCCAGCGCAGCAACCCCCGCCGCGAGCTGGCGCGCGCCCTGGGGCCGGAGGCGGTCATTAACCCCACCGAGGAGGACGTGGTCGGGCGCGTCAGGGAGCTGACGGGCGGGCGGGGCGCCGACCTGGCCGTCTGCGCCAACCCCTCGCCCGAGTGCCCCGCCGTCGGGGTGCGCGCCGTGCGCAAAGGCGGGCGGGTGGTCCTGTTCGGCGGATTGCCCAAAGGCGACCCGTCGGTCACCCTGGACGGCAACCTCGTCCACTATGGCGAGGTGGAGGTGGTCGGCTCCTTCTCCTATCACCCGACCATGCACGCCCTGGCGCTGGACATGATCCACCGGGGGCTCATACCGGCCGAGAAGCTCATCACGGACGCCTTTCCCCTGGAGCAGGCGGCCGCGGCGTTCGAGTCCGCCGCCGGCGGCAGCGGGCTCAAGGTCATGGTCACTCCGGCCGGGACGGGGCCGCGAGGAGGGCTGCTATGATTGGTCGCGGGCCGCCCTGCGCAGGGAGAGGCTGATGCGCTGGCGCTCCTGGTCCACGTCCAGGACGGTGACCGTCACCTTCTGGCGCAGCCTGACGACCTCGGAGGGGTCGTCCACGTAACGGTCGGCCAGTTCGCTGACGTGGACCAGCCCGTCGCGGTGGACGCCGACGTCCACGAAGGCGCCGAACTTGACCACGTTGGTGACGATGCCCGGCAGGCGCATGCCGCGCTCGAGGTCCTCGATGGACTCGATGCCCTCGGCGAAGCGGAACGGCTCGAACTTCTCCCGCGGGTCGCGCCCCGGCCGGGCCAGCTCATCCATGATGTCGCGCAGGGTCGGCATGCCGGTGCCTTCGGTCACGTAGCGGCTCAGGTCCACCTTTGCGCGCAGTTCGGGGTCACGCATCAGGTCGCGCAGCGTGCAGCCGAGGCTGCGCGCCATCGCTTCGACCACGGGATAGCTTTCCGGGTGGACGGCGCTGGCGTCCAGCGGGTTCTCGCCGTCGCTTATGCGCAGGAATCCGCCGCACTGCTCGAACGTCTTCGGCCCGAGCCCGGGCACCTTCAGCAGTTCCCTGCGCGATGCGAACGGGCCGTGCGCGTTGCGGTAGTCCACGATGGCGCCCGCCAGGCCGGGGCCGAGCCCCGATACGTAGGTGAGGAGCTGCTTGCTGGCGGTGTTCAGCTCGACACCGACGCTGTTGACGCAACTGCTGACCACGTCGTCCAGCGCCCTGCGCAGGGCCGCCTGGTCCACGTCGTGCTGATACTGCCCCACGCCGATGGACTTCGGGTCGATCTTGACCAGCTCGGCCAGCGGGTCCTGCAGGCGCCGGCCGATGGAGACGGTGCCCCGGACGGTGAGGTCGAGGTCGGGGAACTCCTCGCGCGCGGCCTCGGAGGCGGAGTAGATGGAGGCGCCGCTCTCGTCCACCTGCACCACGGTGACCTCCGCCGGCAGCCCCAGGCTGCGGACGAACTCCTCGGTCTCCCGCCCGGCCGTGCCGTTGCCGACGGCCACGGCCTCGACGTCCCAGCGCTCCACCAGCTCGTGCAGGGTCTGTGCCGCCTGCGTCGCCTGTCGCGCGCCGGCGTGGGGGTATATGGTGTCGTGGTGCAGCAGGTCGCCCTGGGGGTCCAGGCAGGCGACCTTGCAGCCAGTGCGGAAGCCGGGGTCAATGGCCAGCACGGCGCGGCGGCCCAGCGCAGGGGCCAGCAGGAGCTGGCGCAGGTTGCGGGCGAAGACCTCGATGGCCTCCTCGTCGGCGCGGCGCTTGGTGGCCTGGCGCAGTTCGGTCTCCATCGAGGCGGACAGCAGGCGGCTGTAGGAGTCCTGGACGGCCTGGCGGACCTGCCCGGCGCAGGGGTTGTCGCCGTCCACGAACATCGGCTCCAGGATGGCGAGCGCGGCCGGCTCAGGCGGCTCCATGCGCAGGTAGAGGACGCCCTCGCTCTCGGCGCGCCGCATGGCGAGTATGCGGTGGGAGGGCGCTTTGGCGGCGCGCTCTTCCCACTCGAAGTAGTCGGAGTACTTGGCCCCCTCCTCCTCCTTGCCGGGAGCCACGCGGCTGCGAACGACGGCCTTCTCCGCGTAGAGGGCGCGCAGCGCGGCGCGGGCCTCCTGGTCCTCGTTGACCCACTCGGCGATGACATCCCGCGCGCCGGCCAGCGCGTCTTCGGCCGACTCGACCCCTTTCTCCTCGTCGAGGAAGGGCCCGGCTTCGGCGCGAGGGTCCACGCCGTCCTCCTGCTTGAAGATGAGCTGCGCCAGCGGTTCGAGGCCCTTCTCGCGGGCCTTGTCGGCGCGGGTGCGGCGTTTCGGCTTATAGGGCAGGTACAGGTCCTCCAGTTCGGCCATCGTGGCGGCGCTGTTCACCTGATCGCGCAGCTCGTCCGTCAGCTTGCCCTGTTCCTCGATGGTCTTCAGGATCGTCTGGCGGCGGGCGTCCAGTTCGCGCAGTTCCTGCAGGCGGTCGCGGATGCCGGTGAGGGCGACCTCGTCCAGCGCGCCCGTGACCTCCTTGCGGTAGCGGGCGATGAACGGGACCGTGGCGCCCTCATCCAGCAGGGAGACGGCGGCGCTGATCCGGGAGGGGTTGAGGCCGGTTTCCTCGGCGATGGCGGCGGCATGCTGCTGCGTCATGGCGCGTCCTCGGCGTCCTGTTCGGGTCGGTCGGTGGTCCTCAGCGCATGGCCTGAAGGTAGTTCATGCAGAACTCGTCGCGTCCCATCAGGGCCTCGCCGGCCACGACCACGTCCATGATGCCTTCCTCGGTGGGGTCCAGGATGGCGCCGTCCAGCCCGTGGGCCATCAGGCAGGCCAGGTATATGCGGTTGAGCAGCTTCCTGTTGGGCAGGCCGAAGCTGATGTTGGAGAGGCCGCAGGTGGTGTGGACCCCTTCGAACTCGGCCATGATGCGGCGCACGGCGTCCATGCACGCCACGGCCTGATCGGCGCTGGTGCTGATGGGCTGTATGCACGGGTCAATGTAGAGGCGGTCGCGGGGGAGGCCGACGCTCTCGGCGGCCTCGACCAGGCGGCCGGCGATTTCGACGCGCCGCTCGGCAGTGCCCGGCAGCCCGGCGTCGTCCATCGCCAGGGCCACCAGCAGCGCGTCCGCCTCGGCGGCCAGTTCCATCACGGGCAGCATCTTGCCGTCCTCGGCCGTGGCGGAGTTGAGCATGACGGGGTCGCCCTCGATGAGTTCCAGGCCGGCGCCGAGCACCTCGGGGCCGGGCGAGTCGAGGCAGATGGGCAGGTCGGTGGCCTGCCGGACGACGCCGACGGCCCACTTGAGGCTCTCCAGTTCGCTCCCGGGCGTGGCCCCGGCGTTGACGTCTATGAAGTCGGCCCCGGCCTCCGCCTGGCGGCGGGCCTCGCGGGCAATGAACTCGGCGTCGCGCTCCTCCATGGCGCGGGCGATGGAAGAGCGCGTGGCGTTGATCCTCTCGGCGATGACGAGCATGGCGGTTCTCCGGGGGAAAAGAGCAGAGGTGACCGGCCAATATAGGCGGGGCCGCACCGAGCGTCAACTGCCCGTAAGGAGAGATTGTGCGCCGGACGCCGGCGCCCGCGCTGCCCCCACCTCTTACGATCTTCCCGTGGGGTGTACCACACCGTAGGAAGGCGAGCATTCCGGCTTGACAAACTGTGCGGGAGGGGTACCCTTGCCCTGTGAAGGTGGCGTCGGAGCTTTGCCACTTCAGATGGGCGGTGTCAGGTCAGAAGATGGGGGAAGGTTCAGACGCGGGAGACAGGGAGATGAAGCAGAGGACGGCGTTTTCAAATGGGATGCTCCTCACGGCTCTGGCGTTCGGCCTGATGACGGCAGGGGTTTCGGCCCAGGACTGGCCGCGCTACCGACGCGATGCGGCCCGCTCGGGGGTCGTGGCGGAATCGCTGGATTTCCCCCTGCAACTGCACTGGGTCTACGAGCCCGACCGCTCCCCCCGCCCCGCCTGGCCTGATCCCGTCAGGGAACCGCACCGCATACCGATCGACTGGGCGCCGGTTCCTGTCATCGCCGATGGTCTGCTGTATTTCGGTTCCACAACCGACGACAGCATCCGTGCGCTGGATGCGGAGAGCGGCGAACTGCGCTGGCGGTTCACGACGGGCGCTCCGGTGCGCCTGGCACCCGACATCGCCGATGGGCGTGCCTACGCCGCCTCCGACGACGGCTACCTGTATTGCCTCGATGCCCGCACGGGCGAGCTGGTGTGGCGCTTCCACGCCTCCAGAACCGACAGGATGGTGCTCGGCAACGAACGGATGATCTCCCGCCGCCCGCTGCGCAGCGGCGCGCTCGTCGACGACGGCGTCGTCTATACGACGGCCGGCATGTGGCCGGCCGAAGGCGTGATCATCTACGCGCTGGACGCCGACACCGGCGATGTCCTCTGGCAGAACGATACGACGCTGGATTACATATTGCAACCCCATGCAGGCCCGGCCCTGGCGGGGCCCACGCCGCAGGGTTACCTGGCCCTGGGGGGCGACGTCCTTCTGGTCGCCTCGGGACGCACCGTGCCGGCAGGATTCGATCGCAACGACGGAAGCCTTCTTTACTTTGATCAGCACACTCACGCGGATCGAGCTCATGACCGGGGCGGCTCGTGGCTCACCGTCGACCCGGAAGCCAACCTGTATTTTAACATGGTCGACTGGGCCTCCTGCCTGTCCACGGGCGAAAGGGCTGATGGAGGCGGCGTCCGCTACGTGCCCGAGGACGCCGTGCGGGCCGGCGAGGTTCTTATCGAAGGCGACGACGGGCGCGTCGCGGCGTATGACGCCGACTGGTCGGCCGACGTCGATGGATACGCGCGGCGCATGGCCGTCGCCGACGGGCGCCTCTACGTATCGACGGACGCCGGCCGCATCTACTGCTTCGCGCCCGGCGAGCCGGCCGACGAAGCACCGAAAACCGTCCGCCCGGACGCACCGGCTGCGCCGCCCGAACCCGGGCCGATCGCACGCGGGGCGCTCGATCTGCTCCAGGAGCGGCGCCTGAACCGGGGCTACGCGCTGGTGCTGGGCGAGCCGGAGCCGGGCCTGGCGCAATCCCTGGCCGCCGCCACCGAACTGCACGTGCTCCAGGTGCTCGACACCGAAGATGCGGCCCGGGCGGCGCGCGGGCGCCTGCTGGATTCTACGGACCTTTACGGCTCGCGCATCGCCGTGACGCACAAACACGAAGAGGGCGGCCTTAAGTTCCCGCCGTATTTCGCCAACATCATCATCGGCAGCCGGGACACGCTCGAGGTCGGGGTGGACGATATCCACCACGCACTGCGGCCGACGGGCGGGCTCTGGCTGCCCGGGCCGGGCCAGGCAGCGCCGGACGAACTCGAACTCCGGAGCGTAGCACGTGATGATTCGGAGCTCGGCGTCGTGCTCGGGCGGGGCCGGCTGCCGGGGGCCTTCGACTGGGATTCCGAGTCGCCCGCCGACGAGCGCGTGCGCTGGCCGCTGGAGCTGTCCTGGTTCGGTGGACCGGGGCCGGCCCGCGCGATGAATCGCCACCAGCGCGCACCGATGCCCGTCGCGGCTGACGGGCGGTATTTTCAGATCGGTCACCATTACCTCACGGCCGTGGACGCCTATAACGGCACCGAACTCTGGTCCCGCCACATCCCCTTCGCCGCCCTCGGACGCAGGGGAGGGCCCGGCGCAACGATCCAAAGCCTCTCGGCCGACGACGAGAACCTTTACCTGAACGTCGGCACGGTTGTGTATCGGCTCGACCCACAGACCGGACGCCAGCGCGGCGTTTACGGCACGTTCGACGAACCCGAGCGGCACGCGCTCGACGACCCCAAACGTTTCGACTTCGATGTCCAGCGCAGCCAGACGCAGGCAGGCGCCCTGACGCTCACGCCCGGTGAGGACGGCCTGCGCCTCGAGCTGGAGACGCAGCAGGCCTCGGATGCGGACATGTGGGAACTGTTCTTCGACTTCCGCCCCCCGGAGCGCCGCGCCGACATTTACGAGCCCGGCGACCTCGATGTCTTCCGGGTCGTCGTGTGGGCGCCCACCGGACGCCCCTTCCCCTGGTTTGCCCCGCGCACGCCGGAGGCGTTGTATTCAAGGGCCATCATGCCTTTCACGAGGTCCGGCACCGGCGAGTTCTTCTCCGTCCCGGCGCCAGGACCTTGGGAGATACCCGACGACGTTGACGTGGACCCCGACAACCCCGCCGTCCGGCTGGGCATGGAGTTCGAGGGCGGCGCCGTCGCCGACGGCACGAAAGTCAACGTCCTGCTGCCCTGGGAGGATCTGCCGGCCGCCGCCGACGGTGCGCCTGCGGAGTTCGCATTCACCGCCACGCTGGTGTCCTACGAACAGCGCCGGGGCGTCGTCCGTACGCACCCGTTCGGCACCGACGACACGGCCGGAACGTTCAACAACGGCTGGCCGGTCTTCGAACTCGACGCCGGGGCCGCCGGTGAACCGTCTGCGCCGGAGGCCGGCAGCCTGGCCGATCTGCCCGAGCGCGCCCTGGATTGGGGGCCGAGCCCCCCACGTCACCAACAGCAGGAGGTGCATGCTCCCGCCGCCTTCACCGGGGACGAGCGCACCGCCCGGGGCCCTCTGGACCGCGAGTTCTACTACGGTACGTACGGATGCGGGATTACGGCCACCACGGCACATATGGACATCCTTCGCTCGGCTACGCTCGCTTACTACGATATCGATGACGCTTCCGGCCTGCGCAACTTCGCTGGCGTTCGGCCCGGCTGCGGCGACGCTGCCCTGCCGGTCCTTGGCCTGCTGATCTCGCCCGAGGCGAGCAGCGGATGCACTTGCTCCTACAGCTTCCAGACCTCGCTGGCCCTGGCGCCGACCGACCGGCGTCGCAACGAGGACTGGGCAATCTACTTCGAGCGCGTCGAGCCGGGCACGCGCCTGGACCGCACGGGGGTCAATCTCGGCGCACCCGGCGACCGGCGTGACGAGGACGGCCGCCTCTGGGTCGGCTTTCCCCGCACTCTCGCCGTGCAAAGGGAATCTGCACTCCCGCTGCCTCTCGTGGTGGAGCACGACGAGCGTTTCGACCCGCTGCGCATCAACACCGATTTCACCCCCGTAGCGGGCACGGTGAA
Source organism: Candidatus Brocadiaceae bacterium (assembly GCA_003551305.1). GTDB lineage: Bacteria > Planctomycetota > Brocadiia > SM23-32 > SM23-32 > B1Sed10-231. Next base: position 11,776 of record PUMJ01000275.1, read on the forward strand.
ACCCTGGGTGTACGGTTCGTGCATCCGGGGCGCCCGGCGCATCGACGTGGACCTGCGCTTTCGCGACCCGCAGTGGTCGGTGCTTTCTCTGTCGGAGGCGCGCCCGCCCGCGGTCGACGGCGTGCTGGATGATCCGATATGGGATGGCGCTCAACGCGTCCAACTGCCTGAACGAGCCTTCGTGCAGTTCCGCCATGACGACGAGCACCTCTATATCGGCTACGAGCGGGACGCATTCGTCGACCGGCGCGGACGCCGGACGCCCTGGCGCCTGAGGACCGAGGAGGGAGAGGAGCCGGTGTGGAAAGAAGACCACTTCGGACTGCGTCTCGCGTCCGGCCGGGGCGACGAGTGGGGCGACATCGTCCGCTTCGCCGTCTCCGCCTCCGGGGAGCGCTACAGCAGCTTCCGCCCGACCACGGTGGATGTGCCCCGCCTCGAGGACCTCACGCTCGACGGGCAGCCCGGCGACTGGGACGAGGAGGGCTTCCATGCAAAAGTTGCCCCCGGCGTCGAGAGCCGCTTCGCCTGGGACGATCGCGGACTGTGGATCCTGACGACCCTGCGCGAGGACGCCATGACGGAGGAGGAGATGCCCAACCACTTCACCCTCGTCGCCGCCTCCCTGGACGACCTCCGCCGCCATATGCGCCTGAAGATCGACCTGGACGAACGCGCCTGGGAGGTGATCGGCGAGGACGCGAAAAAGGCCGTGCAGGTGGAAGAGAGCCGGGAGGAGGGGCTGCACGTCATCGAGGCGCTGCTGCCCCTGGAGGATCTGAACCTCGAGCCCGGCGCCGGCGTGGAAATCGCGCTGCCAATATTCTACGCATGGCCCGCCAGGTTGCATCGGCCTCGTGAGGGGGGTTTCTTCCGTAACCCCCGGCTGAACCGAAGCTCAGCACGCCTGCGGCTGGCCGAACAGGCCTCCGAGCCGCGGCGGGTCGTCTTCTCCACCCCCGGGCGCAATTGCCCGCTGGCCTACTTCGCCGTCGAAGAGGAACCCATCACGGGAGAATGGTCGAGCGCGGTGCACCTGACCGACGAGCGCTTCACGGCGGAGCTGACCATCCCCTGGAGCGACATCGAGTGCTTCGGGCTCGACCGGAACGAGCTGCTGGTGAACTTCGCCCCGTCGCCGCCGACGGACGACAACATTGAGGACCTGCAACGTTTCGACGAGCAGTCCCGAACCTTCCACCTCGACGACGCCCCCGTCGAGGCCCGCCGCTACACGGTGCGCCTGCACTTCGCCGAGCTCGACGAGCGCGTCGGGCCGGGCGAGCGCGTCTTCGACGTCGCCCTGCAGGGCGAAACGGTCCTGGAGGCTTTGGACGTCGTCGCCGAGGCCGGCGGCCACCGCCGGGCGCTGGTGCGGGAGTTCCGGGGTGTCGAGGCAACGCGTCTGCTGGAGCTCACCTTTAACCCGCAGGGGGACGAGGTGACTCAGACCAGCGCCCCCATCCTCGCCGGGTTCGAGATCGAGGAGGAGCGCAACGACTGAGCGCACACGATGTGGAACATCTGCCGTCCTCAGGCCGCCCCTGAAACCCCATGATGGCCACTTCCCGTTGGATGCCATCTTGCGGCAAAGCGGGCGGATGTGGTTGCTATCGGCGGCGGGGTGTGCTACCTTACGGCTTGGCCCCGGGGTTGCTATCCGGAGCTTGCGAGTAGCTGACTTCGGGCCGTGCTAAGCGGGGCGCTAGCGGTGCCCTGTAACCTGCAAACCGCTCCAGCAGGGCTGACCGCTCCGCTGAGGTCTTGTTCCATCGAGTGGAAAAGGACCGCGCAGGCGGCGATGACAGGCGTGTCCCATGGAGCCGGGCGGCTGTGAACCTGGTCAGGGGCGGAAGCCAGCAGCCATAAACAGTACCCCGGACTGCCGTGGGAGTGCATGCCCCGAGCTTGCCGGCGGTTACTGCCCCGGTGGGACGGTCCGATCGGAGTGCACGGCCCGCTTCTTCCCCCGCTGAAGGCGCTGCCGATGTACGTTGTCTTCGCACGCAAATACCGCCCTGAAGGCTTCGGCGACGTAGTCGGCCAGCAGCACGTCACGCGCACCCTGCAGAACGCCGTCCGCACCGGCCGCGTCGCCCACGCCTACCTGTTCTGCGGCTCGAGGGGCGTGGGCAAGACGACCGTGGCCCGCATCCTGGCCAAGGCCCTCAACTGCGCCGAAGGCCCCACGCCCGAGCCCTGCGGGCAGTGCGATTCATGCCGGCACATCGCCGCCGGCAACGACATTGACGTGATGGAGATAGACGGCGCCTCCAACCGCGGCATTGACGAGGTGCGCGAGCTGCGCCAGAACGTCGGCCTCTCCCCCGCCCGCAGCCGCTTCAAGGTTTACTACATAGACGAAGTCCACATGCTGACCGGGCCGGCCTTCAACGCCCTGCTCAAGACGCTGGAGGAGCCGCCCGCGCACGTGAAGTTCATCTTCTCCACCACCGACCCCCAGCGGCTGCCCGAGACGGTCAAGAGCCGCTGCCAACGGTTCGACTTCCACCGGATAAGCGACGAGCAGGTGGTCGAGTTCCTGCAGCGGGTCTGCGAGCAGGAGGGTCTGCAGGTGGCCAGGGGCGGCCTGGCGGCCATCGCCCGCGCCGCGCGCGGCAGCATGCGCGACGCGCTGGGCACGCTGGACCAGCTCGCCGCCTTCGGGGACGAGGTGAGCCTGGAGGATGTGCTCTCGGTGGTGGGCGCCGTCAGCGGGCAGGTGCTGGCGGACCTGGTGGACGCCGTGGCCGAGGAGGACACGGTCCGGGCGCTGTCCCTGCTGAACGAGGCGCTGGCCGGCGGGACGGGGCTGGAGGAGTTCGCCCGGCAGTTCGCCGAACACCTGCGCGACCTGCTGGTGGCCTCCTGCGCCGGGCGGGAAAGCCCCCTGCTGACGGGGGCCGGGGCGGACCCCGACACCCTGGCCCGGCAGGCGGATTTGCTCTCGACCGGGCAGCTCCTCTACATGATCCAGCTTCTGCGCGAGGCGTCCCTGCGGGCCCGCCGGGAGACGACGGGACGCCTGGCGCTGGAGCTGGCCGTCATCAAAATGAGCCGC
>PUMJ01000037.1 GCA_003551305.1 Candidatus Brocadiaceae bacterium
CCAACACCCTCATTGTGTTGACCGGCGACCACGGCGAAGACATCGCCTGGGGCCGCTTCGACCGGTTTCAGAAGAAGCTGCGCAAGAAGTGGCATCGCTACCGCGTGACGCGCCGCCTCACACGCCGCCATGTCGCTCTGCTCTACCGGGGCTGCCACATAGGCCACGGCCACGGGCTGCACGACGCACTTGTCAGGGTGCCTCTCATCCTGCACCTGCCCGGCACCGTTCCCCACGGATGGTCGGAGTTGCAGGTCCGACACATAGACATTGCGCCGACTATCCTCGAACTCGCCGGTCTGCCCCTTCCAGACATGACCGGCCGGAGCCTGATGGGGATCACCAAAGGCCAGGAAGACGTTCATCGCACGGCCTACCTGGAGGCGGTTGGTCGCGTGATCCCCGATCCGAGCCAGTGGCTGGCGGGTATGCGCGAAGCGAACCGCTACAAGTACATTTGTGCGCCCCACCGGGACGACTTCAGGCCGCAGTTGTTCGATCTGGCGGCGGACCCGGAGGAGAGGAGCAACATTGCCCGGCGCCGTCCCGACGTCGCCGCACGCCTGAGAGCCGCCATCGAAGCGCTGCCCACGCAATCCATGCGGGGCGGGCTGATGGATGCCGAGGAACGCGGACGCGTGACCGCGCGGCTGAGGGACCTGGGGTACCTGGACGACTGAACGTCCGCTGCGCCGGCACAACGGTCGCCCACCGTCCATCATAGCCGGCCATCGTGTGGGTACATTTCCCGTTCGAATTAAGGGTTTCCCCGACTTAACAAACCGTCAGAACAGCGCTAAAGTATTGGGTAGATGGAGGTGAGGATAACTCACCTGTAACATCGTAAGCCGCAAGGCTGGCCGTTTCGCGACGGGGGAAGCGGGGCGGCCAACTGGAAAGGACGGCGGAACGACAGGGGGCACGTTCCGCCGTTTCCTTTTTTTTCGTCCCGTCGTGACCACGACAGCTTGCGCTCGGCGCACCGACTCTGTCTCAGCCCGGGGGGCCGGAAGGGTTGGCGTCCTTCGCTTGCCCAAGCAACGGCTTGCCAGCGCCGCCCGAGGCGTTCACAATGGAGGTGAGGGAAGGCACGCTCCGGCCTTTCGCCATTCGCGCGCACTGCAACTGCAGGGGAGAGCCGACATGGAACGCTTCAGGAACAGAGAGGAAGCCGGGCGGAAACTGGGGGATAGGCTTGCGTCCTACGCCGACCGCGAGGGCGTGATCGTGCTCGGGCTGGCGCGCGGCGGGCTGCCCGTAGCTTTCGAAGTGGCTCGACGCCTCAAAGCTCCCATGGACGTTTTCCTGGTGCGCAAACTGGGCGTGCCGGGCAGAGAAGAGCTGGCCATGGGCGCCATCGCATCGGGTGGCATACGCGTGCTGAACGATGATGTCGTCCGGGCACTTGGCGTATCCGCGGACGCCATCGAGCGCGTGGCCGAGCGCGAACGTGAGGAACTGGAAAGACGGGAGAGGGCCTACCGCGGCGACCGCCCGTCGCCCACGCTGCAGGGCCGCACGGTCATCCTCGTGGACGACGGCATGGCCACCGGGGCAAGCATGAAATCTGCGGTCGCCGCGGTCAAACAGGCCGAGCCTGCCGCCGTGGTGGTGGCTGTTCCCACGGCCGCGCCCGAGACCGTCAACGAGATCTCCGAACAGGTTGACGACGTCGTCTCCCTGATGACGCCCCGTCCTTTCATGGCCGTGGGGACGTGGTACGTGGACTTCGCCCAGACCACAGACCGCCAGGTGACAGACTATCTCGACCGGGCCGCCGAGATGCTGCCCGGGGCGTGATGCCCTCCGCACAGGACCGCACGCTGAAGGAGGTGCCGAACATGGAAGACGCACATGGAACCGAGAAAGGACTGGTAACTGTCGAGGCATATTCCGCCCGGCTGGAAGGCCGCTTGCTCGTGCCGGAAGGGGCTCCAGGCATCGTCCTCTTCGCCCACGGCAGCGGCAGCAGCCGGCATAGCCCGCGCAACAGGTTCGTGGCCGAACGCCTGCGGGGGGCGGGGCTCGGCACGCTGCTTTTCGACCTCTTGACCGCCGAAGAAGAAGCTGTGGACCGGCGTACCCGCGTCCACAGATTCAACATAGAACTGCTGGCGGAACGACTGGTCGGCGCCACCGACTGGCTGCTGGAACAGCCGCAGGGCGGGGGCCTGCGCATCGGCTATTTCGGCTCGAGCACCGGCTCGGCCGCTGCCCTCGTGGCCGCGGCGCAGCGCCCGGGAGCCGTGCACGCCGTGGTCTCGCGCGGCGGGCGGGTGGACATGGCCGAGTCCGCCCTGCCGCAGGTGGAGGCGCCCACACTGCTGATCGTCGGGGGGCGCGACACCCAGGTGCTCGCACTGAACCGTCGCATGCTGCCCGCCCTGCAGGCGGAGAGCGCGCTGGAGGTGGTGGAAGGCGCAGGCCACCTTTTCGAAGAGCCGGGAGCGCTCGAGCAGGTCGCCGAACTGGCCGGCCGCTGGTTCGTGCGCCACCTCAGTTTTACCGACTCCCCGTGAACGGAGCTATGCCGGCCCCCTTACGCCCGATGTGGTGGGAAGCCGGCCCGGGATGCGGTATCCTGTCGCCCTCATCCGCGCTGCACTGGAAAGGGACCCGACAGGATGATCGAGCGAGTTTACGACGACGGCTTCGCGACGCCGCGACGCTGGAACGCGCGCTGGATATGGGGCCAGGGAGACGGACGCGACAGGAACGCCTACCGCTACTTCCGCACCGAGTTCGACCTGGCCGGGGCGGCCCCCCGCCTGCACCTCTACGTCAGCGCCGACACCCGATACCAGCTCTTCGTGAACGGCGAGTTCGCCGGGCGCGGGGTGCCCCCGTGCCGCCCCTACTTCCAGTACTACGACCAGCACGACCTGACAGACCGCCTGCGGGCCGGCGCCAACTGCATCGGCCTCGTCGTCAACCATGTCGGCGACTCCCCTCATGCCCGGGCCGGCCTGCTGGCCGAGCTGACCGGCGGCGACGGCCGGACGCTGGCCGCCACCGGCCCCGAATGGCGTACCCGCCATGCCGACGCCTGGGTCTCGGACACGTTCCGCTTCCGGATGAACGTCATCAGCCCCTACCAGGAGTTCTACGACGCTCGCCGGGCGCCCGAAGGTTGGACGGCAGTGGGCTTTGACGACAGCGACTGGGACGCCGCCACGGTCGTCGGAGGGAAGGCTTCCGGCCGCCCGCCCGCCGTGCTGCCCTGGGTGCGCCTGGTGCCCCGCGACATCCCTCACATGACGGCTGACGCCGTTCTGCCTGAGCGTATCCAGACGACAGAGGAGAGCCTGGACATCCACAACCGCGTCCGGTGGAACGACCTGTCCATCGGCCTTTCAGCGACGGGCCGGCCTGTCGAGCACAGCCGTCTGGAGGGAGCTGAGAACCTGCTGAACGACGGCGCGCCCACCGTGTTCCAGTGCAGCACGGGCCACCTGGACGGCTCGGTGGACGGTGTCTATGACCCTTGCGTGGTGCTTGACTTCGGCCGGGTCATCACCGCGTATCCGCGGCTGGAACTGGACGGCATCGAAGGCGCTATCGTAGAACTGGGCTATGCCGAGCGGCTCATAGATGGGCACTTCAACAACGCCGTCGAAGGGCAGTTCGCCGACCGCTACACGATGGTCGAGGGGCCCCAGACCTGGCAGCCCTTCACCTGGCGCGCCTTCCGTTACCTGAAGCTGCGCCTCCGGCGTTGCGGGCGGCCCGTCACGCTTCGCGGCCTCAAGGCCGTGGTGAGCACGTATCCTTTCGAAGAACGGGGGCGGTTCGAGTCGAGCGACGACGAACTGAACGGCATCTTCGGCATCTGCCGGCACACCATTCGTCTCTGCTGCAACGAGTCCATCGTGGACACGCCCTGGCGGGAGCGGGCGCAGTGGCTGGGCGATGTCTCCGCCGTCACGCTGCCGGGCATCTACGCCTGCTTCGGCGACACGGCCCTGCCGGGCAAATTCCTCCGCCAGACGGCCGCCTGCCAGTACCCGACGGGGCTGCTGGCCAACATCTCGAACGTCGACAAGGGCGACTGGAAGTGGAACCTCCCCGACTATTCCCTCTGGTGGGTGATGGCCCTGTGGAACCACTACCTCTACAGCGGCGAGAAGCGCTGGATACGAGAGTATTACCCCACGGCGCTACGCATCCTGAGGGCCCATCTGCGGCACACGAACGAACGGGGCCTCATCGAGGATATGCCCTTCAACGTCTTCATTGACTGGGCGGACGTGGACACGGGGGGCGAGGGCGCGGCGCTGAACGCCGTCTTCTACGGCGCGCTGGAGGCGCTGGGCCGCATGGCGGAGCTGTCCGGTGACCAGCACACGCGCGCCACGGTGCGAACCATGATGAGGGCCATCGAGCAGAACTTCGAGGCCCGGTTTTTCGACCCCGCCCGCGGCTGCCTGGCTGACGCCTGCGTGGCCGGCCGGCTCTCGCCGAAGACCAGCGAGCAGGCCAACATGGCGGCCATCCTGTGGGGCCTGTGCACGGACGAGACCGCCCGCGCCATCGTGGACCGCCTCTACGAGAAACGGGACATCGAGGTCACCGAGGCGCAGCCTTTCTTCACCGCAGTGGTCCTGCGGGCGCTGGACCGGCTGGGCCGCTTCGACCTGGCGCTCCGCATCATCCGCGACCGTTGGGGACGCCGCATGCTGGACCGCGGGGCGACCTCCACCTTCGAGGAGTGGCAGACCAACGGCACCTGGCGCTCCGGCGAGTTCAGCGGCATCATGCGCACCCACTCCCACGCCTGGTCCGCCGCGCCGGCCGAGTTCCTCATACGTCACCTGGCGGGCATCCGCATCGAGGAGCCGGGCTGTCGCAGGCTGCGGGTGCTGCCCCGGGAGACCGGGTTCGATTATGAGGTCACCTTCCCCACGCCGCCGGGGCCGGTGCGCGTGGTCCGTCGCGAGGGTACCACGGACGTCACCCTGCCGCAGGGGGTAGAGCCGGCGCCCGGTAGCCTGCCGTCATGAGTTCCCGGCCACGGTCAGGCACGCGGGGGGCACGTCCGTGGCGAGTACCGTGGCGGGGCCGGCCGGCCACAGGCGCACTCCGCGCCGCGCCGCTTCGCGCACGTCCACGCGCAGGATGACCGGCTCGCGTGAATGCCTCAAGCCCACCCTGCGCGCCCATTCCCGAGAGGTGGAGAGATGGACCAGTTGCCGGCCGCGGCTGCTCAGTCCCTGTCGCATGATCGCTTCCACGTTCTCGGGCGCGGTGCCGTGGTAGAGCGCATCGGGCAGTTCCTCGACGCCGGCCGGTTCACGGGCTTCGTACATGGCGCGTCCGACCGGCACCGAATGCCCGTAGTTGGCCCGGATGCGGCCCTCGCGGATGGTGAACCGTTCCCTGGGGTCAGTGGCCACCACGCGGCGGATCATCTCGGGGCTGGTGCCCATCCGGCGCGCGAGTTCCTCGACGGTGGCGGTGGTGAAGCCTTCCGGGTCCAGATGGAGATCCAGCTTCTCCGGGTGGTGACGCAGCAGGTAGGAGAGCCGCTTGCTGAGCTTGACCAGCCTGTGGTCACGTGCCATCGGCTTCGGTCACTGCGGGAGGTCTGGTGGCGGTGAGATGGGGTACCTGCCGTGTTGCTGGACTGTATGGCGGAGGGCGCCGCTGTGCTCCTCGGGGAACGGCATGCCCTGGTCCGGCCCGCAGAAGTAGCCGCCCTCGCGGCCGAGCTGCCACATGCGCAACCGCGTCTCATGTCGGATGGCTTCCACGGGGCCTTTCATGATCGTTGCCGTGGAGACGCCACCCTGCAGCGCCATCCGACCCTGTGTCACCCGCCGCACGTTGTCCAGGTCGTTGGCCGTGGCCTGCAGGGGGTTCAGCACGTCCACGCCGAGGTCCATGAAGACGTGGAGGATCGGCTCGACGTGGCCGCAGGAGTGGAAAGCGATGATGACACCGCGCTTTCGGTAAAAGGAGAAAAGCCGGCGGTACTCGGGCACGAAGAACTCTTGCAGCACGTCCGGGCTGAACAGCAGCCCCTGCTGACCGCCCAGGTCGTCGGTGAGGCCGACCACCTCGACGCCGACCTCCGCGTAATGACGCGCGACGCCGAGCTGGAAGTCCATCACCCGCCGCAGCAGTTCTATAACGCGGCCGGGCTCGTCCCGGAACGCGACCATCAGGTTGTCCATGCCCACCAGGTTGTAGCACCGCTCCCACAGGGTCTCGCGGTGACTGCCTGACAGGAAGCGGCTGTCGCGGTCGGCCCTTTCGGCGCGCTCGTAGATGCGGCCGCAGAGCCGGGGGTCGTCGGGGTCGGGGAACCGGTAACTGTCCAGATGCGAGAGGTCAGCCAGGGGATGCTCACGCGCCATGCCCATCACGCCGTCCAGTTCATTCTGCCAGCCCACGCCCCAGATGTCGCGCCACCGCGCGCCCCGGGGGGCATCGTGGCCGCCATCCCCTTCCGGAGGCTCGTGATTCACGCCGAAGTAGGAGCAATCGTGCGTCGGCAGACCGCCGACGATGCGCTCCGGGTTATCGAACCGAAGAAGACGCCGGGCGTTTTCCTTCGCATTCATCGGCAACCTCACCTGTTGAACGGCCAGAGTACCTCGCGAAACTCTCTTGAGTCGAGCGCCAGGAGGTGTATGATAGCATGAGTTCACCGGCCGGGCACCTTTCCTCACCGGCCGAAACAGGCCAGGAGCCAGTCTGAACGGGTGAAGCATCAGTGTGCGAGGGGGGACGGAACCGCATGCGAGATTCCGCCACCGGAGCCCGGGAGGGGCGGCCGCCGTCGGCGCCCGTCGGCCCTGCTCTGCAAAGCCTCCTGGAGGGCCTGGGAGGCGTCGCCTGGCTCAAGGATGAACAGAGCCGCATCGTCCACCCGGGCAAAGCCCATCACCTCCGTGACACCCTGGCGGCGCTGCTGGGCAAGAGCCCGCAGGAGTACCTGCCGCCGGCGAGCGCCGAGCTGGTGCGCCGCGACGACCTGCGCGCCCTCCAGGACGGTCCCGTCGAGACGGAAGAATGGCTGTCCGTGGGCGGAACCGCAGCCCGGCTGCGCGTGCGCAAATTCGCGGTGGTTGGGACCGGCGGCCGGCCCTTCCTGTGCTGCCTCGCCCGGGACGCAGCGCCCGACCATGCCGGCGGGACTGAAGCCGCCCCGACATCCGCCGAAAAAAGGATCGAGCACCGCCTGCGCATGGAAAAAGCGGTGGCCGCCGTCTCTCGCCTGCTGGTGACCTCCGACGAAGCCGACCTTTCCGAAATCTGCCGCATTCTGGGCGAAGCCGTGGGCAGCAACCGGGCCTACATCTTCGAGACCCGCGAAGATGTCCCGACGATGGATAACACCTTCGAATGGTGCGACGCCGACACGTCCTCCGAGATGGAGAACCTGCAAAACCAGTCCTTCGATGACTTCCCGTGGTGGTACGGCAGGCTCCAGCGCGGCGAGAGCATCCTGGTTCCGGACGTTGACGCGATGCCCCCCGAAGCCGCCGCGGTGCAGGCCACGCTCCGTGCCCAGGACATCAAGGCCGTGCTGGCGGTGGCCCTCACCACCAGCAGGGGGGAACTGTGGGGGTTCATCGGTTTTGACGATACTGAGGGCACCCGGCGATGGGCGCCGGAGGATGTCGAGGTGCTGCGCGTGGTGGCCGAGATGTTGGTCAGCCACCGGGAGCGTCGCCGCACGCGCGCCACTCTCCGCCGCCAAAGAGCCGTGCTGCAGGCCATACTGCGGCAGATGCCCTCGGGCGTGGTCGTTGTGGACGTCCCCAGCGGTGAGGCGACCTTCGCCAGCAAGGCGGCCGAGAGGATACTCCGGCGCCCCGTCCACGGCACCAACTACCACGCCGTGAGCGAGAAGCTGAAGCTTTTCTACCCGGACGGACAACCGTGCCCACCCGAGCAACGTCCCCTCGCTCGCGCTCTTGAGGCCGGTGTCACGACCACCGACATGGAACTACTCATAGAGCAGCCGGACGCCTCACGGAGCACACTGCTGGTCAGCGCCGGACCCGTCCACGACAGAAACGGGGAGGTCATTGCCGGAGTTGTGGCCTTCACAGACATCACTGAACGGAAACGGATAGAAAACACTCTGCGGCATAGTCAGCGAGAACTTGAAACACGCGTGCTGGAGCGGACCGCCGAACTCGCCCAGGCCAACGAGGCCCTGCAGCAGGAAGTGACCGAGCGCAAACGCGCCGAGCAGGGCCTGCGCCTGTTCGCCCTCCAGTGGCAGGCAACCTTCGACGCGCTGACCGAAGCCGTCAGCCTGCTGGGCACAGACGGCACCGTCGTGCGGGCCAACCGGGCCATGGCCGAACTGACCGGCGTGCCGCTGGAGGAGATCGTCGGCCGCAAATGCCACGAACTGTTGGATTGCGATTGCCCGGAGTCGGAGGAATGCCCGCTGTTGCGCTCCAGCCGCAGCAAGAGGCGCGAGACCGTGCTGAAGCGGACAGCAGACCGGTGGTACAGCATCTCGACCGACCCGTTCCTGAACGCCGACGGCAGGCTCGACGGTGCGGTCCACACCGTGCGTGACGTGACCGAGATGAAACGCGTGGAAGAAGAACTGCGCGAGAACCACGCCCTGTTGGAGAGGATTTTCGACACCACCCAGATGCTGATCGCTTACCTCGACACGGATCTCAACTTCATCCGCGTCAACCGGGCTTATGCCGACGCCGACGATCGCCCTCCCGAGTTCTTCCCCGGCAAGAACCATTTTGATCTCTACCCCAACCCCGAGAACGAGAAGATATTCCGCGACGTTGTCGAGAGCGGCGTCCCTTACCACATCACCGAAAAGCCCTTTGTCTATGAGAGCAACCCCGAGCGGGGCGTCACCTATTGGGACTGGAGCCTCCTTCCGGTCAAGGACGAGAGCGGCGAGGTCGAGGGGCTGCTTTTCTGCCTGCTGAACGTGACGAACCGCCGGGAGGCGCGCGAACAGATACACGCATACCAGAAACAGCTGCGCCACCTGGCCTCCGAGCTGTCCATGGTCGAGCAACGCGAACGGCGTCTGATCGCCTCGGCCCTGCACGACCAGATCGGCCAGACGCTGGCCCTCTCGAAGATCAAACTGGGCGGCCTCCTTGAATCCCTCGGCGCCGGCCCCCACGCGGAAGAACTCAAATACGTGCGCCAGTTGATAGACGACTCCATCAGCTATACCCGTTCCCTCGTCTTCGAACTCAGCCCGCCCATCCTGTTTGAACTCGGCCTGGGCCCCGCCCTGGAAAAACTGAGCCGCAGGATCGGAGAACAGTACGGCCTGCAGGTCCGCTTCAGCGACGACGGACGCCCCAAACCGCTGAGCACCGACTTGAGGGTCTTGCTCTTCCAGGCCACCCGGGAACTGCTGGTCAACGTGGTCAAACACGCCGATGCCTCATTCGCCAGGGTCGCCCTGGAACGAGAGGACCAGCACATCCGGATCACGGTCGAAGACGACGGAACGGGGTTCGAAGCCACCGAATCCATGCGCCAGACCGGCGCCGAGGGTGGCTTCGGCCTGTTCAGCATCCACGAGCGCCTCGACCATCTGGGCGGCCGCTTCCGGATATCGTCGCAGCGGGGTCAGGGCACCCGCGCCGTCCTGACCTCGCCGTTGCGCGCGGGAGCGGAACCGGCCTGAGGGCGCCGGCGCAAACGCTGCTCGCTTGACCGTTCCGCCGCAGGGCGCATATAGTGCCTGCTCAAGTGCCGGGCCGGCTGACAAGCCGGGCCACACTGAAGCCCGGCCGGACCGCACTGCGGCACACCGCGAAAACTGCTTTTGATGCAACGGGGACGTGATGGACCAGAGCGCACTGCGAATCGCGATAATAATCCCTGCCCTGAACGAAGCCGCCACCATCGGGGAGGTGATCACCGGCATCCCCGAGGACTTGGGCGTCCCCGCCGAAACGCACGTCATCGTGGTGGATGACGGTTCGGAAGACGAAACGGGCCGCATCGCCCGCGCCCGCGGGGCGACTGTTATCAGGCATCAGCGCCGCATGGGCCTGGGCAAGGCATTCGCCGACGGCATGGAGGCCGCCGTCCGCACGGGCGCCGACATCATCGTCAACATAGACGGCGACGGGCAGTTCGACCCCCGCGACATCCCGGAGCTCATACGGCCCATCGTGGAGGACCGGGCGGACTTCGTGACGGCCACCCGGTTTGCCCGCGCGGACATGGTGCCCCGCATGCCGTGGATCAAGAAGTGGGGCAACCGCCAGATGTGCCGCCTCGTCAACTTCGCCACGGGTGTCACCAGCCTGACGGACGCCTCCTGCGGGTTCCGGGCCTTCAGCGCCAGGGCCGCACTCAAGCTACACCTCTCGGACTCGTTCACCCACACCCACGAGACCATCATCGAACTGGCGAACAAAGACGTCCGCATCGTCGAGATACCGCTCCGGGTGAAGGGCGTGCGCGATAACGGCAAGAGCCGCGTCGCGCGGAGCCTTCCCGTCTATGCGGTCAAGACCGGGGGACGCATCCTGCGCACCATGTGCCGCACGCGGCCGCTCTTCTTCTTCGGCGCCATAGGCGGCGCCGTCACCGCTCTGGGTCTCCTGCAGGGGCTTTTCGTGTCGGTCCACTGGCTATTCACGGGCCGCACTCACCCGTTCCGCAGCCTGCTGATCGGCGCTTCCCTGTTCATAACCGTCGGATTCCTCACCTTTGTGGTTGCCCTCGTGGCGGACATGCTCAACCGCATCATAGAGATCTCGGAACGCCTGCTCTACTACGCCAAGCTGGACCACCACCGCACTGCGCAACGGCAGAACCGGCCGCCGGCCGAATCCGAGGCGTCCAGACAGGAGCGCCAGGCTGCCGGCAAGCCATAGCGCCTTGCCGGGCTTAAGCGACGCCGGCCGGTGTCCCACAGCGGCCCGTTAATCTCGCTTGCATCATCCACGTAAACGCTTTCCAAATAAAGATTTGCGTGCAAATGGATTCGTTTCGCAAAAAACGCTTCTGCACGCTCCGCACTTCCCGGGCGGGCGAACGCGGCGCCCCATAGTGCTACATAAGTATAGCTGCCACGGGCCGCGATGTCAAGTCGCGCGGGCTGCTTTGCCGGGTCACTCCACTGTCGGGCCGGCTACTGTCTGGTGCGTTGTCCAATGCTTGAGGCCCGTGGGCACTTCGCCGTACGGCGGAAAGATGGCGCTGCTTGGAACGCCCCTGGCCGTACGGCAGCTGTAGCGCCGGCATCCCGGGTGCTCTTGCCCAGGCAAGCAGGGTCGGCCACGTGGGATCGCCATACGGTGAGTTCTTGTCCCCGCGAGTCTGACCCGGGGAAGGCGTGTGTTGGCAGGACACGTGCCGATGCGCCTCTGCACGCGAACATCGAATGCCCCGGGTGCCCGCCGGCTGACTTGACAAACCGGCGGCTTTCCGGTTATCTCATGGGGCTGAGCGGCCGCAAGACAGAAACAAGAGAGGCCTTCCATGGTCGAATCCCGCGTTGAAAACCTGCCGTTGTTCAAAAAGGTCAGGCAGTTCGACGCCGTCCGGCGTATCAAAGCGGCAGGTTTTTATCCGTACTTTCGCCCAATATCGAGCGCCCAGGATACTGAAGTCCAGCTCAACGGCCGACAGGTCGTCATGCTGGGCTCCAACAGCTATCTGGGTCTCACCAACGACCCCGAGGTCAAGGAAGCGGCCGCCCGGGCGCTCCAGCAGTACGGCTCCGGTTGCGCCGGCTCCCGTTTTCTGAACGGCACGCTCGACATCCACCTGGAACTGGAGCGAGAGCTTGCCGAGCTGGTGGGCAAGGAGGCTGCGCTGCTTTTTTCCACCGGTTTCCAGGCCAACCTCGGCATCATCAGCGCGCTGGTGGGGCGCGGCGAACGCGTCATTACCGACAAGGAGGACCACGCCAGCATAGTGGACGGCTGCCTTCTGAGTTTTGGCAAGATGGTGCGCTACGCTCACAATGACATGCGGTCGCTGGAGTCCCGCCTCAAGGAATCCGACCCTGACCGGGGCGCACTGATTGCCGTGGACGGCGTTTTCAGCATGGGGGGCGACATTGCGGAACTGCCTGAGATCGTGTCCCTGGCCGAGCGCCACGGGGCGGCCGTTATGGTGGACGACGCTCATGCCATCGGAGTGCTCGGGCAGGGGGGCGCCGGCACCTGCTCGCACTTCGGGCTCGGTGACGGGGTTCACGTCATCATGGGCACGTTCAGCAAATCGCTGGCATCGCTGGGCGGTTTTGCCGCTGCGGACCAGGACACGATAGACTACCTCAAGCATCACGCGCGAGCCCTCATTTTCAGCGCCAGCATCTCCCCGGCCAACACCGGCGCCGCCCTGGCCGCATTGCGCATTATGAAGCGCGAGCCGGAGCGTATCGAGAGGCTGTGGCGCAACACGCGACTCCTGCGCGATGGCCTGCGGGAACTGGGTTTCGACACCGGCGCATCAGAAACTCCTATAATCCCCCTTCACGTGGGGAATATGGACACGTGTTTCCGCTTCTGTAAGAAGCTGCAGCAGGAGGGCGTGTTCGTCAACCCGGTCGTTCCACCGGCCGTGGCGCCCGGGCAGGCGCTGCTGCGCCTGAGCGTGATGGCCACACACACCGGGGCCCAGATTGATTTCGCACTCGGAAAGTTCGCCAGGTTGGGCAGGAAGCTCGGTGTCATCTGAGGCCGCCGCCGGCCGGGGACGGAAGGGTATGGGAGTGCGGGTCTCGCAAGCGGCCTCGCCCGCCGATATGAAGCAGTTCATCAAGCTGCCCTGGCGCCTTTACGCCGACGATCCCCACTACGTGCGGCGGCTCTACGCCGAGCGCAGGGATTTCTTCGGCCCGCAGAACCCGGTTTTCCGGTTCACCCGGGTGCGCTACCTGCTGGCCCGCGACGAGGCGGGGCGCCTCTGCGGGCGTGTCACCGCCCACATCAATGATCGCCACAACGAGTTCCACGACGAGCGAACCGGGTTTTTCGGCTTCTTCGAGTGCGTGAAAGACCTGCAGGTCGCGGCGGCGCTGATGGACGAGGTGGAAGCCTGGCTCACCGCCGAGGGGATGGACAGCGTCCGCGGTCCGTTCAACTTCTCCACCAACCACGAGCTCGGTTTTCTGTGCGAGGGGTTCGACACTCCGCCAACCGTCATGATGCCCCACACCAGGCCCTGTTACCTCGGGATGATGGAGGCTCTGGGCTACCGCAAGGCGAAGGACCTGGTGGCGTACCAGTACGATCACGACGGGAAGGTTCCGGCGTACATCGAAAGGTTCTGCCGCATGGCCGCAGACCGCAACCCGGTCGTCATCCGCACGGTAGAGCGGCGCCGCTTCGAGGAGGACGTGGCCCGCGCCTTCAGCGTCTACAACCGCGCCTGGTCGCAGAACTGGGGGTTCGTGCCGATGACGGAGGCCCAGTTCCGCTTCACCGCCCGTCACCTCAGACCCATCGTGGACACCGAGATGGCCCTGCTGGCGGAGATCGGGGACGAACCGGTCGGCTTCTTCCTGGGTCTGCCGGACCTGAACGTGGTCTTCAAGAAGATGAAAGGGCGGCTGTGGCCGTTCGGCATCTTCCGCTTTTTGATCGGCCGGAGGCGCATTCCGCGCGTTCGCGTCCTGACGATGGGTGTGGTGCGGGAATATCGCCGCTCGGGCATTGACGTGATGATGAGCCACCGGGCCTTCCAGAACGGCACGCGACGGGGCTACCGCTGGGGCGAGTTCTCCTGGATTCTGGAAGACAATCACCTGCTGCGGCGCGCCCTGGAGCGGATGGGCGCCGAGCCGTACAAGACATACCGCGTTTATGAGAAGAGCCTGTGAGAGTCCTGCTGACCGGCGCCAACGGCTTCGTGGGCAGTCACGTGCTGGAGGCGCTGCTGCAGGAGGGCCACCAGGTGCGCATCCTTATTCGCGCCACCAGCGACACGAGTTTCATCGAACCTCTGCTGCCTGACCTGGACGTTCGGCGCGGTGACCTGCGCGAGGCCCCGTCCCTGCGGGCGGTGGTCGAGGGCGCCCAGGCGGTCATCCACTGCGCTGCGTTGACGGCGGCTGTGCGCCGACGGGATTTCTACACGGTCAACGCCGCCGGCACCCGCCGCCTGGTGGAGGCGTGTAACACCGCAGGCGGCGTGGAACGCTTCCTGCTGGTCAGCAGCCAGGCCGTCAGCGGGCCCGGCACGCCGGAGCGGCCCGCCCGCGAGGAGGCGTCCCCCCGGCCGGTCTCCGACTACGGGCGCAGCAAACTGCTGGCCGAGCGTTACGTGAGGCGGCTGTGCCGGGCGCCGTGGACGATTCTGCGCCCCACGGCCATCTACGGCCCGCGCGACAGCGATTTCCTGCTGCTCTTCCGGTCTGCCCGCGCCGGAGTGCTGCCGCTGGTGAATGGCGGCCGGCAGCCCTTGAACGTGGTCTACGTGGGCGACGTGGCGCGGGCCGTTGCAGCGGCGCTGGGAGCGCCCGCGGCCCGCGGCCGCATCTATCACGTGGCCCATCCGCAGGTGGTGACGCAGGCTGAGCTGGGAACCGCCGTGGCGAACGCCGTCTCGGCCCGGCCGGCCCGCCTTTTTGTGCCTCACCTGCTGCTCTATCCCCTCTGCCTGCTCAAGGACGCGGCGGCGCTGGTCTCCGGGCGCCCTTCTGCCCTGAACACGCGGAGGATCCCGGAATATGCCGCGCCCGGCTGGGTGTGTACGACGGAGCGGGCCGCGGACGAGCTGGGTTTCACCGCCGAAGTCGGTCTGCAGGAGGGAGCGCGTCGGACCGCCGCCTGGTAC
>PUMJ01000207.1 GCA_003551305.1 Candidatus Brocadiaceae bacterium
CGGGCGCCTGCACTCCGCAGGCCACAGCCCATCAGTCCTGCCACGAGCGCGCAGCCCAACCACAAAGCCCCTATTCTCCGCCACATACCTGAACCTCCCTCGATGAAAACAGCCCCGGCTGCTCCCGGGGTCGCGTGGCCACGGCCTCTTCGGTTCTGAACACGACGGCCCAGCTTACGCCATGCCGTAGAACCTTGCAACGTCCGCCGGTTGCTTTACCACAACATGGTACCCACCCACCGAGAAGTGCTGTCATGGAGGGAGATATCGCGCCCGACGCCTGATTCTGCCGGCCCCGGCCGGGAATGGTCGGCGGCCGGGGGCGGCGGTCACTGAAGACCAAGGAGTTCCAGAAACTTCGCTTCGTCTATGACGGTGGTGCCATGCTTTTCCGCCGCCTGCCTCTTGCCGGCGCCTGGATTGGCGCCCACGACCAGGTAGTCCGTGTTGCTCGACACGCTGCTTGTGGGGTTGCCGCCCTGGGCGCGGACGGCTTCGCGGGCTTCCTGGCGGCTCATGGAATCGAGCGCCCCGCTGACCACGATGGTCAGGCCGGCCAGGCGCTGGCCGCGGGATCGGCTGGTGGGGTCTATGCCGCGCTCCTTCAGGCGGCTCATCAGCTGGCGGTTCTTCTCGTTGTGGAACCAGTCGGCGATGGCGCCGGCCACCGTCTCGCCCACGCCCTCAATTCCCTGGAGTTCGTCGGCCTCAGCGGCGGCCAGTTCGTCAATCGAGCCATGCGCGGCGGCCAGATCGCCGGCGAGGGCGGCCCCGACGTGCGGGATGCCCAGCCCGAAAATCAGGCGCTGGAGCGTTACGTTCTCTCTGGCGGAGCGGATGGCGGCGACCAAGTTCTCGGCGCTCTTCTCGGCCATGCGGTCCAGGCCTTTCAGTTCTTCAACCGTCAGGTCGAACAGGTCCGCGTGATCGCTCACCAGGCCCCGTTCCACGAGCTGTTCCACGATCTTGTCGCCCAGTCCGTCAATGTCGAGGGCTCCCTTTGAGCCGAAGTGCTTGATACCTTCCTTCAACTGGGCGGGGCAGGCGGCGTTGGTGCAGCGGGTGGCCGCCTCGCCCGGAGGTTTGGACACCTCGCCGCCGCAGGCGGGGCAGGAATCCGGCAGATGGTAGGGGCGCTCCTCGCCGGTGCGGAGGTCCACTATCACGCGCACTACGTGCGGGATGACGTCGCCCGCGCGTTCGACCAGGACGGTGTCGCCGATGTGGATGTCCTTGCGGTCGATCTCGTCCTGGTTGTGCAGGCTGACGCGGCTGACCTCGACGCCGCCGATGCGGACGGGTTCCAGGCGCGCCACGGGGGTGAGGGCGCCGGTGCGGCCGACCTGGACTTCGATGCTCCGGATGCGGGTCGTCTCCTGGCGCGGGGGGAACTTCCACGCGACGGCCCAGCGGGGGTTGGCGGCCCGCATACCCAGCCGCTCGTGGTAATCGAAGCGGTCCACCTTGAAGACGCAGCCATCGATCTCGTAGGGCAGTTCCTCTCTTTCGGCCAGGGTCTGCTCGTACCACGCGACCGCTTCATCCGCGCTCTCTAAGCGGCGGGCCCGGGGGTTGATCTTCAGGCCCAGGGCTTTCATCAGTTCCAGGCATTCCCACTGCGAGCCCGGGCGTTCGCTGGAGGAGGGGGCAACTTCCCAGAAGAAGACCCGCAGGGGCCGCCGGGCGGTCACCGCGGGGTCAAGCTGTCGCAGGCTGCCGGCGGCGGCGTTGCGGGGGTTGGCGAATGTTTTCTCGCCGGCCTCCTCGCGCCCGCGGTTGAAGGCCGCGAACTCCGCCTTCTCCATGTAGACCTCGCCGCGGACGACCAGGTGCTTCGGCGGTGTCAGATCCGCCGATGGCTGCAGGCGGAGCAGGACCTCGTTGATGGTCTTGACGTTGTCGGTCACATCCTCACCGGTTCGTCCGTCCCCGCGTGTGGCGGCAGAGGTGAGCGCCCCGCCATCATAGACAAGTTCCACACTGACTCCGTCGAACTTGGGTTCGCCGACGAGGGCGACGCGCTGCTCGTCCAGCTCGTTGCAGCAGGTGGTGTGGAAGTGTCGAAAATCGCCTTCCTCCTGCACGGCCAGCAGACTGAGCATAGGGGCTTCGTGGGGGAGGGTGCCGAGTTCATCGCGCGGCTCGGCGCCGACGCGCTGCGTGGGGCTGTCCGGCGTTATCAGGCCCGGGAAGCGCTCTTCGATGCGTATCAGCTCTGCCTTCAGGCGGTCATACTCGGCGTCGCTTATCTCGGGGTCGTCCAGGACGTAATAGCGGTAGTTATGGTATTCGAGGATATCTCTGAGTTTTTCGGCGCGCTGCTCGGCTTCCCGGCCGGTTAGCTGGTCGGCATCGGATGTCATCTGTCAGCTCCTTCGGATTCTGTCCAGCAGTTGGTCTACGCCGCGGGTGTTCAGGACGTCATCCTTCTGCAGCCAGCCCCGCCGGGCGACGTTTACGCCGTAGCGCATGAAATCGAGGTCAGAGCTCTTGTGGGCGTCGGTCGAGATAGTGAACTGCACGCCGGCCTCCAACGCGCCCCGGCAGTAGTTGTCGGGCAGGTCAAGCCTATCCGGCTGGGCGTTGATCTCGATCCACACTCCATGTTCCGCGCAGGCTTCGAAGACCCTATCGGCGTCGAAGCTGATGGGCTCGCGTTCGCCGATGATGCGGTCGGTGGGGTGGCCCAGGCAATGCACCACTCCGCTGCGTACGGCGGCCAGCAGCCGTTCGGTCATCTGTTTCTCGGACAGGTTCATGTTGTAATGGATGCTGGCCACCACCCAGTCCAGTTCGGCCAGCAAACTTTCATCGAGGTCCAGCCGGCCGTCTTTGAGGATATCCACTTCGACGCCGGTCAGCAGGCGAATGTCACCCAGGGATGCGTCCAGTTCCCGTATGGCGTCGGCATGACGGCGCAGGCGGTCTTCGTCCATACCACCGGCGACGCTGACAGCCTTCGAGTGGTTGGTGATGGCCAGGTACTCGTAGCCACGCTCGCTGGCGGCCCGGGCCATCTGCTCCAGCGTCTCGGCGCCGTCGGTCTCGTCCGTATGGCTCTGGAGGTCGCCGCGGATGTCGTCGGGCTCTATCAGCGCGGGCAGGGTTCCCTCGGCGGCGGCCTGCACCTCCCCGCGGTCCTCACGCAGTTCGGGCGGTATCCAGGCAAGTCCCAGCCGGCCGTAGATGGCCTGTTCGGTCTTGCCGGCCAGGCGTCGTTCTTCGTCTGTGGACAGGCCGTATTCGTTCAGCTTCCAGTCGCGCTCGACGGCCAGCTTCCGCACAGCGATGTTGTGGGCCTTGGAGCCGGTGAAATAGAGCAGCGCCGCGCCGAAAGATTCGGCCTCGAAAAAGCGGAAGTCCACCTGAACCCCGCTGTCAAGCCGCACGCTGGTGCGTTCCCGGCCCCGACTCATCACCTCGCCTATGGCATGGTGGGCCAGCACCTGTTCGGTCGCGGTCTCCCGGTCGGTCGCCTCCAGCAGAAAGTCCAGGTCGCCAATGGTTTCCGCGCGGCGCCGGAAGCTGCCCGCCACCTGCCAGCGTTTCACCGCGTCGCAGGAGTCCAGGTGGCGGCCCAGGGACCCGACGTGCTCAGCGGCCTCGCGGTAAAGCATGCGGCCGGAGATCTTCTGCAGCATCTCGAGACCGTCCAGGATGTTCTGCTCGGTCTTCGCTCCCATGCCCTCGAGTTCCCGAACTCGATGCTCCTCACAGGCCTTGCGCAGGTCCTCGATGCTTTCGACGCCGAGTTCACGGTACAGTTGCATGGCCGAGCGGGGCCCCACGCCCGGAACGCGCATTAACTCGGGAAGCTCTCCCGGCAGTTCCTCCCGCAGTTCCTGCAGGCGTTGGCAGGTGCCGGTCTCCAGTATTTCGTGGACCTTCGCGGCGGTGCTCTCGCCTATGTTGGCCAGTTCGGTCAGGTCGCCGCCTTGCCGGGCAATGTCCTCCAGTCGCTGGGACAGGCCACTGATGGTGCGGGCCGCGTTGCGGTAGGAGCGGATGCGGAACTGGTTAGCCTGCTGCAGCTCAAGCAGGTCGGCTATCTGGTTGAATACGGCGGCTACCTGGGTGTTCTCCACGGCCGATGTCCCCCTGTCGGTGTGAAGGCACGACAGAAAGCCGTGCCGGGAGCCCCGGCGCCTGTCAGGCTCAGCCGAGGTGCTCCTGGCGTTGAAATTAGTGTGTGACCCTCCAGTTGTCAATCGCCCCTTTTGCACTGCGGCCCGGTTTGCCGGTCGGCCGGCCGTGGCATAGAATGAGAACTCATGCCCGCGATGCCGCCCTCCGGCGGCCGGCGGGCCGGCTACTGTTCCTCCTGGGAGACAACTTATGTTCGGATGGTCGCCGCTTAAGGCGCTCGTGCGTCATCTGGCGCACAGGCACGGTTTCCTGGACCCGGTGAACCTGCTGACGCGACTGGACCGCTTCGCCCAGCCGTCCGAAGTGCGCGCGCCCATGCAGCTGCTGCGCGCGGGGGCCGTCTTCCACGCGCGGGGGCTGCTCAACAGCCGCGTCATCCAGAACAACCTCGATTGGGTCTGGCCCTACTGGGTTCAGCGGCAGTTCGACCCTACGGATGAATCGTTCCTCCCCCGGGGATTCGCCATAAGCCACGTCAACCTGACGCACCGTAACTGGACGGCGGTGGGGCTGCCGGACTGCAGCGCGCTGCCCATCGTGGACCCCCGCGGACTGCTCACGCCGTTCTTCGACGGCTGGTCTGTGGACGCTGCCGTGGTCTCGGATGCGGGCCGGTGGCTGCGCCCGGCCGAGTTGCCCGAGGTGGATCAGACCCTGCATGCCGACGAGAAACGTCTCGCCGTTCGCACGGAGGCGACTCACGAGGACCTTCGTCTGCAGACGAGCGCGTGGGTTGAGGCTGACGGGGAGGGCCCGCGCTGCCATCTGCGTTGCCGGGGGCAATCCGATCAGGGCGGATGGCTGGTGCTCAGCCTGCGGCCCTGCAATCCGGAGGGGGTGAGCTTCGTGCACGAGGTCGAGCTGGTGGAGGAGCGCCGGGCCTGGTGCATCGAGGGAGCACGGTGCGCGGTCTTTAGCCGTCCCGTTGAACGTCATTCAGTGTCCACGTACGCGGAGGGGGACGTTCTACGCGGTCTGCTGGGGAGGCCGGAGGCAACAGCGGCCGAGTGCGATGTCGGACTCGCCACCGCCGCCGCCATATTCCGCATTCAAGGTGGGGCCGAGGCGACGGTTGAAGCTGAGTTTGCCCTGGCAGAGGACGGCGAGTCGCGTCCCTTGCTGCCGCAGGGGAGGGCCGGCAAGTGGTCCGATGCGATGGCAGGGAGCTGCGCGCTCATGGTGCCGGACAAGCGCTTCCAGAAACTGTACGACGCCGCGTTGCGCACGCTGGTCCTGCACACGCCGGATAAGGTCTATGCCGGGCCCTACACCTATAAGCGGTTCTGGTTCCGGGATGCGGTCCTGATCCTGCACGCTATGCTCTGTGTCGGTATGAGCAGCCGGTCCGAGGCATTGCTGGACCGGTTTCCTGAGGAACAGCGTTTTGACGGCTACTTCCATTCGCAGGACGGCGAGTGGGACGCCAACGGGGAAGTGCTGTGGATGTACCATCGTTTCTGCCGGCTGACCGGCCGCCCGCCCGGAAAGGCCTGGATGAAGGCCATCGAGAGGGGGGCGCGCTGGATAGAGCGGAAGCGCACTTCCTCCGACGGCCCTGAATCCCACGCCGGCCTGCTGCCTGCCGGCTTCAGTGCCGAGCATCTGGGCAATAACGACTACTACTACTGGGACGACTTCTGGTGCGCAGCGGGGCTGCGTGCGGCGGCCGATCTGTGCGAGCAGGCCGGCAAACAGGGGGAGGCCGGGCGGTTCCGGACGGAAGCAGACGGCCTGATGCTGGCCATAGAACGTAGCCTGAAGCGCACTGCCGAGCGGCGCGACAACCCGGGGATTCCGGCCTCCCCGTACCGTCGCATGGATGCGGCGGCGGTCGGGTCGCTGGTGGCCAGCTATCCCCTGGGGCTGTGGCCGGCCGACGATGAACGCATCCTGGCAACGGTAGACTTCCTGCGTGCTAACTACGGCCTCAGGGGGGCCTTCTTCCACCAGGTCATCCACTCCGGCATCAACCCCTACCTGACCCTGCACATCGCCCAGGCGCTGCTGCGGGCCGGCAGGCGGGAGTTCTTCGACATGGTCGCCGCCGTGGCTGACCTCGCCTCGCCCACCGGGCAGTGGCCGGAGGCCGTGCATCCCCATACTCTGGGCGGCTGCATGGGGGACGGGCAGCACGTATGGGCGGCGGCCGAGTGGGTGATGATGGTGCGAAATATGTTCGTGCGGGAGGAGGGTGAGCGGCTTATACTGGCTTCCGGGGTGCCCGAGACGTGGTTGGACAGCGGTTGTGATCTCAGTTTCGGCCCGACAGCCACTCCCCATGGGCCTGTGTCTGTCGAACTACGCGCACAGGGCGACGATGTTCTGATATCATGGAATGGTGAGTGGAGGGAAGGGGCACCGGCTGTGGAAGTGGCCCTCCCGGGGCGCGAGCCCATCGAGGCGGCGGGAGGCCATGAGGTGTCCGTCCCCGTAGACCCCCGGGCGCCGGTAGAGTAGACGAGGATCGGGCATGAACATCGCGATGTTCACAAACGCGTACCTGCCGCACGTGGGGGGGGTTGCGAATTCGGTGAGCCAGTTCACCGAGGGCTACAGGCGGCGGGGCCACCGCGTCCTTGTGGTGGCGCCGGATTACGGCGAGAGGCCCGAAAATGAGCGGGACGTGGTCCGGCTGACGGCCCTGCGGAACTTTCGCGGCACCAGTTTCGCGGCAGCTCTGCCCATCTCGCTGGAACTGGACGCGGCCGTGGACCGGTTCGAAGCGGAAGTGATCCATTCTCATCATCCCTTCCTGATCGGCGATACGGCCCTGCGGCTCTCCGCTGCCCGGCAGATCCCCATAGTCTTCACCCATCACACGATGTACGAGCATTACACGCACTACATCCCCCTCGATATGGCGGCGCTGAAGCCGTTTGTCGTCAGGCTGGCCACGGGCTATGCCAACATGTGTGACCACGTCATCGCGCCCAGCGAGAGCGTGCGGGATATTCTCAGGGAAAGGGGCGTGCAGACTCCGATTGACGTCGTGCCCACCGGGGTGGACGTCGAGAGGTTCCGCCACGGGAACGGGGCCGCCGCGCGCCGGCGGCACGGCGTGCCCGATGACGCCTTCGTAGTCGGCCACGTGGGACGACTGGCCCCCGAGAAGAACCTGCCTTTCCTGGCCCGGGCGTCCGCTGCATTCGCGAAGCAGGAAGCAAAGGGCCATGCCTTATTCGTGGGGGACGGCTCCGCCGTCGACGAGATACACGACATCTTCGCCACGAGAGGTCTGCAGGACCGCCTTCACATGACGGGGATCCTGAAGGGCCGGGACCTGGTGGACGCTTACCATGCGATGGATGTCTTTGCATTCGCCTCGACCAGCGAGACCCAGGGGATGGTGCTGGTGGAGGCGCTGGCTGCCGGCTGCCCCGTGGCGGCGCTTGACGCTCCCGGTGCCAGGGAGGTGATAGATGATGGCGCGAACGGGCGGCTGCTTCCGGAACAGGATGTCGCGGAGTTCGCGCGGGCCCTGGGCTGGGTGGCCTCGATGGAAGAGCTCGAGCGGCGGGAGCTGCGGGAAAGGGCGCGGCTGTCTGCCCGCCCCTTCGCGATGGACCGTTGCGTCGACCGAGCGCTTGAACTCTACCGCTTGCTGCGCCATAGCCCCGAGCGGCGGGACGACCTGGCCTCGGGAGTTTGGGATGCTCTGCTGGATTCGCTGCGCTGTGAGTGGGAGTTGTGGAGAGGCCGTCTGAACGCCGTCTCCGAAGCAGCCCGAGAGGCCGAAGGACAGCAGCGGAAGGGGGGGGCGCGATGACGTTCGGTGTGCCGGCCTGGATGCAAAGGCTCCGGCGCGTGCTGAGCCGCAGCGAGTGGGCCGCGCGCCTGCTGGGCGTGCCCCGCGTGGAGGAAGAGGACGGGGGGCGGGGCCTCATCCTCATTCAGATTGACGGTCTGGGCCGGGAGCAGTTGGAGCAGGCGCTGGACGAGGGACGCATGCCGTTCCTGGCGAACCTGCTCGAGACAAAGGAGTACGAACTGCTGTCCTGCTACTCGGGTTTGCCGGCGGCCACGCCCGCGGCACAGGGGGAGTTGATCTACGGCGTCAAGACCGCCGTGCCCTCTTTTCATTTCCGCGAAAGTGAGACAGGCAAAGTCGTGCTGGCCGGCGTGCCGACTGTGGCATCCCGCATCGAGGAGCGCCTGGCGGCCCGGGGGGAGTCACTGCTGAAAGGGGGTAGCTCCTACGGCAATACCTTCGCCGGGGGGGCGAGCAAAGCGAGTTTCTGTTCCGCCACCCTGGGGCCGGGGGAGATACTGCGCAAGGGCAACCCCTTCTCTTTGCTGCTGGTCATTGTGCTGCACCTGTTTGTGGCGTTCCGCATGGCGGCCCTTCTTCTGGCGGAGGGCATGCTGGCGCTGTTGGACGCGCTACGTGGCGTCGTCAGGCGGCGGGGGCTGTTCCGGGAGTTGCGGTTCATCCCGAAGCGTGTGGCCCTGTGTGTTCTCCTGCGGGAATTGGTCGCTTTGGGGGCGCGCGTCGACGCCGCGCGGGGGGTGCCGGTCATAGCGTGCAATTTCGTCAGTTATGATGAGCAGGCGCACCATCGCGGACCGGACTCTCGGCTCGCCTTCTGGACCTTGAGAGGGATTGACAGGGCGATCCGGGGCATTTTCAAAGCGGCCGAGCGTTCCGACTACCGAGAGTACGATGTCTGGCTCTACTCCGACCATGGCCAGGAATCCGTTGCCGCGTTTCTGAGCGAGTCCGGCCGCTCTGTTTACGAGACGGTCTTCCAGGTGTTTGAGCGACATGGCGTGCGTTGCGAGGAGACGACAGTCGAGCGGCCCACCGAACAGCTCCAGCGCGTCATCCTGCTGGGCGGACGCCTTGTGCAGAGGGTGCTCGGCGTGCCGGGCGCACCGTTGCGCCTGCCGGTCACCGTCGCCGCCATAGGCCCGCTGGCGCATGCGTACCCCGCGGAGGAACTGCCGGACTATCGTAAGGCCGAAGTGGCCCACGACATGGTCATGACCGAAGGCGTGCCGGCTGTCGGATGTGCGATGGCAGACGGCTCAGCCATGCTGTGGACGCCTGGCGGCTCCTTCCGCCTGCCGGAAGAGGCGGATGCGCTGGTCGGGGCTGACCACCCGTTTCGCGAGGAACTGGGGGAGGACCTCCTCCGCCTGATCCGCCATCCGGACGCCGGCACGTTCGTGCTGTTCGGCTGGCGGGCGGGGCTGCACTGCCTGACGTTCGGCGCCGACGGCGGGGCGCACGCCGGGCCCGGGCGGCGCGAGACGCATGCTTTCGCGCTGCTGCCCCGCGATGTGCACATCCGGCGGCGGGACGGCGGCTACATCCGCCTGCTGGACCTGCGCGAGGCCGCCCTGCACCACCTGGGACGCATGCCGCCCCCTGCCGCCGCTCCGCTTCGAGGGCCCAAACCGCCACGCCGCCTGCGCGTCATGACTTACAACGTGCACAATTGCGTCGGCCTGGACGGGCGGCACTCGCCCGAGCGTATAGCACGGGTGATAGCGCGATATACCCCTGACGTCGTGGCCCTGCAGGAGGTCAACCCCGACGCACCTCGCAACGGCGGCGCGGATCGGCTGGAGCGGATCGCCAGAGAGCTGCGGACACGTTACCAGGCCCCGCTGGCTGTTGTGGCCTGGGGACAGGAGTTCGGCAACGCCGTCCTCAGCCGTTACCCCGTCGGTGACGTCAGGACGGGGCCGCTGCCGGGTGCCAACCACCGCCCGCCTCAAGGCGTCCTCTGGGTCGAGCTGGACGCCGCAGGGACCTCGGTGCATCTGCTCAACACGCACCTGGCGCTCCGGCCCGCCGTGCGCTTCAGGCAACTCGATGTGCTGACCGGCCAGCAGTGGCTCAGCAGCCGCGACCGGACCGGGCCGCTGCTGCTGTGCGGCGACCTGAACTCACAGCCCGGCAGCCGCGCCTACGTGCGCATTGCGCGGATGCTCCAGGACGCGCAAACGGCGGTTGACGGCGAAGCGCACCTGCCGACGTGGCGGCACCTGCGGCAGGTTGATCACATCTTTGCCACTCGCAACGTTACCGTCCTCAAAGTGAGCGTGCCGCGCACACGGCTCACGCGCGTCGCCTCGGACCACTACCCGGTCGTGGCGGAGGTGGAACTGCGCCGGGACGGGGAGAACTGATGTGTCCCTGCCGCGCCTCTACCGTGAACTGGCGTGGTGCTGGCCGTTGATGAGCCCTCCGGAGGAGTATGCCGAGGAGGCGGCCCTCTGGCGGGAGGCGATACGGAAACGCCTGGGCCCCGGCCGCCACCGGGTGCTCGAGCTCGGAGTCGGAGGCGGGCATAACATGTCGCACCTGACCGGTGACTTCGACTTCACCGCCGCCGACATCTCCCCCCATATGCTCGAGCAGGCCCGCAGGCTCAATCCGGACGTGCAGTTCCACGTCGGCGACATGAGGAGCATTCGACTGGGGCGCACCTTTGACGCCGTGCTCATCCACGACGCGATCACCTATCTGACCACGGAGGACGACCTGCGGGCGGCCTTCGCCACGGCCCGCGCGCACCTGCGCAAGGGCGGCGTTTTCATAACCTCCCCCGACTGGTTCCGGGACACCTTCCGCGGTCCCTACACCGAGTGCCGCACCAGCACGGACGGCCGCGTTGAGTTCACCTACTTCGAATACACTTACGATCCCGACCCGTCAGACACCACCGTCCGAACGCTCATGTGGTACCTGATCCGCGAGGGCGGAGGGGACCCGCGCATCGAGCGGGACGTTCACGTGGGCGGGCTCTTCCCGCTCTCCACGTGGGAAGGCCTGCTGGAAGAAGCCGGCTTTCGGGTCGAGCAGGACTCTTACGACGTGCACCCCGACGGGCACGAAGGCCGGCTGCTGGTGGGTGTTCTGGAGGGCTGACCCCCGGCATTCCGGCCGGCGCCCGGGGCGGGCGCGCCGTCAGTGGCCCGCGTGATGGTCCCCGGCCGCTTCCGCCGCCGCATGGCACTCCTGGCAGGCGGCCGCCGAATCATCATGGTCTCCGTGACCTCTGTGGAAAACGGCCCCCATCGGGCACGTGCACCCGGTGAGAAACAAGACGGCCGCCACACCGAGAGCGCCGACAGCCGCCATTCGTGTTAACTTTCCCCATGAACGCGACAACATCTCCGACCTCCTGAAGTCAGCGAGGTGAACCCGCACAGGGCCTTCTGCCCGCACCAGAAAGGTGGTCACAGGCAGGAATACTCCACTGTAACCATCGCCTTAGTGTGTGCAAAGCCCCGGAGGTTCACCCGCGACGGCGACCCGGGGGCACGCCCGGTCGCCGAGCCAACCCGGCCCCCCGTCCCGCGTGTGTCACAGGCCGCCCTCAACTCACTTCGGCGAGCCACGGCTGCGCCCGGTAACCGGCGCGGGTGTAGTAGGCCAGCATGGCCGCCGTGTATTCGGCCGCCACAACCCACAGCGGAAGCAACGCGCCGAACAGTGCCGCCCATATGAGAACCGCCAGGACCGGCGCTTCAGCGAACGTTGCAAACACCACTTCGGCACGGACCAGAGCCACCACGCGGGACCTTGGTGTCGTTTCCCCTCCACACTCTCCCGACGCGATCCTTTGCCGCATCTCCGCCGTGGCATATCGGCATAGCAGGATAAAGGGCGGAGTCAGCAAGCCAGGCACCGCAACTACGCTCCAGTCCGGCAGCGGCGCCGGCCTCCCCAGTAAGCCGTCCCACTGGAACACCCCTTCGCCAAAACCCCATGCGGCTGCGGCCATGCATACCGAGTAGACCAGGCCAGACAGGCAACGGACGAACCAGGCAAGACGCAACGCGCTGAGGTCGCCCCAGCTGTTCTTCTTGTCCATTTCGCTCACGTTCCTTCGGCAGAACACTATAGGGGCGCAGCGAATAGGGACACGAGAAGGACACCAATCAGTTGCCCCACCATGATGGCAAGGAACGCCCCGCCGAGCATCAGGTATGTCAGGTGGTGTCTCCGCGCCCATTCGGGCGTCTCGGACCAACTGACGGTGGGCCAGCACGCTCTCCCGTCGATCGACCGGCGGCGCTGGTAGGACAGGTTCAGCACAAGCGCCACACATAGCGCACACATCGCGCCGGCGAAAAGGAGCGCCATCGCAACTCGACCGCCCAGCACCACGAGGCTGGCCGTTACCGCAACCCCGAAAACCCACCATAGGAGGCAGCAGATTGGATTGGATTTCCTGAGCATCATTGCCGGTGACGTCTTTCCGTCTTCGCCAACGCTCGCCGGGCCGGCCCTGTCGCCCCGTCCAGCACCTCGCTCATCCTCCCGGCTTCGTCATACTCGTAGTATACCGTACCCTCGCCCTGGACGGTGAGCTCGGCTACGGATCATCGTGTGGCCGGTCGCCTTCGTTGCGAGGCGGCAGACCCACCATCTCCCTCCAGCGGTTCAGGTTCTCCTCGGTCGGGGGCTCATGGCCGATTCCGGTGTCCCAGTCCAGCAGCATCTCGATGTAGGGTCGGTCTTCCCAGCCGATGGCGGGCCAGAGGAATATCTCGGCCAGGCGCAACGCCAGCTCCGGGTCGCGTTCAACCACGGATGCGTGGCCGCTGAACGGTGTCACCAGCCAGTAGCAGAACAGGGCGTAAGAACAATGCATCGCAGAAAACGCCGTCCGGTGCCGTCTCTCACCCCCGTGCCACCTGCCCAGACGATGAAGGTCGAAGACAGGCTCATCGTCGACCGGCACCCACACGTGGCTGCAGACGCCACCCGGCATCAGGGGCTCGATGATTTCGCTCAAGGGCGTGGGCCGGTATTCCCATCGGTGGCGCCAGAAACCTGGAATCGGCTCTACGGCGTTGTAGTACCGAATCGTCCCGCAGAGCCGGCAGTACTCCCGGTAGGTCCGGTAGCATGATGAGAGCACCCGCAGTTGAACGAGCAGCAACGCCACAAGAAGCACCCAGCAGTACCACCTGGGTCTTCTCGGCCTCGCCTCCTCTGCCTCTTCGCCCATGGCAGACACCCTCTATCGCTCAGACTCGCCGGCCCGGTCTTCCTGTCCGGCACATCGCGCATCCTCCCGGCTTTGTCACGGCGCCGACAGTCCTGTCAGGCCTTCTTGTCTCACGGGTCGCACTCCTTCCAAGGGGGGGAGGCCCACCATCGCCCGCCAGCGGTTCAGGTTCTCGTCGGTGGGGGCCAACTCACCAAATAACCCGGTTTCTGGATCCAGCAGTCTCTCAATGTACGGCCGGTGCTGTCCCCCGCTGGCGGGCCAGAGGAATATCTCGGTCGCCCGCAATGCCAGCTCGGGGTCCCGCTCGACTATAGAGCCGTATTCCGAGTGGGAAGCCGTCAGCCACCAGACCAACGGGCTTGGGCCGTACATGGCCGAAAAGGGCGTGGGTACACGCTCCGGTCTGCTGTAAAGACAGCCGCGAGCACGGCCGAGAACACGTCTATCCTCGACAGTCACCCATCTGTGCTCGCAGGTCCCGCCGGGCATCAGGGGCTCAATGACTTGGCTCAACGGCGTGGGCCGGTATTCCCATCCGTGCGGCAAGGAGTAAGAAGTGAACCACCTCGGCCCATTAACGCGCAGACCCACGTCACGATAATACCGAATCTTGCCACACAGCCGGCAGTAGTCGCGGTAGGTCCGGTAGCACGAGGCGATCCAGAGCAACTGAATGAGCAGCAACGCCAGGAGAAGGGCGCGGCAGCAACTCCGTCTCGGCCTGGCCTCCTCAGCCTCTTCACCCATGGCCGATATCCTCCTTTGCTAATGCTCGCCGGGCCGGCCCTGTCGCCCCGCGCAGCGCCTCGGTCATCCTCCCGGCCTCGTCGTACTCGTAGTATACCGTACCCTCGCCCTGGACGGTGAGCTCGGTCCGGTTGCCCACAGCGTCATAGGCGTAGTAAACCACGGTCCCCCGCGCGTCCTGGCGGCAGGTGGCCCGCCCCAGGGCGTCGTAGCTCCAGTAGGTGGCGCCCCCACCCGTTCCCAATGAACGTACGCACAATGCGCCGCACGTCCCTGGTATGTCGTTTATCGCGGGGCATCTTCGGGGTGCGCAACTATTACGTGTATGGCCTGATGAGCGGCATAGGCAAGCGAACACTCCATCCATGAGCACGGCACCCGCACTGAGCGAGTGTCTTTGACGAGTTCGCTCAGATGAGGGATGGCTGCTGGTTCCCGGGATTCTGCCAGGCGGACGATCGCGACAAACGCCACAAAGGCGTCTTGACTTTGAAGGTCTTTCGTCAGTTCTGCCACGGGCTTGGTTCTGCTCTCGATCTGCAGGAGAGCTTTCCGCGCGGCCTGCCGGAGCCCGTAAGGACCTGACGGGTCCATTGCTTGCTGAAGCGCGGGCAGGGCACGCCGGTCCCCGATGCACCCCAGGGCGGCCGCGGCGGCCGCCGCAGGACGAAAACCGCATTCAGCATCACTTAACACGTTGATCAGCGCGGGGACGGCTTCGCGCGCACGGAGGAGTCCGAGAGCACGAGCAGCCTCTCCGCCTATGTGGACCGAACCTGTGGCAAAAGGAGGCAGGAGCCTCGGCAAGGTAGTACGTCGTCTTGTCTTCCAGGCGGGACTGTCTAACTCGACGACCGGAGCCCACGGCAGCGCCTGC
>PUMJ01000288.1 GCA_003551305.1 Candidatus Brocadiaceae bacterium
ATAATTAATGTTTGCGAAACGGTGGAAGTTTCTGTGTTTGATTATGACAAAGCTCTTATGCGGGCTGAAGAAATGAAAATAATTGAAAGAGCAAAAACAATTTTGCATGAAGCTGAAAAAGCCTTTGAAGCAAACAATATAAAACCTACTATTATCTTAAAAAGAGGACACCCCAGCTCAGAAATTATTAATGAAACCTCTGATGGAAATTATGACCTGGTGATACTGGGTACCAGGAAAATAGGCGGTATCAAGAAACTGTTTTTGGGCAGTGTTTGTAATGCCGTCGTTCAGGTAGTTAGAACAAATGTAATGATTGTCACGCACTGAAAAATGTCACAGCTATAAAAGAAAGTGAGAAAAACAAGGGCTTGACTGTGAACTACTAATAGTATTAATACCTCTATGACATCTGAGAACTTTTTATTTATAATGCAATGGAAAGAGGTTAAAAACCATTTATTTACAATTATTTACAGTTTTAAATTTCCGCCCCATATTCCTTGAGTAACCTTGATATTTCTGTATGTCCCATTGCCCTGGCTAACATCAAGGCATTATTACCAGCATTATTTTTTGCATTCACATCAGCACCGTTTTCTATTAGTAGCTTTGCTATATCTAGATGACCACCATATGATGCCCACATTAAAGCCGTACCACCTTCACCACACTTTACATTGACATTAGCCCCTTTTTTTACATACTTTTCTGTTTCTTTATAATTTCCTTCTTTACTACTTTTGAGCAAATTGTTGTCTAATGTCTTTTCATTTACAACTCCAAATAATCTATCAAGAATACTCATAAGCATTCACCTATTTGATGGATTTATTATAAGAATAAACCGTAACCACAAGGTGGCAATTATTATCGAAGATTATAAAGCTTCTTCATTGCTTGAAAGGTAGTAATTATACAATTCTACAGGCTTGCTAATTATCCTGCTGAGTTTTTGAAAGAGTCACAATTATATGTTTTATTCCATTGGAGCAGGGGCCCTAAATCAGGCAATTAAAGCGATCGCTATTGCCAGAGTGTTTGTTGCTTCTACTGGCATTGATCTGGTATGTGTTTCCGCTTTTGTGACCATTGACATTGACGGGGTAAGGTAGAATCTATTATTCTACCCTTCAAAATCAAAAACGCTATAATTACTTGGGCTGTTTTGAGGTCAGGATTGACTACTTAGGTTATCACAACCAGCAATCATCAATTTACTCCAAGCTACTCGGTTAGTATAGTAATCAGTTGCCTTCTGGACATGCCAGTTTCTTCAGAAACTTCTCTTAAAGTAGCTTGCGGAGAATAGGAATCAGGTAAATTCCAGGCATGAATAATCGTAGCAACTGAGAGTGCATGATCAGGAATATAAACCGTTTAGATGATAAATAACCTGAAGGGTGCCCATGAGTTATAGCTCCTGATTCAGCCCCAACCTTAAATATGAATTCTTTATCTGAAGATAAGCCTGTTAAAGCAAGAGCTATAGGAGCAACTCGCATTACCGCACCACAGCCCTTACTATTGTTGATTGGTTTTTCAATTGTTCCCATCTCCATGCTGGACAGTGCTGACAAGCAGGTGTTGCCGGGTGCTCTAATAGCATATAACTCTTTTATTCCAAGCAACCAACTGTTATAGATGTCTTCGTATTGATCATGTTTTGAATAACCCTGAGTCACCAGCCATCTTTGATAGGCATAGAAGATAGCTGTGGGGGTGTTCCAGATACCTTGCTCATTAGCACTCGTAATAGCCCTGATGATTCCTTCAGCTGTAAACAGGGTCATCTGGGTATCATCTGTTATTTCTGCATATCCTGATTCAGCACTTTCTAAATCAGTAATTCCATCCTCGCCATATTTATGTTTTATAGAGTCAAGTTTCAAAAATTCCACAGGCGAACCGATGGCATCACCAATGGCTCCCCCGATAAGACATCCTCTAAAGTGCTCTTGATACCTTTTTACTTGTGCCAAGCTATTATCCTCTCATTTTCCGACTTTCTGCTAAAGCATAGATTACAACTGTATTATATTAACATCTCACCCGCACCAGCAACAATAAATATAATTTAATTGTTTTATTGCCCCAGTCCATTTTAACGTTTTCTTTAATTAACTCCATTGGGGAGGCTTGTTTCATTTATAAAAGAATGCCTTTATTTTTTGTCTACTATGCTTTAAATATTTTTATACCTCATTTTGCCTCCCCATATTTGAATGCTACGTATTCAATAATAACCCCATAAATAATACCAGCTATAAAGCCGACTGGATCACCAAAGCCTGTTGAACTATAGAAGGCGAATGAAACAACTAGGCCAATAAACGCTCCACGATATAAAACTTTAGGCAGTCCAGTTTTTCCATCAAGTAATCCGATTACAAACCCCATAAGCAGACGGTTATACCAAAAAGCAAATAAATATACGGCACCTAGGCCAAAATCTGATCTTATCGAAGCACCGACAATACAAACCACACCGAGGATTGCTCCTGTAATAAGTGAAACTTTCATTCTTTGAGTAAGCATAATTTGTTATCACTCCATATTAATTAGTAGTACCTGCAAGAATATTTTTATACCTCCTCCCTTTTGTAGTTTTAAATGGCGTCAACCACATTAGAGACCCAGAATAAATACCCTTTAAGTTTTCGATTTTCTCAACCTCAGCACCTTCTTTTCCAAACAATAATTTGACATTTAATAATCACTCCTATATCATGTAAAATATTAAGTACATTAATACTATACTGCCTTTCCCTGTTAATATGTATTTACAGTATAAGGGTATCGGCAAGTTTAAAAACTACCTTTACGGTGAACGTGGTTATATCATTTTATCTCTAGTTGCCAAGACGATTTTGACATGGCTCGTACTGTTCGGTGCGTTTCAGCCATAATTATTTGTATAATAAGCCTCAAACCAAATTGCAGGATTAAATTATTTGTGAAAAATTATTTTAGGGGTCGTTATTTGAGCTTATTGAATGGTTACAAGAAAAACAAATTACTGACATAGGTTTTTTTAAATTGGTAGGAGTGTCATAATGAAAACCGAAATGAATAAAACAGCTCCAGATTTTACTATTTTGGATTGGCAGGAAAATGAATTTACTCTTTCAAATTACAGGGGTCAAAATAATATATTTTTAGTCTTTAACCGCGGATTTGTTTGACCTTATTGCCGAAAGCATATGGCGCAGTTGCGTCAAGATTACTCTTTATATCGAGAAAGAGATACCATTGTTGTCGCAGTAGGACCTGAGGAAAAAGAACCCTTCGCTCAGTACTGGGAAGAAAATCAAATGCCTTTTATCGGCATTCCAGATCCTG
>PUMJ01000163.1 GCA_003551305.1 Candidatus Brocadiaceae bacterium
ACGCCCTTCTCGGAGTTGGCGGACCGGTTTTCGCTGCTGGCCGAACCCCGGGAAGAAAGGTGGCGTTTCTTGTGGGGCCGGACATATACCTTCGGGGGGCTCGCCCGGGAGTCCGGCTTACCTGTATATATCAGAGCCTTTAACAGTACCAGGCATTTCGTCCGAGTACTTGAGCGGTACGAACGCCGCCATCACCCGTTGCCCGAGGACCGACAACGGGAGTTGGTGGCGGATATGCTCGACGCGATGCGAAACGATGACTACGAATCGATGGACGATATAGTGCGGCAGTTGTGGGACGACATGCCGCCGGCGGCGAACTGAGGTCTGCAATGGATTCTCTGAAGAATACCATACCTGGAGGTCTTTCGGCTCGCAACCCGTTTGAGAAAGTAACGGATCGGTATGGACAAACCGGAAAGGGATGGTGGCCATGGTGATTAAGTTATCTGGTTGGTTATGGTTGGTAACGCTGTGTGTGGCCTCGGTATGCTGCTCCGGGTGTCACTGGTTTTGGCGCTCGCACATGTTCATTAGCGGGTATGACGAAGCAATCGATGTTGTGGCAGTCCCCCGTGGATACGAGGATACTCACGTTCTGATTGCTCCATTGCGTGAATTCGGATCGGGGATTATCTGGGATGCCGTTGTTCTCGAATCGTTTGGAACAATGAGTGTTAGGTCTTTGTCGGGTCAGGTTCTGGCCGAGTATACCGAGTGCCAACTGGACCGCATACCGGCGAGGCAGAACCGCTGGATCGTGAGTCCTTCTGGTCTCTACGCGGTGAGACGTAATCCCGGTCGGGGGAAGGCACTCCGTGACCTGCTCAAGAAAAGGCAGCCGACAGTGGAGCCAAAAAGAGGACAGGAATTGCCGTTGCGGCGCGATACGGGACCATGACCTGGCCGCCCGTTTGAGTACCGGCCGAGAAAGGAGAATACGATGCCAGGAATCCAGAGTCAACGTTGGTTAATGACAAGAGGCGAACGGGGAAGGGTCGCTCGGAGAATGTTTCGTGTGATCGGGATGTTGCTGCTCTGGATGGCTATTGTCATGGTGACCGTGGGCGGCGGGTGCTTATCAGGCAGGCGGAAGTGGGTTGAAAGCCAGGGAGGATTCCTTGTGGAACACAGGTTTCTTATGTCCTTGCGGCGCCGGTCCTTGTATACCATCGACCTCTCCGGAACCCGCGTTTCGGACGCCGACCTGCAGAATCTGAGCATGTTCAAGGGGAAGATCTCCGACCTGGATCTCTCAAACACGGAAATCGATGGATCGGGAATGTCCCGCATCATGCATACGGCCTTTTTGTCACTCCGCGGCACACGGGTTACAGACGAGACGCTTTCTCGATTTGTGGAAGGCGTTTCATTTCGAGAACTCGACCTCAGCAACACGGCGATTGGCGACGCAGGGATTGCGGCATTATTGAGGGCCGGCGGTGTCTACACGTTGGACCTCTCCAACACAAAGGTAACCCGTGCCGGCATCCAACAGCTCAAAGACATTGAGTACCTGCGTCGACTTTCGTTGCAGGGGCTGGATTTGACCGATGCAGATGTCCCCATGCTGGCAGAGCTGGCGACAAAAGACCGGGCACTGCGAACTCTTAATGTCTCCGGGACTGGAATCTCAGAGTCGGGGATCGCCCGTCTGCGTAGGGCCGCTCCCCGCACCACCATCATTGCGGCGAAGCAGGTGATCTTCATCCAGGATTGCGCCCGGCCGGGCGACGAATACCGAATGGAGCCGTACCTCGCCGTCGCGAGGGCTCTGCAGGAGGAGGGACAGGTCGTGGCTATCGCCAAGTTGCGGGAGTGGGCCCGTACCCCTTCCGCCATCGCGGGTATGCGAATCATCGTTCTTTGTCACATGCTGTACGAGGCCCCGGAGGGCGAAGAGTTCGGGGACACGGAAAACCGGGACGCGCAAATCTATCGCTTGATAGAGGGGTATCTTGGCGGCACATCAGCGCAAGATTGGCCTGGGGCCACCTTGGCTGTTTACAGGAATGCTCCAATCCTGGTTGCCAGAGGAGTAGAGGACTCGTTGTGGATTTACTGGAGCGGAGGCGTACACATTCTTGGTTCTGGTAAAGGTGGATCTACAAAAGTCAGATATGTCGATCATTGTGCCCGGAATTATCGCTGGCGAAGCGAGAAGTACCCGGAACTCGGGGCGGATGAGATGCGGGACATCGTTCGTGAGTTCATCGAGAACACCGAGTGGAAGAGGCCACTGACGGATGCAGAAAAGACGTTCCTGCTGAGGCAGGCCGAACCGCCCCGCCGCTAGAGTATATGACCGCTTCTTGCGACAGGGGAAAGAGGGTTCATTCTAATGGTATTCCTGTGGATATTGGCGGGCTTGATTCTCCTGATCGTAACAGGTAATTTTCTGCTGACAGTTTGCAATCACGTTGGCTCAAAGCTGACAGTCGGAGACTTTTTGCTTGGAGACTCTTTGAATGAAAGCATCGACGGCGGTCTGCACGGCCATCGCTTGAAACTTCGGGACATCGACTCCCGACGGGCTGTCGAATTTCGCAAAGAAATTCCCACGAATGCCCTGACACGTTACTACATGACGATCAGACGCAGCAATTTCAGCGCCGATGAGTTCGCGGCGGTATCCAGGGAGCTTGAAGACGAAGGCATAGAATTTACGTTAAAGCAGCCCGAAGATGAGCAATCCGAAGCGCTGATAGTAAACGTAGGCCGAGACGTAGAGCTCGCCGAACGCGCGGCCCGAGCCGTTCTTTTGGATGCGTTTGGGTTGACTACGGAATCCAATATCCGTGTTAGTTATTTCGGCGGATTGGATGTCCGGCGCGGGCAGGTACATGGCTGGCCAGAAGTGGAGGGGATGGGGGAGAGCCCGAGCACCGGCGGCCCTGTTCCCGCCCGAGCGCTAGGCAGAGCCGTCGGTAAAATTTTCGGAGGCCTGATCAGACGCTTAATGAAAAGAGGTTCATACTAATGGCAATCCTGTGGATGTTGGTGGGTATGGTTCTCCTGGTCTTAATAGATACTTTAGTACGTACTGTTTTTAGCCATTTTAGGCACATTGGATCAGAGCTGACTGTCGAAGATTTTTTCTTACGACCGGCCGGGACGACCTCCAGATACGCCTACGATCACAAGGGCCGCAGCATTTAGATGCGGGCCGGTGCCGGGGAGGGTCAGCGGTCTTGGGGGTGGAGCGGGGTCGGCTGGATGAACAGGGGGTTTGTCCAGGCCCGGCGGCAGTATCGGTCCTCGATTTCGACGCGGACGGTGGCCCATTCGTCGGGGATGGCGAACTCGGCCTCGGTGTACGTTTCGCCCTGGA
>PUMJ01000113.1 GCA_003551305.1 Candidatus Brocadiaceae bacterium
GCGCACGACGCCGGCGACGTCACGGACCCCGACGCAGAGCGTGTCATGACGGTCGCAAGGCCGTCAGACGACAACAACCTGCGGTTCGCGGGCGTGGCCCTGGAGTCGAAGGCGGGCAGGGACGGCGGTGTCTACATCAACATTGCCGAGCCCGGCGGGCCCGCAATGGTGTGGACCAACCAGAACTGCACCAACCAGGAGACCGTCGTTACGTTCGAGGTCGGCGCCGGCGACGCGCAGAAGCGCTTTGCCGAGGGCGGCTGGAAGGGGCGGGGTTCGGCCCTGTGCCTCCAGACCGTGAACCGTTCGAGCACGGCGGGCCTGGTGATGGCCTGGCTGATGGAGGGAGAGGAGTCCGGCGGTGTCGAGTACATCACGCCCCCGGACAACGATGCCTTCACCATCATGCCGGGCGGGACCACCTTCATGGAGGCCGCGACCCTCGGGACTGACGACGCCACGGCCACGCTGGCCGACGGCCTGCACCTCGGCATGAGGAAGGCCATCGTCAGCGAGGAAATGACGACCAACGATGTGGTCCTCACCGTGACGAACCACGAGGCCGCACAGCCGCGCACGATGGACTTCACCACGGACGGCGACTGCGCCTGGATGGTCTGGCTCGGTCTTTGGGCGGACATCCTGCGGACGGCGCCCAACAGCACATAACCCTGTGACCACTACGGGGCGGGGAGCGCTGTCCTACCAGTGCTCCCCCTGCCCCGGCTTTCTGATGGGCGGCCGGCATGAGCCCCAAAGCGGTCTACCCCAACAGCCTCGGTTCGAACGCCTGGAGAGGCTGGCCCGAATCGGTGCAACAGGAGCCGGCCGAGCCTGAGTGCCCAGATGATTGCGCAGGGTGCGACGCAGACTACCACCTGGATATCGGCAACGACTACCACGAGTGGCATCGTACGTCGGAGATGGGCGACGTCTGCGAGTGGTACTACATGGCCTACGTGCCCAAGGTGATGCCGCCGCCGGATTATGGGGACATCAGCGACCTTACCTGCGAGGGCGGCTACTGGCGGTTCACCGTCAAGGACGAGGACAGCGGCTCAACGTCGCTCTACAATCGCGAGGGTGACGACCCGGCGGAAGACTGCCCGTTCGGGACTTACACGAAAGAGTACGGAGATGGCCCGTCGAGTGTGACGGTTTACGAGGGCCCCGCCTGACCTTTGGAGGGAGCGATGGACCTGGAGGCAAGGAAGCGCAAGCGCCGCTGCGCGATCTGCGAGCACTGCGTTGTGGTGCGGGTTCTGAAGGGCGACAGGCTCCGCACCGGGGACCGCTGCGTCCACGGGCTCCAGGAGAGCGGCGGCCATCCCAGGGACGCCCAGGTTCTGGATGCGGAGTTCTGGACCGCCGGCGAGTGCCCGGCGGACAAGTGGCGCGGTCTGCCCGACATAGACGAGGCGGCCGAAGTGGAGGCCCGCCGTCTGAGCAAGGCCCAGCAGGACGTTCTGCGAGTCGGGCCCCTTGTTGACGAGATGGAAGCAGCCGGCGTCAGCCGCGAGCGGATCAACGACACGCTCCAGCGGGCTGTGACCAGTGGCGTAATCGAACCCGAAGCCAGGGGCGCGCTCCATGCGGGACTGGAGGAAGATAGCAGCGGCGATGCGGCCCGGACCGAGGATTGACGAGTCCGGGGAGCACTGTGCGGACGCCCTCTTCGTGCGCAAGTGCAGTTCGTGTCGCTTCTCGACCTACACGTTCTACTGCCGGCATGTGAAGCAGAACGTATCTGGCCGGCGTTGCGCCGGCTGCTCCCGGAAGGAGGCGGCATGAGCGACCCGCTACCAGGCGTCTGGGACAACGAGGAGGAATACACAGACCCCGGCGAGATAGACACGGTCAGCACGGACGATGATAACGCCGTTTATTCCTCCCCGCCCGAGAACCCCCCGACCGGGGAACCGACCGGGCACAAGTTCCTGCTGGACCTGGACGAGGACGACGAGGACATCGAGGAGGTGTCCATTCACGTGCGGGCCCGTAACGGCTCGCTCGCCTGTGACATCCTGGTCTATGACTTCGATCTGGAAGGCTTCGATGACATCACGCCGGCGACGGAGGAGGCCGAAGGGGCGGGCTGGGACCATGACTTCGAGTTGGAGCCCGACGAGTGGGAAGACGGCAAGTGCGGCTTCCTTGTCGTGGAGTCCGAGCCCGAGAACGAGGATGGCGTGCATGTCTACTACGTGGAGGCCCTGGTGACCACAGAGGAGGAGGAGGAGGAAGGCGGCACCATGGCGGCCTACCGCCACTACTATCAGCAACTGGAGAGGTCCTGAGAGATGCAGTTGCTCAAGCAAAGCACCGAAATCAAGGTCCGCGTTGGGCCGTTCGTCAGTTCCCTAGACGCGGTGACGCCCGACACGTCCGTCACTCTTGGCGATGCGGACGTGGCTGCGCTGCTCAAGGACGACGGCGCGGCCGTGGTGGACCTGAGCGGGGCGACCTGGGCGGCTGTGGCCAACGCGGCCGGCTGGTATGACCTGACGCTCACGGATGCCCACACGGACACGCGGGGGCTGCTGGAGGTGATCGTGCAGTCCTCGGAAGACTACTGCCCCGTCCACGTGCGGTTCATGGTCATTGACGCTGCGATCTGGGGCGTCTTCTTCGAGGGGGACGGAGTCCCGACCGAAGGCGTCACGACAGAGCAGGTCCGCGCCGAGATGGACGCCAGCCTCGACGCATACGAGCCGCCGACACTGACACAACTGAACGCCGCCGTCGCCGGGCTGAACGACCTGAGCGCGGCCGAGACGGCCGCTGCGGTCTGGGATGCCCTGCTGGAGAGCTACGAAGCCGCCGGGAGCTTCGGTGCGGCCCTGGGTGGCCTGCCGGACGCGGGAGCCAACGCAGACGCGCTCCTTGACCGGGCCCTTTCCGGCCACCTGACCGCAGGGACGGCGGGCCGGGCCCTGAGCCGGCTGGACAAGACGCTCTCGGAGATGGAGTCGAACATCCGGGGCCTCGGCGCCCACACGCTGGAGTCCCTGAGCGACCAGGTCAGCGGCCTGGGCGAGCCGGACTTGACCGCGAGCGGCATTGCCTCCGCTGTCTGGGACAGGTTGCTCTCCGGCCATGACACCGAAGGGAGCGCCGGGGAGGCGCTTGCCCGCCTGGACCAGCCCCTGTCTGAGACCGAAGCGGCCATCCGGGGCGCAGACGATGAGGACTTGAGCGCCCTGATGTATACGCTCAACGCCGTGGCCATGGCCACGGGCGTGCTCGGGGAGCTGCTCTACGTCTACACCGTGACGGAGAAGGCCACGAACATCCCCATCCCCAACGCGGTCGTTCGTGTGAGCGAGGACCC
>PUMJ01000205.1 GCA_003551305.1 Candidatus Brocadiaceae bacterium
GAGAAAGCCACGGCCGCCCGGATAGCCGGCACCTCGCGGGCCGAGGTGGTTGACCTGGTGGACGGCGGCATAGATTTGCACCTGCTGAAGCCGGTGGTCGAGCGTAGCGCCCTGCTGGTGACGACGGATTCCGGCCCGCGGCATTACGGAGTGGCGCTGGGCGTGCCGACGGTCTGTCTGATGGGGCCGACGGCGCCGGGCTATTCCACCAGCGACCGACCGCACGACGTCGTGGTGCGCCTGGAGGTGGAGTGCGGCCCGTGCCAGCTCAAAGAGTGCCCGCAGGACCACAGATGTATGGAAGAGTTAGGCGTGCAGACGGTCTTCGAAGCATGCCAGGAAGCCATCCGTTTGGAGCGCGAGCCCGAGTATGATCGAGCTGGAGAACCTGACGAAACGCTTTGACGGCTTCACCGCCGTCGAGCACCTGGACCTGCGGATTCCGCCGGGGGAGCTTTTCGTCTTCCTCGGGCCGAACGGCGCGGGCAAGACGACCACCATCAAGATGATAGCCGGCCTGCTGCGGCCCAGCGAGGGGCGGGTGCGACTGTGCGGCCACGACGCGCAGAAGGACTCGAGGGCCGCCAAGGCCCTGCTGAGCTACGTGCCGGACCAACCCTACCTGTACGAGAAACTCACGGGCAGGGAGTTCCTGCGGTTCGTGGGGCAGATGTACGGCATGGCGCCGGGCGACATAGAGCGAGCCGCCGATGAGCTGTCCGAGGTATTCCAGATGGAGGACTTCCTGCACGAGCCGGGCGAGACCTACTCGCACGGCATGAAGCAGCGCGTGGTCATAAGCGCCGCCCTGCTGCACCGGCCTCGCGTCATAGTCATTGACGAACCCATCGTGGGGCTCGACCCCAAGGGCGCCAACACCCTGAAAAGGATCCTGAAAGAGCAGGCGGAGCGCGGGGTCTCCATCTTCATGTCCACCCACACGCTTGGCGTGGCGGAGGACACGGCGGACCGGGTCGGCATCATCCGGCGCGGTTCGCTGGTGGCGCTCGGAACGCTGGAGGAGATATACAAAACGGCGCGCACCGACGAACGCCTCGAGGAGGCGTTTCTGCGCCTGACTGAAGAGCCGGACGAGGCCGCCGACCATGCGTGAACTGCTGTTGCTGCTGGGCTTGCGGCTCAGGACCATCCGTTACTCGGTGCGGCAGTTCTTCCGCAGCTCGAGGCTGCGCATAGTCGTCGTCGGCGGCATAGTGGCCTTCTTCTGGCTGCTGATGTTCGCGATGTTCCTGGACGTATTCCGGTTCCTGTTCAACAACTTCCGCGCCATCAGCGACATGCTGCTGGACTATCTGTTCGCCTTCCTGTTCGTCTCGCTGCTGGTAATGATGACCATCAGCGACGCGATCATCGCCCACACCTCCATCTTCCGCAGCGAGGAGACGAAGTTCCTGTTTTCCCTGCCGCTTCGGCCGGAGAACACGTACGCCTACCGGGCCGGTGACTCCATCGTCTTCAGCCTCTGGGGCATCGGGGTGCTGGTTCTGCCGATGATAATCGCCTACGGCATCGTGTTCCCCAATCCGGTCTGGTTCTACCCCGTGGCGCTGGCCCTGTCGCTGCTGCTGGTTGTGCTGGCGACTCAGCTTGGAGCGGTCCTTGCGTTGCTGGTGGGGCTGGTGCTGCCGCGGGGTAGGAAGCGGTTCCTGGCGGGCGTGGCCCTTGTCGTCGGGCTGCTTCTGGTGGTCTGGGTGCTGCCGCTGCGGCGGCACATGCGCACCGACAT
Source organism: Candidatus Brocadiaceae bacterium (assembly GCA_003551305.1). Classification (GTDB taxonomy): domain Bacteria; phylum Planctomycetota; class Brocadiia; order SM23-32; family SM23-32; genus B1Sed10-231. Next base: position 1,748 of record PUMJ01000205.1, read on the forward strand.
TTTCGACGAGGCGGCCATCCGGTCCCTGATGGACCGCATCTCCTTCTCCCAGCACTGGGCGCTGCCGAGCCAGTGGGTGAGCCGAGGCATGCTGGCCACCTCGCGCGGGCACCTGAGCGAGGGTCTGTTCCACACGGCCCTGCTGCTGGCCAACGTCCTGTTCCTCGGCGTGGTCATCCATCGGCTGGCCTTCTACACCTACCGCCGCACATGGGAGACGGCCCAGGGCGCTTCCCGCCGGGGCCGTCGGCGCAGCGGCGGCCTGGTGGACCGGGCGCTGGAGACCCCCTTGATATTCCTGCCCCAGCGGCTGCGACAACTGATTCTGAAAGACCTCAGGACGTTCCTGCGCGATCCTTCACAATGGTCGCAGTTTCTGCTCTTTTTCGGCCTGCTGGGGCTCTACATCCTGAACCTCCCGCGGCTGGGCGTGGAGCAGCTTGAGCCCTACTGGCACAGCCTTATCGCGCTGATGAACCTGGCCGCCACGTGCCTGACGCTGGCCACGCTGACGAGCCGCTTCGTCTTCCCCCAGCTCAGCCTTGAGGGGCGGCGCATCTGGATCCTGGGGCTGCTGCCCATCCGGCGCGACACGATCCTGTGGGGTAAGTTCCTGTTCGCGGCGGCCGGCACGTTCGTGGTGAGCGGCACGCTCATCGTGCTGAGCAATGCTGTGCTGGGGCTCCCGCTCTGGATGATCGCCGTCCACACCCTGGTGGTGCTCTGCGTCTGCTGCGGGCTCAATGGTCTGGCCGTGGGGCTGGGTGCGCGCTTCCCGCATCTCGGCTCCGACAACCCCTCGCGAATCGTCAGCAGTTTCGGCGGCACGCTGAATCTAATCTGCAGCATCTGCTTCGTGGCCTTCGCGGTGGCCCCGGTCGTCGTGCCCATTCACATGCACATGATGGGCATCTGGGAGGGGGCGGCCCTGGCGTGGCGACTCGGCATAGGGCTCGCCATCTCGCTGGGTGTCTCGCTGCTGGCGTCGCTGCTGCCGATGGCGGTGGGCATACGGGCTTTTGCGCGCATGGAATTCTGACGAGCCCCCGCCCCGGCGCTACCAGGGCAGCAGCCCCTTCGCGTCTATCTGCACCTCGTACCTGTCCGCCTCCGGGGTATCGGAAGTCCACTCGAGCCCGATCAGCCGGCCTGAGCCCGGCAGTTCTTCCCGGCCGATGGGGAGCGCCTCTCTTTCCGGGGTGCCATCTTCGCGGAAGAAAGCAACCCGCATCTCAACCGGCAGGGCGGCCTGCCCCTCGTTGCGCAGGCGCAGTCGCGCCACCAGGTGCCCCCGCTCGTCACGGTGCCAGGTGTGCTCCTGGAGCATCAGGCGCGCCCGGGCACGGCGGTTCATGTGGACCTCCCCCCGCTCATGCTGCGCATGCGCGGGCAGGGCCGGCGCCGCCACGAGGGCGCAGCCTGAACATGCCAGCGCGGCGGCGAGCACGGCGAGAACCGCCGCCCGCGCGCCGACTGACCGTCGTCCGCGTCTGTTGCTTGTCCGGCACATGACCTGAGTGTAGTCCGAGGCTGCCGCCTGGTTCAAGCGATGCAGGGTAAGCTCGGGGC